>JBHELD010000027.1:0-47976 GCA_046263255.1 Actinomycetota bacterium
TGCGCCGGTTCCGCATACGCGGCCGTCAACGCAACCACCAGAACCTCCCCCGCGAAAGCCCTGCCGCTCATTGCGCCCCCTTCTTTGGCCTCGACGCGGACGCTAACAGCGGTGCGCGAGCATTGTTGCGGCCTGCCAGTCGCGTACGTCTGCAGCGGCCGAAGGACGTCCCGCGAGGATGGACATTAAGCGGCGTCGAGCGGGCCTACTTCGCTTGCCGTGGCGTTGCCCTTCCGCGGGATGCATTGAGGGCGACCGCGGCGCGGACGAGCGCCTTGAACGCGTCCGCGTCGACCTCCTCCCCCTCGTGGATGTCGATCGCGCGCCTCGTGTTCCCGGCGAGGCTCGAGTTGAAGAGCTTGGCCGGGTCCTTCAACGAAGCCCCCTTGGCGAACGTCAACTTCACGACCGACTTGTACGACTCGCCGGTGCAGATGATCCCGTCGTGCGACCACGTGGGGGTGCCGGGGTTCGTCGGCTTCACCCACTTCAGCTCCTCGACGACGTCCGGGTCTGCCTCTTTGACGAGCTTGCGCATCCTGCTCAAGGTCTCCCCGCGCCAGTCCCCGAGCTCGGCGATTCTGTTGTCGATGAGCTCAGATGCCGGCCGGCCCTCGGGCGAGCCCGGCTTTTTCATGTTCTCCTCCCACATGTCCAGGCCCTTCCAAGAATGCCCTTCAACAAGAGGGAGGCGTGCGGGAGCGTCGTTTCTCCACGTCCGGCACGAACGACTCACTCCTGCTCCCTCTCGTCCACGTTACGCTCCCTAGCGTCATGGCGGAACTCGCCGAGATCTACGCCCTCACACGCAAAGAGCTGGCGAGCTTCGTCTCGGGCCTGCCGGAGGAAGAGCTCGAACGGCGGGTCCCGGCAACCCCCGCATGGTCGATACGCGACGTCGTCGCGCACCTCACGGGGGTCGTCGAGCGGACCGTCGCGGGCGACTTCCCCCGGGAGTTCTTCGTCGCGCTCGGCTCGGAGCACGGAGTCGTCGCTCTGAACGAGTGGACCGACCGGCAGGTTCGCGATCGCCGCGAGCGAGCTCTGCAAGACTGCTCGACGAATGGGAGAGCGCGACTGCCGCCGTACGCCGATGATCCGCGGCGAGGTGCCGTGGCCCGAAGCGACGGTGCCCTTCGCGGGGCACGTCCTGGTGACCGACCTCGCGGTCCACCAGCACGACGTCTACGGGGCGCTGGGCCTCGCCAAGGATCGCGACGCGGCTCCGATCGCCATCGGCTTCTCCGTCTACGCCGCAGGGACCGATCTCAGGATCAAGGCGGCGGGCGGCGCGTCGTTGCGATTCGTGACCGAGCGCAAGGAGGTCGTGGCGGGCGGCGGCGAGCCGGTCGCGGCGGTGCGCGCGCCGCGATTCGAGCTGTTCCGCGCGCTCTCCGGTAGGCGCAGCCCGGACCAGCTCCGCGCTTACGACTGGGACGGCGACCCGGAGCCGTTCCTCGAGCTCTTCTATCCCTACGGCGTGCGCGAGGACGCGCTCGTCGAATAGCGCCGGACCTCGCGCGGCTAGACAACCGTTACAGAGATCGCTCCCGCGGCGACTAGCGCCTTCTCACCGACGTCCGGGAGCTCCGACAACGTCCGGTAGCGAACCTTCTCCGTGTCGATGCCGATCGCCGCGGCGTCGTCGTCCGACAGACGCTCGATCAGCTCCTTCGACGCAAGAGTCTGGTGCGGCTCCGCGCACTCTTGTATCCGGGCGCATTCGTTGACCGCGTCGCCCAGCGCGGTCACGTCCAGGCGTCCACCCGGAACGAGCTGGCCGATGTAGAGGGAGCTCCCCCAGTGCAGGCCGACGCGCATCGAGCAAGACGTGTCCACGGCATCGCCGAATATCTCCTCGGAGCGCGCGTGGATGCCGCGCGCGCTCCGAATCGCGGCCGACACCGTCCGAGATGCAGAAGCGAGATCGTCGACGAGGAAGAACGCGGTGGCACCGTCGCCGGCGTGCTTGCCGACGATCCCTCGATTGCCCGCGACCAGCCCGTCTATCTCCGTCCACAGGCTCCTGATGAGCCGGAAGTACTGAGCGCTCGGCAGCGTCCGCGCCAACTCGCTCGATTCGTGGAGATCGCAGAACAGGATCGCGCCCTCGCGGGAGCCGGGCTCGACCAGCTTCGCCATCGCCTCGTACATCGCCTCGTCGCCCCGGGCGAGCAGCGCGACGAGGCCGGGGCGAACGCTCATGTAGCCGACCGCCAGCGCGCCGATGAGGTCGCCGCCCTCGCCGCGCAGCGGCACGACGAGCACGTTCACGCGCATCACGGGGAGATCGCTGTCGCTTCCCGGCTCGACGTACTCCAAGTACGTTGCGAACGCCCGGGTGAAGGGACGCGGCTCAGCCCCCTGCAGCAGCGCGCTCAGCCTGTCGGGAACGAAATCCAGCTCGAGGCCCTTCGCGGAGGCGTCGGCGACCACCACGGACCCCAGATCCTCGATGAACCGCCTCCGGCTCTCCGGAGTGGCGATCCGCCGCCAGGCGTCTCGGGTGAACGCCTCGAAGACGTGCAGGCCGTACCCGAGCTCTTCCTCCGGAGGAGAGTCGAGGAAGCGCTCGAGGTCGGGAGAGGCCCACACGAGGCGGAAGTCCGCGTCCAGCAGGAACCCGGCCCAGCGAAGCTCTTCGATCAAGCTCGCCCAGTGCGCGAGCTCTGGGTCTCCGGGCTTGCCGTTCATGGCTCAGGGATACCACCCGCACGACGCAGACGGAGGCGGGCACTCGACGCGAGCGCATGAGCGGCAGATACGAGTCAGGACCCGGGCGTCAGGAAGGTTCCCAGGACCGCCCCGTAGAGCACGTGAGCCATCAGGGTGACTACCGCGGTCTGCCTGCCGTAGTTGAGCCCGAACAGGCCGGGCGGCTCCAGGACGTTGCGGGCCTCGGGCCCCGATCGGGCGGAGGCCATGCGCGGGTGTATCCCGGGCAGCAGCGGGACGATCAAGGTCAAGGCCGCAAAGCCGTGCAGCGCGCCGAACAGGGCCCCCAGCCACCATCCGGCCCGTCCGAGCGCCGCGAATGCAGACGCGTAGAGGAGAGCGAAGCCCTGGCCGTTGACCAGGTGGATGACCGAGCCCAGCACCCTCGCCTTGTCGGGGTCGTCGACGAGCACGGTTCCGAGCATCATCGGGATGTCCATGCGCGTGAGCCCCGCGAGCTGAGAGGCCACGAGGACCGCGGTCAGCGCCACGGTGGCTCCGAACCCGAACGTCGCCCATCCCTGCCAGTCCACGCGCTAGTCCTCGCCGCTCAGGCTCGTCGCCGCCTGCACCAGCGTCGCATGCGTGAACGCCTGGGGAAAGTTGCCCAGCAGCTCACCCGAGGTCGGGTCGATCTCCTCTGAGAACAACCCGACGTCGTTCGCTCTTGCGACGAGGTTGTCGAAGAGCTCCGCGGCTTCGGCGCGACGTCCGGTCCGGGCGAGCGCCTGGACCAACCAGAAGGAGCACGGCAGGAACGCGCCTTCCCGGCCGTGCAGCCCGTCGTCCCCCACGCGGTAGCGATACAGGAGGCCGTCGCCGGCTCCGAGCTCGCGCCGGATTGCTGCGATCGTCCCCTGGACCCGTTCGGGCCGGTCGTCGAACTGGAGAACGGGCAGTATCAACAGCGCCGCGTCGAGATCGCGTGACTCGTAGGAGCGAACGTACGAGCCGAGGTTCGGATCGAAGCCGCGTGCGATGACGTCGTCGCGGAGGCGCTCCTTCTCGGTCGCCCAGCGCGCCGTCCGTCGAGACGAGACGCTCCGCCTCTGCGCGATCCTGAGCGCCCGGTCGAGGCATAGCCACGCCATCATCTTCGAGTGCACGTAGTGGCGCGGCTCTCCCCGCACCTCCCAGATGCCGGCGTCGGGTTCACGCCAGGCGCCGGCGGCGAAGTCGGCGAACCCGCCGACGGCGCGCCAGTGCTCGGCGTGCAGGTCGTGTCCCGCGTCGGTCAGCAACCAGGCCGCATCCACCACCCACCCGTAGACGTCGAGCTGATGCTGCACGCGCGCCTCGTTGCCGACACGGACCGGGAGACTCCCGCGATAGCCCGGCACGCCGTCGACCTCGCGCTCCCTCGGCGGAGGATTCCCGTAGAGGGTGTAGAGGACCTTGAGGCGCGGCCGCGACAGCCGGCTGGCGTGGAGCAGCCAGTGCATGAACGAGTGGGCGATCTCGGGCTTTCCGAGCGCCAGGAACGCGGCGAGACCGATGCTCGCGTCGCGCGGCCACGAGAAGCGGTAGTCCCAGTTGCGGCCGCCCCCGACCTCTTCGGGCAGCGACGTCGTGGGCGCGGCGACGGGTGCGCCGGACGGCGAGAACGTCAGCAGCTGCAGAGTGACGAGGCTACGCACGACCTGGTCGCGCGACGGCCCCCGGTATCGAACGTCCTCCGACCACCGGTTCCACCAGCCGAGGGCTCGGCCCGGCAACGCGCGCGCCTCGGCGTGCGACACGAAGACGGCGGGCGCTCGGTCCCCGATCGCCAGCACGAGCACGAGATCGGAACCCGCGGGGACCTCGACCGAGATCTCCTCTCCGGGCGAGATCTCGACGTGCGGGAACGACTGCAGCGTGAGCGCGAGCGCGCCCCACTCGCACACCAGCGCCCGGTGCCGCCGCGAGACGCGCGGCGCCCTCCCGGGCAGTCCCTGCTTAGGATCGAAGCAGATCCGTGCGTTCAAGGTCCCGCGTTCGCACGTCAGCCGCCGAACCAGAGCCGACTGCGGCAACAACGACCCCTCCACCTGCACGGGCATCGCTTCGTGAAGGCTCCCGCGCCCTCCAGATGCCTCGATCTCGGTATCCAGCACCGCGCTGTCGCCGACGTACCTGCGGCGTAAGGCGAGCGTTCCGTCGACGGCGAGCCGGAACGATCCGCCCTGGTCTCCACCGACCACCTTTCCGAAGACGGGAGCGGAGTCGAAACCCGGCGCGCACATCCAATCGATCGATCCATCACGGGACACGAGCGCCGCCGTCCGGGTGTCACCGAGCAGCGCGTAGTCCGAGATGCGCGGCTCGTTCATCGGCGGCGGGCGACGAGACGTGCCGCGCGCACCACCGACCGGACCAGCGGCGGCGTCAGGCGCGGGAGCACGGGGTGGTCACGCGGATCCGTAGACCGGCAGCCGTGCTCCGCCGCAGCCGGCCGCTCGTCGGTCGAGTGCATGCGGGTCTTCTCCCTACGACTGATCGCCTTCGGCAGGAACGTCGTGCGGGTGGACGACGTCGGTCTCGCTCGGGTGCCATACGGGGTGGTCCTTGGCGGTCTCGATGTTGAAGCCCCAGTCGTAGACGAGGGAGCCGCCCATCGTGCCTCCGATCGTCACGAGACCCGCGATGACGAGAGCGAGGATCGCGGTCAGACCGGACGGCTCCGAGAAGTACTCGCCGTCGTCGGCCAGGAAGACGTACCAGAGGCTGAACAGCACTATCACCGTCAGCGTGATCATCGTCCACGCGTGGGCGTTCACCATCCGGCGGATCTGAGTTCCCTTCTGGGTGTTGAGCCAGTCGGCGTATCCCGTCAGCGCGGTCGCAACCGAGCTGATGCCGCCGATGAGCAGCACCCACGCCCCCGCCTTGTTGGCGTCGCCCGCCCACGTCGAGTCCTTGAAGAGGAACGCGACGACGAGAAGGAGCGGCCCGATGACGTACGCGCCCGTGGTGACGTCCGTCAGAGGGGGATGGAACGGCTTGCCGGCAAAACCTCTCAGCCCCTTGAACTTCCGGCCGCGGAGCTCGAGCGCCGGGCGAAACGAGAATCTGCGCATGACTCCTCCTTTCCTGGACCTAGCGGCGGGGCCTCGCCCCGACCAGGGACAGAAACTCCTGTCGCGTCGCCACGCATTCGCGAAGCAGCCCGTACATCCTCGACGTCACCGTCTGGGTTCCCGCGGCCTGGACGCCTCGCACGGTCATGCAGAGGTGCTCGGCCTCGAGCACGACCCCGACGCCACGCGGATCGAGCTCGCCCTGCAGCCAGTCGGCTATCTGCTTGGTGAGGCGCTCCTGCACCTGCAACGAGCGCGAGAAGAAGCCGACGAGCCGGGCGAGCTTCGACAGCCCGAGGATCCGGTCGCCGGGCAGGTACCCGACGTGCGCGACGCCCGAGAACGGCAGCGCGTGATGCGCGCACAGCGACGTGAACGGGATGTTCTTGGCGAGGACGAGCTCGTCGTAGCCGTCCTCGTTGGGAAACGTCGTCGGGTTGAACGGCTTCGGCGTCAGCAGCTCCCGGTACATCGCCGCGACGCGCCGCGGTGTCTCGACGAGGTCGGGACTCGACATCTCCACTCCGAGTGCTTCGAAGAGGTCCCCGGCCGCGGTCTCGGCGGCATCCAGGTCGGGCGCGCCTCGAACCACGGATGGCCCCGGTCGTGAGACGAGCTCCGCAGCGGAGCTCACGCCACGACCTCCTTCGGTCGCAGGTGGACGCAGCACTCGCCCGGGTGAGGATCGAGCACGGCCTCCAGCTCCTGGGTGCCGATCCCCGCGAGCACTCCGTCGACGAGCGCCTGGTTGATCGCGCAGACGAGCTCGGGCGAGCGCTGCGCGAGGGCGTGGAAGGGGCAGTTGTGCAGCCTCACGCCTCCGCGCTCGTCCGAGTAGGGCTCGTAGCCGCGGTCGGCCAGGATCTCGCGGACGGCTTCGAGCGCCGCTTCGTCCGAAGCTCTGCGCCGGGACCGCACGACGCCTTCGGTGCGACCGAGCTCCTCACCTCGCCGGAACGCGGCTTCGCGCACGGCCGCCGACCTCGACGACGACCGACGGGTCTCGAGCGCGTCGAGGAGGATGTCTCCGACCACCTCGTAAGAGCGGAAGGGGATGGACACCGCGACGTCCACCCCGGCCGGCTCGTAGACCTTTGCCGGGCGTCCCGCTCCGGGACCGCTGCGGCCGGTGAGTCGAGCGTAGCGAGGCGCGAGAAGGCCTTTCTCCACGAGCTTGTCGAGGTGGAATGCAGCCAGCTTGCGTGAGATTCCTACGGCTTGGGCGGCTTCGTCGCGGCCCACGGGGCGCCGCGCAGCCCGGATGAACAGATAGAGCGCCCTGCGCACGTCGTCCGCGAGCGCTCCGGTGGATTCGAGCCGCTGCTCGAAGCTCTCCATGAGGGGTACTCTATCACCAAACTTCATTAGTCCAAGAAACGCCGACGTTTGGAGGATCCGATGAGCCCCACACGATCCGGACGGGTGGTTGTCGTGACCGGGGCTTAGGCCGGCGTCGGCAGGGCGACCGCCCGGGCCTTCGCTCGGGACGGGGCGGACGTCGGGCTTGTCGCCCGCCCGAGCGACCGGCTGGCCGACGCAGCGAGAGAGATCGAGTCGCTCGGCCGCAGAGCCGTCGCCGTCCCGGCCGACGTGGCCGATCCGCGCGCGGTCGAGGACGCCGCCGCGGGCATCGAAGACGAGCTCGGTCCCATCGACGTCTGGGTCAACAACGCGATGGTGTCGGTCTTCGCGCCGCTCGTCGAGATCGAACCTGGCGACTTCCGCCGCGTCACCGAGGTGACCTACCTCGGCTACGTCTACGGGACGATGTCGGCGCTGAAGCGCATGCTCCCGAGAGACGGCGGCTCGATCGTCCAGGTCGGGTCTGCCCTCGCCTATCGAGGGATTCCGCTGCAAAGCGCGTACTGCGGAGCGAAGCACGCGATCCAGGGGTTCACCGAGTCCGTCCGCTGCGAGCTCATGCACGAGCGAAGCCGCGTGCGGATCTCGATGGTCCAGCTGCCGGCGCTGAACACGCCGCAGTTCCACTGGGTCAAGACGACTCTCGAGCGGCACCCACAGCCCGTGCCTCCGATCTACCAGCCGGAGGTGGCGGCGCGGGCCATCGTCTGGGTCGCGCGCAACTACCGGAGGGAGGTCAACGTCGCGCCGACGACGTCCGCAACCGTCGTGGCAGACAAGCTCGCCCCGGGTTTGCTCGACCGCTACCTCGGCCGGACGGGGTACGAGTCGCAGCAGACGGACGCCGCGATCGAATCCCACCGCCGGGACAACCTGTGGGAGCCCGTCGCCACCGACCTCGCCGCGCACGGTGAGTTCGACGACCGCGCGCACGACCGGACACTGCACTGGTCGTGGACGACGAAACGCAGGTGGGCCGCACCGGCCCTGGTGGTCGCCGGACTGCTCGCGCGGAGAAGGAGCTGAGCGCGCCGGCGACCGCGGGAGCTACGTCGTCGCAGTGCGGGCCCCGGCTCCCGCCGTGCCCAGGTAAAGCGCGATGGCGCCGGTCACGAGGTGCAGGAAGTTGTCCGGGTCCGTCGACTCCGTGATGTTCAGCAGCGTGTGCATGAGGTCGATCCCGGTGAAGCCCAGGATCGCGACCACGAGCAGCACCGCGCCGAAGAGGGTGTTGACGCTCTTCGACATCGCCGCCGTTCGTGACGCCGCGAGCCACCCTGCGCCGAGGGCGAGGGGACGATGTTGTGCAGATGGTTGAGCCTGAATACGATGAGCTCGTCGTCCGCGGTGCCCTTGGTGAACTCGCTCGCCACGAAGAATCCGGCTATGCCCACCAGGAGGTAGACGACCCCGATCACGAGCGCGAAGAGCTGCCCGGGCGTCCTCGTTCCCTCTGCCTGCATGTTGCTCTCCTTTCTACGAAGTTCCTCGGGACGTCGTGCCGGATCGTATTTTTCCCGTTGATCGTAACGAGGCGACGGTACCGGCGGGCGGATTGCCGGCCGTGGACCGGGGGCCCGGGGGCGGGAACCGGGTCTCGGTCGCGTCGTGGAGCCTCGACTTCGGGGCGCGCCTGCGAGCCGACGTCACCACACCTACGCGCTTGCTACGGCGCGAGCGCCGCCGCCTCCTCCGCCAGCTCCACGAGCCGCTCGCGGTCCTCCAGCGCGTCCGGCGGCACCTCGAGATAGCTTCTGATGTGCTGCCCGTCGTTCGGGCGGAAGTAAGCCATGCCCCGCTGCTCGTACCAGGCGCGCGTCTTCGCGTCGGTCTTCAGGTAGAGCCCGTCGCCGTACACGAGGCCGAAGAACCTGTCCCCGAGGTAGAGGCCGTGGCCCCCGAACATCGCGCGCGCCCTGACGTCGAGGCTCGAGAGCTGATCGAGGACGAACTCGAGGAAGGACGCGTCCGGCGGCACCGCGTCAACCCCAGGCGGGCAGGGAGGGGAGGACGTCGCCGGTGACGCCGAGCCCGTCGCCGTCGCCGCGCCCGAGGAGCCACGCGAGCAGCACGTGCGCGGGGCCCTCGACGCGCGCCACCGGCTCCCCCTCGCCGACCTTCACGTCGATCCCGGCGTCGACGGCCGTCGCGGTGAATGGTTCCTCGACGTGGGGGCCGAGGCGGCCCGGCACCTGCTCGAGGACGCTCCGCACGAACCCCGGGTCCCAGTCGCGCGGCGTGTAGCCCGCGCGCAGGTCGACGTGGTGGATCTCGACCTCACGCAGACGCGCGAACAGAAAGCGTCCCGCCGGCTGCAGGTCCCCGCCGATCCCTCGGACCTCGAAGCTCCAGCGATCGAGGGGCACGCGCGCGGCCGCCGCCGCGAACTCGGCCGAGGCCGCGTCGAGGCCCCGGAGGTGCTCGTCTCTGCTGCCCGACGAGAGCCTGGCGATGTCGCCTTCCCGCTCCGCCCAGCCGGCGTACTGCGGCGTCTCGACTCCCGTGCGCGCCCAATCCATCAGGTTGACGAGCGAGCGTGCGTTGAGCGCGACGTGCGCCAGGACGTGCCCGCGCGTCCACCCGTCGCACCACGAGGGCGCGCGCAGGTCGCCGTCGTCGAGCGACTCCACCGTCCGGCGCAACCGCCGCTCGGCGGCGGCGATCGCACCGAGCCGCTCCCGCACCTCCGTCTCGTTCACGCGCTCACGAGCCGGAGGATTCGCCGGAGGGGATGGCAAGCCGGGGCCTCCATCGGCCTCGGTACCTGATCGAGATCACGCGGTGGGACTCGCGGGCCGGGGAAATCGTTCAGACCTCTTGCGGCCCCAAGAACGTCAGGTTGAAGACGAGATCCTGGACCCCTACTACGTACTGGGCCTCTTTCACGTCCTCGGGCAGGTTCCCGAAGAACGCGCGCCTGCCGCCGCGAGGGACGTCTTCCTGCAACTCCAGCTCCGTGATCGAAGGGCGTGACGTGAGGGGCAGCGTCTCCCACGTCTCTCCCTCGTCCGTCGAGATCCAGAGCGTGGCGTCCACCGGTGTAGTCGCCTCGTCCGACGCCGTGACGCTGATCGTCCCGCCGTCGATCTCGACGGATTCGACGACGGGAGGCTCCGTGTCGGCGAAGAAGTCCACGACCTGGGGGAACAGCAGCTCCCTCGTTCTCGGATGGAGGAAGTCGACGACCACGTGCAGCCTCGCGCCCTCCTCGACCTCAGGAGCGACGCATCTGTCGACGACCTCCTCGGCGCAAGCTCGCAGCGTGCCGTAGGTCTCCTGGCCTCCCGGGATCTCGAACGGCTCACCTTCGGGCGGATCGGTCTCGATCCGAACTGCCCGGGCATCGCCCGTCGCTTCGACCTCGATCAGGGCCGGGAAGGTCGTGCCGCGCTCTGCCATGTGGGACTCGTGATAGAAGAGGTTCAGGTCGATCGCCACCGGCGGCGCTTCTCCGTCGAACACGGGGCACGGATCGAGATCAGTGAGCCTCGCCTCGAGATCGCGCGGCGTGCACGGCGAATCCTCGAACAATGAATACTCCTTCGGTCCCGCCTTCCCCGCCTCGTCTTGTCGAGCGACGAAGGGATCCACGAACGGCTGGCCGGCCACGACCCAGTACGCGCCCACGTCGCCCTGGCCGAAGGTCACGAAGCCGGCCTGCTCCTCGCCCGCGCCCAGGCGGCAGTTGGTGGGATCGTAGGTGTGCGCCGGATCGACGATCGCCGAGTCCGCGTAGCTCACCTGGAAATCCTGCGCCGTCACGGTGACGCCCGACGGAGGTTTGTACGCGCCCGCGCTCTCGAACGTTATGATTTTCGTCTCGCCCGCTTGGAGATCGACCTCCTCGCACCCGAAATGGAAGCTGGTCTGCGAGAACTGCCCTGCAGGGCTCTTGGTGCAGTCGACCGTCGTTCCGCTCTGGTGCACGACTATGTGCTGACCGTTGAGGCCGGGGACGGACGCGCCCTGGTCTGCCGTCGTGAGGTCCATCATCATGCAGTAGAGGAACCGGACCCTGTCGGGATTCGTGTTCGTGAAACGGCAGCGCACTATGAGCTTCCCGTCGGTCAACATCGTGAGGCCGCACTTGGCCTTCACGCCGGCCGGGACGCTGAGATCGACCTCCGAGGTGACGGCGGTGGACGCTACGGGAGCGGCGCCGGGCTCGGAGCTCCCCCCGGTGATCGGCTCGCCGTCACAGCCTCCTAGCAGGAGCACGCCGGCCAGGGCGGCAGCCACCCGCACCATCCTTGACCCGATCATCCGCCCCCCCTCGCGATCGCCTTGCTTCCGACCTAACTACAGGTGGACGAAACGGTCAATACCCGGCGAGTCGACGGAGATCGTCGGCCCGAAGGGGGCGGCCGACCAACTATGCGCTACGCGATCTTCAGGCGGCCCGTGCCGGACGTGCGATATCCAACAACGGACAGAGGCGGCGCGCTGACGGGCACCTGATGGGTGACGCGCTTCCTCACGGCATCCGCGACACCGGTGGTGCCGCCCGGTGTGGATCGTCAGCTTCGCGACGTTCCATGCCGGACAGGTCGGCACGTGCGCGTCCAGGTCGCGCGCGACGGCCCTCGCCATGAGCTCGCCGTCGTGACGGAGGTGCCCCGTGTAGTCGATCGCCGCGACCGCATCGTACGGACCGGCGGCCACGCCCACTGACATACTCGGCGGATGGGGCACTCGCATCACGGCGACGCCGCCGTGGTCCCGGTCGCCACGCGGCGAATCCTCGTCGCGGCGCTGGCTCCTTTCTTCGTGGCGACGGCGATCGGGCTCGTCGTCCTGTGGCCCGACACGAGCCGCATCGACCTGGGCGCGCCCGGCGTGCCCGCCGAGGAGCTCGACGCGACCGTCACCGACGTCGCCTCGGTCGACTGTCCCGAGTTGCCGGGTCAGGAGAGGTTCCGGTGCAGCGAGGTCACGGCCGAGATCCGCGAGGGGGAGGACCAGGGCGAGACGTTCACGTTCGAGTACGGCGCCGGCCCCCGTACCCGCGCGATAGAGGAGGGCGACGACATCTTCGTCGGCGCCTCGGCCGAGGAGGACGCTCCGCCCGGCGTCGCCGCGCCGCCGAAGTACTTCTTCGTGGACTTCGACCGCCGCCTCCCGCTGCTCGCGCTCGGGATCGCGTTCTCGCTCGTCGTGATCGCCCTCAGCCGCTGGCGCGGCCTCGCCGCCCTTGCCGGCCTGGCGGTCTCGCTGGTCGTCCTCGTGAAGTTCGTCCTGCCGGCGATCCTGTCCGGGAGCGACCCGCTGGCGGTAGCGATCGTCGGAGGGGCGACGATCATGTTCCTCGCGCTGTACCTCGCGCACGGCCTGAACGCGGCGACGACCACCGCGGTCTTCGGGACGCTCGCGAGCCTGCTCCTGACGGGCCTCCTGGCGGTCCTGTTCGTCGAGCTCTCGATCTTCACTGGAGCGGGCTCGGAGGAAGCCGTCTTCGTGCAGATCAACCAGCAGCAGGTGAACCTCGAGGGCCTGCTGCTGGCGAGCATCGTCATCGGGACGCTCGGCGTGCTCGACGACGTCACGGTGACGCAGGCCGCCGCCGTGTGGGAGCTCCACCACGCGAACCCGCGCTACGGCATCCGCAACCTCTACCGCTCCGGGATTCGTATCGGTCGTGACCACATCGCGTCGACCGTCAACACGCTGGTGCTCGCGTACGCCGGCGCGTCGTTGCCGTTGCTGATCCTGTTCTCGGTCTCGAATCGCGGGCTGACGCAGGTCGTCAACACCGAGACCGTGGCGGAAGAGGTGGTCCGGACGCTCGTCGGGAGCATCGGTCTCGTCGCGTCGGTGCCGATCACGACCGCGCTCGCGGCGTGGGTGGTGACGAGCGGCCGCCGGGCGCAGGGCGAGCCGGATGCCGGGGCGGAGGAGGGGGAAGGAGCGGAGGAGGGGGAAGGGGCGGAGGAATACGTAGCGCCGCGACGTGAGAGAGAATTCCGCGATGGGAGCTAGACGGAAAGGAGCGGCGATCCTCACGGCTGGGGCGCTCGCCCTCGTTCCGGCGGTCGCGGTGACGGCGGAAGCAGGTTTCGAGGCGCACGTGTCGCGGATCCCGCCCAGGCTGAAGGAGCGGATGACCGGCAAGTCGTGGCACAAGGGCTGCCCGGTCGCGATCCGGCGGCTCCGCCTGATCGAGGTGAGCTACCGCGGGTTCGACAAGCAGCGCCACATGGGGCGCCTCGTCGCGCACAGGGACGCGGTGACGGCGCTCGTGAGCGCGCTCCGCTCGATGTACCGCCACGGCTTCAAGATCCGGAAGATGTACCTGGTGGACCGCTACGACGCGAGCGACCGCCGGTCGATGCGAGCCGACAACACCTCTGCGTTCAACTGCCGCAAGGTCGCGGGGACCAACCGGTGGTCCGAGCACGCGTACGGCCGCGCGATCGACGTCAACCCGGTGGAGAACCCGTACGTCGCGAGCGACGGCACCGTCACGCCGCGCAAGGGGGCCGAGTACGCCGACCGTACGCCGCGGCGCAAGGGGATGATCGCGTCCGGCGGAGCGACGGTGCGCGCGTTCGAGCGCGTCGGCTGGGGTTGGGGCGGGTACTGGAGCTCGGCGAAGGACTACCAGCACTTCTCGGCCTCGGGGAGCTGACCTGTTCTCGCGGGATCGCAAGCGATCCCGCCCGACGCCGATCTCTTCAGCGCTCGACGTCGCCGCCCGGCGACGGTGGGTCTAGAAGGGGAACCCGGCCTCCGCCTCCGAATCGATCCCGTTCCACGGCGGCACCACCACGCGACGGTCGCCGGCCGGCCCCCTGAGGCGGATCTCGCGGAGCTCGACGTTGTTCGCGTGGCTCTGCTCGTGCAGGAGGCCGCCCGGGTTCGCCTCGACCCGGATGAAGTACTTGCCGTTCGGCAGGCCGGTGACGTCGAACGACTGGCCCGGCAGGCCCTGGAAGTACGTATCGCCCCACCCGAGCGGGAGGATCTCGCGCACCCAGATCGACGTCCTGCTCCCGCACGCCGTCGACAGCCCCATCGCGGGGTTGAGGTCCACGCCCGGCAGCGTGAGGTCGATCGCATCCGTCGACGCGAGGCAGAACGCCTCCTTGCGGCTGTCGAGCACCTCGTCCCCGTCCGCGTCGAGCAACGAGTACGCGGCGAACTGCTTGAAGTGCCAGTGGTCGTGCTCGTCGCGCGCGTCGAACTCGAGCTCGCCCACGGGGGCCTTGCCGACGACCTCTCCGTCCTCGTAGAAGTACTGGAAGGCGTCCATCGGCGCCTCGCCCTCGCGCCGGAACCCCTCGACGACGAGGTCGGACGCGCCGGCGGTCTACACGGTCGCGCCGAACGTCACGGCGGCTCGCTTCCTGCGGTTCTCGAGGTGGATCCCCCAGGAGGGCAGCGGCACGAGGTCGGGGAGCGACGCCGGATCGGGAGGTGTCGCCGTCGGCACCGCCATCCGGCGGAAGACCGGCGGGCGAGGCTTCGCGCCGCCGCACGCGGGCGGGCACGTGGTGCCGGCCGCCGGCTCGACCGTCACACGCAGGTGAACCGTCGCCGCCTCCGGTGCGATCGAGAACGCCTCCACGTACCGCGGCGCGATCGCGACCGCCACGTCGTACGTGCCGTCCGGCACCCTCACCATCGGCGCGTCGTAGCCGTCCAGCCCGACCGCCCAGCTGCGGTCGATGCCCCAGATCACGCCCCGCGTGAACGGGTTCGCGTAACAGCCGGAGGGATAGCGAGGCTCCTCCGGGCCGGTGTCGTCGACCCTCTCGCGCAGGTAGCCGCCGGGGCAGAAATCGCTGCTCTTCGTCGCGACGGTGACGCCGGCGTCGTCGGTGAACGTCACGTCGAAGAAGCCGGCAAGGCCCGACCAGCCCGCCATGAAGGCGGGATCCAGCGTGACCGTCTGCGTCTCGCCACCCGAGCCGTGCAGGACCTGGGTGAGGACGGGGGGCTGCGCGTAGTCGGGACGGCGCGCCTGCAGCTCGAAGGGCGCGTCCAGGGCCGCCACGAAGAGCCCGAGCTGGAGCGGGACGCGGTTGCGCCGCCCGTACTTGTAGAGCGTGACCTCGTCGTCGGGCGCGATCAGCTCGAGGCGGGGGCGCACCACGGCGGCCTGGGCCGGGAGGGCCGCGGCGCCCGCGCCGAGCGCGGCCACAAGGACGAGGGGGGCGAGGCGGTTCCTCCGTGCGCGGGCGCGCGGATGCGAGACGGACATCGAGCGGCCTTCCTGTCGGGCACGGTGGTTCACCGAGGGTACGGAGCACGGGCGCCCGCCACAAGCGGTTTGCGCAGATGACGGAGGTCGAAGCGGACGAAGCGGCGGCGCGGGCGACCCGGCGACACCTCATGATGGGAGGCATGACGGTCGCAGTCATCGGGCTCGGCGCGATGGGGAGCCGCATCGCGGCGCGGCTGCTCGACGCGGGATACGACCTGGTCGTGTGGAACCGCTCCCCGGGGAAAGCCGGGCCGCTGACGGCGGCCGGGGCGACGGCCGCGGCGACGCCCGCGGACGCCGCCGCGCGCGCCGAGGTCGTGCTCACGATGGTCGCGGATCCGCCGGCGCTGCGCACGGTGACCGAGGGGCCGGACGGCGTCGCGGCGGGAGCGCGGCCCGGCACCGCGGTCGTCGAGATGTCGACGGTCGGCCCCGCAGCGATCGAGCGGCTGGCCGCCACGCTGCCCGAGAAGGTCGCGTTGCTCGACGCTCCCGTGCTGGGGAGCCTCGGCGAGGTCGAGAGCGGCGCCCTGACGATCTTCGCCGGGGGTCCCGAGGACGCGTTCGAGCGATGGCGTCCCCTGTTCGAGGTCCTCGGAACGGCGCTCCACGTCGGGCCGCTCGGTTCGGGGGCGGCGGCGAAGCTGGTCGCGAACAGCACGCTCTTCGGAGCGCTCGGGGTCCTCGGTGAGGCGCTGTCGCTTGCCCGGGGGCTCGGCCTCTCGCGGGAGAAGGCGTTCGAGGTGCTGTCGGCCACGCCGATCGGAGCGCAGGCGGAGCGGCGCCGCCCGTCGCTGGAGAGCGGCGAATACCCGAAGCGGTTCTCGCTCGCGCTGGCGCTCAAGGACACGGATCTCGTCGCCCGCGCGGCCGCCGCTGCGGGACGCGACCTCCGTCTCGCACGCGCGGCGCGGTCCTGGCTTGCCGACGCGGTCGCAGCGGGATGGGGAGACCGCGACTACTCGACGGTGCTCGAGCGCATCATCGGTAGCGAGGACACCGGCGGCGCGTAGCCGTCGCGGTCATTTGTGCGCGTCGCCGCTCGGGTACGCACTATTGCGGAGCTCGGTTTGCCGCGTTTGCAACCGTTCGCGGCATCGGTGCGAGATCACCGGCCTTGAACCCGCGCGCGCAACGGTCGATGCTCATCTCATGCCGCAGATCGGGCTCACTCCGGAAGAGAAGGCCGGCATCCAGGGCGCCGCGGCCGAAGTCGACGGCGCGGCCGTCGAGTTCTTCGCCGACGCGCGTCCGGCTCTGTCCCGCGAGCAGTGGGATCTCCTGGTCGCGTACGCGCGTGCGTGCGTGCGCCGGGCACTCGAGATCGGGACGCTCCTGCACGCGGTCGTCGACTCGCAGTGCCCGCACGCGATCCCGTACCCCGGCCGCGGTCGCGACGTCTTCTTGCGCGCGGGGCTGGCGGCGTGGAAGGACGCGTTCGCGCCGGTCCCGCGGGTCTGGGAGCTCGCGCCGGTCGTGGAGCTGATCCCGGGAGGGGAGAGGCGTCTGCTGGCGGACGTCGCGACGCTCGAGGTCATGGCGGCGAACCGGGCGTTCGGCTCCCTCGACGCGCAGTGCGAGGCGCTGCTCGGGCGGGAGCGCTAAGCCTCACCGGGCCGCAAGCCCGCCGCGCTCAGTCGCAGGCAGGCGCGGCCGCCACCGGCGGGTCCCCCCACCGATCGGCCCACCGGGCGACCTCGCGGACGACCGCGCCGAGGGCCCGACCCTTCTCGGTGAGCTCGTAGTCCACGCGCACCGGCGTAGAGGGCGTCACCTTCCGCTCGACGATTCCCTCCGCCTCGAGCTCCTTCAGGCGCTCGGACAGCAGGCGGTCGCTGAGCCCGGGCACGGCGGCGACGATCTCGCTGTACCGGGTCGCCCCGGTGATCATCGAGCGGATGATCGCCCCGGTCCAGCGCCTGCCGATGATCTCCATCGCATGGCTATAAGCCGGGCAGAACGGGGCAAGTACGTCGATGTGCCTCTGCTTCTCGGCGGCGTTTCCCATGCTTCGAGTGTAGCCGGGAAGCTCATCCTTGACAAGGACGTTATGAACTCATAGCTTCTTACGCAAGGTAAGGTGCCGGAGCAGAAGGGGAGAGGAAATGGCCTGGAACATCGACACAGCGCACACGGCCGTGGGGTTCGTCGCCCGCCACCTGGGGCTTTCGAAGGTACGGGGGCAGTTCGCCAGCTTCCGCGGTGAGGTCGACGGCGACCCGAGCGACATCACGACGGCCACGGGTTGGCTCGAGGTCGACATGAGCTCGATCGACAGCGGCAACGCGGACCGCGACGCGCACCTGAAGAGCGCGGACTTCTTCGACGTCGAGAAGTACCCGACGATGAGGTTCGTCACCAAGAGGATCGAGCGCAAGGGCGACGGCTACAAGATCGTCGGCGACCTCACGATCAAGGACGTCACCCGGGAGGTGGAGCTCGATTACGAGCACGGCGGCGAGGTCACCGATCCGTTCGGCAACCGCAAGATCGGCGGCTCGTTGACCGGCACGGTCAAGCGCAGCGACTGGGGCCTGACGTGGAACGTCCCGCTGGACTCCGGCGGCTGGCTCGTCAGCGACAACGTCAAGCTCGAGATCGACGTGCAGGTGGCCGAGAGCAAGGAGGCCGTCGCCGAGGAGGCGAAGGCCGAGGCCGAGATCCCCGGCTAGAACGTGTATGCGTGGAGAAGCGGCCCTTCGGGGCCGCTTCTCTTCGCGCCCAGCGCCGCGACACGGACAAAGCGGATAAAGTCGTCGCGACCTCCGGTATCGGGACAAGGAGGACACCGGCGGTCTTCGGAGAAGACTCCCGGCGGAGGCTCGACTGCCCCCGTAACCGGCGTTGCCCGAGACTGGACAGGAGGGGGTGCCGGTCGGTGGGGCGGCCTCCCCCCGGGCCGCATCTCACGGTCCATTCGGAAGGTTGCTGCGACGAGGCGCGACGAGAGGAGGATGCGATGCGTGAGCTGTTCATCGACGAGCTGGCCGAGGTGACGGGTGGCTCGACCGACCCGCTCGAGCGGGTCAAGGAGATCGTGAGGGACCTGAAGGACGGGTGGAACACCACCCAGGCCTGTTGCGAGGAAGGCCAGTGCTGCGACTACTGGGCCTAGCCCTCGGCTAGGTCTCGGACACGCCGCCCTCCGGGGCGGCGTGTCCTTTTTCCTGGATCAAGACGCGCCCCACGTTAAGGTCGGTTCTCTTGAGCGTGAAGAAGAAATCGAAGACATTCGCGGCTCCCGCGGACGAGCCTGCGGCGGTGCTCCTGCGCCTGGTCCGCAGGATGAGGCTCCCATACTCCGCCCGGCTCGTATCGGCGGCCCTCGCGGCGCACCCGCAGCCACAGTCCCTGCTCGCGCTCGTGCAGGTCGCGCCGAGCGTCGGGCTGAGGATCACCGCGGCGCGGGTCGAGCCCGAGGGTCTCGACGAGCTGCAGCTCCCCGCCGTCGCGCACTTCGCGGGCGAGCCCGGGGGGTTCGGCGTTCTCGAGCGCGTCGACGCCGCGACGGTGGACGTCTGGGACGGCCGCAACGGCCGGCGACGCGTTCCCCGGGGCGAGTTCCTCGCGCACTGGTCCGGGATAGTCGCCCTTGCGGAGCGCGACGACTCGCAGCGCCAGGCCGAGCGCGGCTACCGGCGCCAGAGACTGGTCGAGGCGCTCGCCGGGCCTCCGGGGATGCACCCGGACCTGTCGATGCCCGCCCTGCTCGCCGCCGCCGGAGCGCTCGTCGCGCTCCTCGCCGCCGCCGCCCTGTGGCGGCATCCGGAGGAGACGCGGCTCGCCGCCGCCGCCCTCGCGCTCGTAAGCGCCGCGGGGTTCGCCGTCAGCGCAGTGCTGTCGCGCGCGACCGCGGGGCAGTCCGCGACCGTGAACGTCCCCGGGTGCCCGCGCGGCAAGCTCGTGAACTGCGAGAGCGTCCTGAACTCGCAGTACTCGAAGGTCCGCGGCGTGTCGATGAGCGACATCGGCACGGGCTTCTTCGGCGCGATCGTGCTCGCGATCGCGGCGTCGGCGGTCCCCGGCGCCGTCCCCGGGACGGTCATCGCGCTCGCGTACCTCGCCGCGGTCCCCGCGGCGGTTCTGCTCATAGGCGCGCAGGTCGCGATGCGGCGCTTCTGCACGCTGTGCCTCGCGGTCCACGCGCTCGTGCTCCTCGGCGCGGCCGCGAGCCTGCCGTTCCTGGACGACGAGTGGTCGGCCGCGGCTGTGGCCTCGGGGGTCGCGCTCCTGGTCGTGCTCGGCGCTGCGGTCACGTTCCTGGGGATCCCGTTCCTCGCGCGGCACGCGCGCACCCAGCAGCTGATCGAGAGGCAACAGCGCCTCGCGACGTCGCCGTTCTCGACGCTCGCGTACGTCTTGACGGAGCCTCCTTCGCCGGTGAGGGGGGAGGTCTGCGGCGTCCGCCTGCCCGGGCCCCCCGCGCCGCACGAGGCGGTGCTGTTCGCGCACCCGACCTGCGGCCAGTGCGCGCAGACGATCGAGGAGCTGACGTCGCTCGCGGAGGCCGGCACGATCTCCGCGTACGCGACGATCCTGCCGCGGTTCCCGGAAGCAGGCGCCGAGCGCACCGCCTGCGAAGCCGTGGTCGCCGCCGGCATCGCGTTCGGCCCCGCGGCCTTCCTGCACGCGTACTTCTACGCGAAGAAGAGCTTCGGCGCGCTGATGAACGGCGACGCGGTGGCGCTCGTCGCGGCCGCGCTGAAGGTGCGGCGGGAGGCGCTCGACGAGCGGCTCCGCGACGCGAGGGCGACGATCGAGCGTACGGAGCGTCTTGCGGAGGGACGGATCGAGGGGACGCCGGCCGTCTTCTTCGACGGACGTCTCTACCCGTACAGCACACCCGTCTCGCACCTGACGACGCTGCTGCAGCAGCACCCCCAGCTGCTGCCGCCGCCGGGCACCGGCAGGGAGCCGCGCGGGTCGCGCGAGGCGGCGCCGGCGTGAGCAAAGGGCCCGTAGTCCTCGTCGGCTCGCCTCAGGACGCGCACGTGAACGCGCTGGACGAGTCGCTGCGGGAGCGCGGCGTCGACGTCGTCGTCGCCGACACGCTCTCGTTCCCCGACGAATTCCGGATCTCGCTCGGGCACGAGATCGACGCGATCGAGCTCGAAGGCCGTCGGGTGGGTCGCCCGGCCGCGGTGTACGTGCGCGACACGTACACGCACCCGCTCTCCTTCGGCGTCGACGTCTCCGACGAGATGGACCAGGACTGGCGCCGGACGCTCGTCGCGTTCCGCGAGAAGGGCCAGATGCTCGTGCCGGTCCTCGCCCGCTGGACCGACCTCGGCGTGCCGATGTACAACCCGGCGCGCAACGACTGGCGCAACTCGAAGGGGTTCCAGATCGCGGCGCTGGCGCAAGCGGGTCTGCCCGTGCCGGAGACGCTGTGGACGAACGACCCGGACGCGGTGCGGCGCTTCGCCGAGGGCCGGCGCGTCGTCTACAAACCGGTGGCCGGCGGCGCCGCGACCAAGGAGCTGGGGCCCGAGGACCTGACGGAGCGGCGGCTGCGCGCCCTCAGCGGCGCGCCGGTGACGTTCCAGGAGCTGCTGGAAGGCGACAACTTTCGCGTCTACTGCCTCGACGGCGACGTGGTGGCGACGATCCGGGTGACGTCTTCGGCGATCGACTTCCGCCAGAACGAGGACGTGGTCGAGGAGACGGAGCTTCCGGCCGAGGTGCTCGAGCAGTGCCTGCGCGCCGCCGACGTGATCGGCATGCGATGGACGGGGATGGACCTGCGCGCCCACACCGACGGGACGCTGAGGTTCCTCGAGCTGAACTCGTCGCCGATGTTCCTCGGCTTCGACGCGCGCGCGGGGACGAAGATCCGCGAGGCGCTGGTCTCCCGTCTCGTCGCGCACGCCGAGGAGGCCTCGTGACGCTGCGCCGGCTGGCCGCCGCCGCCTTCCTTGTTACGGCGTTCGTCGGCTGCTCCCCGGACGCTCCGGCCGCCGACTCGCAACCGTCCGCTCCGGTCGAGGGTCCTGGATACGTCCAGGTGGGGAAGTTCCCGCACGACCCCGGCGCGTTCACGCAGGGCCTCGAGTTCCGCGGCACCGCGCTCTTCGAGGGGACCGGGCTCGAGGGCCGCTCGAGCCTGCGGCGGGTAGACCTCGGAACGGGGGAGGTGCTGCGCCAGGTGAACCTCGCCGACCGGCACTTCGGCGAGGGCATAACGATCAGGGGCCGTCGCGTCTACCAGCTGACGTGGCAGTCCGGCCGCTGCTTCGTCTACGACCGCAGGACGTTCAAGCGCGTCGGCCGGTTCTCCTACGAGGGCGAGGGCTGGGGTCTAACGCACCACGACGGGCTCCTGATCATGAGCGACGGCTCGGCGACGCTCAGGTTCCGCGACCCGGCGACCTTCGAGGTGGTCGACGAGATCCAGGTCACCGACGACGGCGAGCCGGTGACGTTCCTCAACGAGCTCGAATGGGTCGAGGGGGAGATCTTCGCCAACGTGTGGCAGACCGACGACGTCGTGCGGATCGACCCGGAGACGGGCGACGTCGTGGGGCGCCTGGACCTCACCGCGCTGCGGCAGCAGGAGGACGCCGAGGGCCCCCACGACGTGACGAACGGGATCGCGTACATGAGGGCGGAGGACCGCCTGTTCGTGACGGGCAAGTTTTGGCGCAACGTCTACGAGATCGAGCTGACCGACCTGGTCCCGTAGCACGACGCGGCCGCCCGGCCCCGGGCGGACCTCATCAGGCGCGCGAGGACACGCGCGGTAGCAGCGGCGTCGCGCGCGGCGCCCAGAAGGGCCCGAGTGCTGTGGGGCGTCGCCGACGCGAGCCACGCCGCCGCGGCGTCGCCCACGCGCGCGTTGCCTCCCGTCCACGCATGGACGCGCGGCGCGAGCACCCCCTCGTCCCGGACGCCGCGCAGCGCGAGCACCGCCGCCACCTCCGCGACGGTGAACGCGGGGACGATCAGGCAGGGGATCGCGGGCGGCGCGGGCCCGCGGCCGACCGTGACGATCTTCGTGGACGGGAGCCGCGCCGCGACCGCGTCGAGAAACGCGACGACCCCGTCGCCGGCCCTCGCTGCGTCGAAGCCGTCGAGCACGAGCAGGCGCGGCCCCCGCTGGAGGGCCGCCAGCGCGATGCGCGCCGCAAGCCCGGCATCCGGAGCCGGGAGAGCCGCCCGCAGGTACGACGCGAGCGTGGGATCGATGGGCGCGAGGTGGTCGCCGAGCTCGTACAGGAGGCAGACGAGGCCCCCGTCCAGGTGAGGAGGATTCGTATGCCAGAAGAACCCGTCCTGCGTCGCGGCAGCCCACGCTGCCACGAGCGACGTCTTGCCGTTGCCCGGCGCGCCGGCGACGTGCACGCGCGGTCCCTCCGCGACGGCGGCCTCGAGCCGCGCGACCAGCCGGGGTCGTGCCACGAGGGGGCGCGCCGGCGCCGCGGGCGCATGCCGCGGGACGTCGCGCAGCTCGGCCGTCAGGAGAGCGATAGCGCGCGACCGCTCACGGCTCATCTGCCGCTCGGAGAGGCCGAGGCGCGCGGCGGCCTGATAGCTCTTCGCCCCGTCGACGAAGCACGTCTTGAGCACGCGGTACGGGAGGGCTTCGGCCGGCGGCGCGCCGTCGCGAGGCCGCAGCGACTCGATCTTGTCGCGCAGGAGCGCGGCCGCGGCGCGCCCCCTGCGCGCGCCCGGCGTGAGCGCGTCGCGGCCGTGCGCGTACAGCAGCTGCCCGAGCAGAGCGTCGTCGAGCCGGTCGGGGCGACGGAGGTTCGTGAGCCACCGCCTCACGGCCTCGTCGTCGAGACGCGGCGCCGCGTGCACCGGCGGCTACTCCACCTCGATCGGCGGCAGCATGCCGCGCAGCTTCGCGGTCAGCACGCGGCGTCCCGCGTTGCTCGAGTACGAGCCGGCGGCTCCCTCGCCGGCGCCCAGCCAGAAGTCGGCGCCGCGCACGACCTCGCCCGAGGTCGTGTCGCCTTCGAGCTCCGGCAGGACCCCCGAGAGGACGTCCGCGTACACCTCCGGCTCGACGACCGACCGCCCCACAGACCTCACGTACTCGAGCACCGACACGAGGAGCCCGTGCATCACGTTGACGCCGGTGGTCTTCTGCAACGTGTATTCGGTCGGGCGCACGAAGCACTCGGGCAGGACCTTCTGCACGCCCTCCCAGTACGCGTCGAGGATCTTGACCTGGTTCTCGGGCGTCAGCGAACCGAAGTACGGAGTGTTCAGCAGCGGCCGTAGCGACCCCACGAGGCCTGCGGACCCGATCGTGGTCTCGCCGCGCGCTTCGCCTGGAAAGCGCGTGCGGCCCCGCCACAGCCGCGTCTTGGCGAGGTCCTCGACGATCTGCTGCCCTTGCACCTTCCACGTCTGTCCGCTCTCGATCAACGCGTCCATGACGCCCGGCTCGGACTCGGCGCGCTGCTTCAGCAGGTCCAGCGCGAGGTCGGTCCGGACGCTCTTCGCGGTCGAGTTCACGACATAGAACTGGCGGATCTCCTCGCGCTCGGTCGCGCCGAGCATGCAGACGAAGGGGATCTCGAAGCCGGCCCAGCGCGACTCGTCCTCGTCGACCAGACGCGCGAGCGCCTCGACGCGGTGCTGGCCGTCCACCACGTACAGGCTGTCGCCGTCGTTGCGGAAGAAGAGCCAGCCGTCGCGCGCCACCAGGTGCCGAGCGTCGTCGAAGTCGCGGAGGTTCACGAGGATGGACGTCGGCAGGTCGACGCGGTCCTCGCGGAGGTCCTTCACGAGGCGGTTCACCCGGGACGGCGAGAGCTCGCGCTGGTACCCGGTCTTCGTCCGCGCGTCGCGGCGGGGGACCATGAACGTCCTGCGGAGCTCGCCTGCCTCGAGGACGCCCACGATCAGAGGCGTGCCGCCTCTCGTCCCGGTGCGGTGGACGGGGATCTCCCGCGGGGCGCTGGTCGCGCGAGCCATCGAGGGCTCCTCCCTTCCTCCCCCGATCTCGTTCGCGCGTGCTGCCGGGGCTCGGGGGTAGAGGCCGAACTGAGCACGCTGCCGGCTGCGGCGCGTAAAAGCTAGCCGGGGAACAGGTCCGGGTCAAGGACCCCTGCAGCGGATCCGCACAGTCCCGGGGTCTTCATCCGGCGAATCGGTGCCCTGAAACTGCCTGCGGCTGGGAACGGCCCCGGGGCGGAGGGAGCTCCTTCCCCGGGAGCTTGGATCGCTACCCGGGGAAGGAGCTCCCTCGCGGGCGCCGCTAGCAGCACCTGGGGTATCCGAGGATCCCCAGCGGGTAGTCGGCGAGGCCGCTGGCGGCGAGGACCGTCAGCACTGCGGCGACCTTGAAGAGCTTTGCCTTCACGCGCATCTCCTTTCGTCTCAAGTTGCGGGGCGAACGTCTCGATCTTAAATAAGATCTTGTCGCTGCCTTACTTACGTTTGTTACAAAAGGGCCCAAAGGGGCGCTTAACCACCCAGAAGGGCCAGGTAAGGTACCCTTCGGTTGCTTAACTGGTCGTTACGACGCCGACGTCGGGAGGATGGATGAGTTTCGCGAGAAGGCTGAAGCAGGCCCGATTGGGCGCGGGGATGACGCAGGCGCAGCTGGCCGAGCCCATGTACACCCACGCGTACGTGAGCACGCTCGAGGCGGGCAGACGCCAGCCTTCTCCCACTGCGGCGAAGCATTTCGCCCAGAAGCTGGGAATGGACGTCGACGAGCTGCTGACCGGCCGGCCGCCGCACCTGGCCGCGTCGCTGCGTCTCGCGCTCCAGGAGGCGAGGGTCGCGCTGTCTCGGGGAGAGTTCGAGCAGACGGAGCGGGTGGTCCAGAAGGTCGTCAAGGACGCCAAGAAGTACCGGTTGCTGCGCCTCCAGGCGGCGGCGACCGAGCTGCTCGCGCTCACTGCGGAGCGGCGCGGCCAGATCGGCGTCGCGCTCGAGCTGTACCAGGAGACGGAAGAGCTGCTGCGGGAGGAGCCCCTGACGGCCGTGGCGGGACCGCGCGCCGGGCGGATCAGGTGCATGCAGATGGACGGCGATCCCCGCTACGCGATCTATCTAGGGGAGTCGCTCCTCGAGCAGATGCGGCAGAAACGCCTCGACGACCCGGCTGCGAAGGTGCGCGTCCAGGCGCCGTTGGTGCTCGCCTACTTCGAGACCGGGATGCGACGCCAGGCGAGCGCGGCCGCCGACGAGCTGTTGCGCCTCGCTCCTCGCGTGACCGACCCGTTCAACCTCGCGGTGATGCACATGAACGTCGCCCGCGTGCTGATGCAGGACGGCGACGTCGCGGACGCCGACGATTCGCTGCGCAGAGCGGAGGACCATTTCCGCAGCCTCGACCTGCAGAACGAGCTCGGACGCGCCCATCTCGCGCGCGGCTATCTCTTCCTCCAGCACGATCGGCTCGACGAGGCCGAGCCCGAGCTGCTCAGCGCGCTGGAGATCTTCGAGACGACGGCTGCCGAGATCGACCAGGGCCGCGTCTACGCAGAGCTCGGTCGCCTCTCGCGCCTGCGGGGCGACATCCCCGAGGCGATGGAGCGTCTGCGCAAGGCGTCCGCGCTGTTGAAGGACGCGAAGGACGCCGCCGAGCAGGCGATCGTGCACCGCGAGATGGGTCTGGCGCTCGCGGGATCGGATCCCGAGGGTGCTCGGAAGAACCTGCGCAAGGCCATCGTCCTCTTCAACAAGGTCGACGACGTGGTCGAGGGGGCGAAGACATACCGGCAGCTCGGCGACTTCCTCGAGCAGGAGCGCGAGGCCGAGGGCGCCAAGTCCGCGTACCTCGATGGGCTGCGCCTGCTCGAGAGGATGTGACGCGCGCCGTTATCATCGGCCGCCCGGCGAGGGCGGAGCGCGGGGCGGCATTCCGATCGAGGAGGACGAGCGTGGACGAACGCGAGGACACGACGATCTACGACGTCGTCGTCAACGACGAGGAGCAGTACTCGATCTGGCCGTCGCACAAGGAGATCCCCGCGGGCTGGAAGGCCGTCGGCAAGACGGGGCCGAAGGCGGAGTGCCTCGCCTACGTCGAAGAGGTGTGGACGGACATGCGGCCCAAGAGCCTGAGGGAGAAGATGGACTCGGAGGCCTGAGGGCCCAAACCATCTCCCAGCAACGGCAGGATCGTTCCAGGCGACTAGTCCGTCACCAGCTCCAGGTACGACGGCGGCTCCGGGACCTCGGCCCTCCGGCTCTCGAGCAGCACCACCTCGCCCTCGCTACCGACCTCCTCGAAGCCCCCCAGCCGCAGCGTTATCAGCATCATCCGGTTGCGCTCGTTCGGGACCAGCTCGGCCACGAGCCGCGCGCCCGCCGCGCGCGCGAGGCGCATCACGTGGTTCAGCATGACGGTGCCGACGCCGCGGGACATCACGCGGCAGGACATCAGCAGCAGCTTCAGCACCCACGCGTCCCGCCCCTTCTCCACGAGCGCGAGCCCGATCTTCCCGTAGGTCCCGTGCTTGTCCTCGAGCTCCGCCACCAGCAGGAGGTGGTCGTCCGACTGCGCGAACCTCCGGAGTTGGTCGTACGAGTACGTGCGGCCCGTCGTGTTGAGCTGGTTCGTCCTCACCGTCAGCTCCTCGGCGCGCTGCAGGTCGGCCTCGCGCGCCGCCGCGATCGCGAACCTCATCCGCAGCTTCGCGAGGAACTCCTCCTTCGGCCCCGTGAACTCCGTCTCCTCGCGCGTGCGGCGCGCGTCCGCGAGGTACATCAGCCTGCGCTGCGCCGACTCCGGCGTCACGAACGGCGGGTTGAAGTCCGGCAGGTCCAGCAGCGTCCCGAGGTCGTGCGGCGAGTAGCACCGCACCTCGGGGAGCGAGAACGCCACCTCCTCGCGGTCGAAGGGCTGGTCGTCGACGAACGCGATCGTGTCGATCCCCACGTTCAGCGCGCCGGCGATCGCCTTCACCGACACGTCCTTCGCGTTCCAGTTGATCTGGGGATAGAGGAAGTAGTCGGCTATGCCCGCAGCGCGCAGGCGCTGCAGCGCGAGCGGCTCGTCGTTGCGGCTCGCGATCGAGTTGAGGATCCCCCTGCGGTCGAGCTCCTCGACGACCGCGACCGCGCGCGGGTCGACGTCGACCGACGGGTCCTCGAGGAGCGTCCCCTTCCACAACGTGTTGTCGAGGTCCCAGACGAGGCACTTCACGCTCGGTTTGCCGACCCGCCCCATCAGATCTCCACCAGCATCGTGCTCCACGCGGCAACCGGGCTGTTGTTCATGATCAGCACGAGGTCGCCCGGCGCCACCTCGCCGTCCTCGACTGCCGTATGCAGGTTCAGGGGCACGTCCATCGAGCCGAGGTGGCCGTAGCGGGCGAGGTTGGACTTGCACGCCTTGGCGAACTCGATCCCGAAGAACTCCTCGTAGAACCGGAACGCGCCGGCCGACAGGTTCTGCATCACGAAGTGCGAGACGTCGCCGAGCGACTTTCCCGCACGGGCGAGCACCGCCTCGTTGAGCGCGGCGAAGCGGTTGCGGCTCTCGATCGCGAGCTTGAACGAGTACGTCTTCAGGCTCTTGCACTCCTCGACCCAATCCCGGAACGGCTTGTCCTTGAAGTCGACGCGGTAGAGGTCCCAGTACTCGCCGTTCGTCTCGAGCCCGGTGGCGAGGATCCGCGGGCGGGCCTCGCGTCGCAGCACCACGGCCACGCCGCCGTCGCCGTTGACCGTCACGGGATACCGGAACCGGCGGGGTGTCGGCGGCTTGCTCCCGTGCGCGATCAGCACGTTGTCCCACTCCGGGTGCGCCGCCAGCAGCGCCGCCGCCACCTCGAACGCGGACGAGATCGACACGCACCCGAGGTCGGCGACGGAGAAGACCGTCGCCCCGTCCGCGCCTACGGCGGCCTGGACCCTCGTCGCCTCCGAAGTCATCAACAGAGGGGGTACGCGGCCCTGTACGACGACGAGGGCGTCGACGGCATCCGGCGCGATGCCCGCGGCCGCGAGAGCGCGCCGCGCGGCGCCGGCCGCGAGGTCGGCCGTGCCGGAGGCGTCGTCGACCAGCACCGTGTCGATCCCGAGGCTCGCGTAGACGTGACGCGCCGGCTCGTCGAGGAGCGCGTGGTCGGGAAGGTCCTCGATGCGCGTGAACGAACCGGACAGATACGGAGAGATCGCGGCGATCCCGGTCATCGGGCGGCCCCCGGCGCGGGCCGCCCGGCGGCGTGCTCGCGAAAGGCCCCCTCCGAGAGGTTGAGCTGGTGCATCTGGTCGGTGCCCTCGATGATCTGCATGATCTTCGCGTCGCGGAAGTTGCGCTCGACCGCGTACGCCGGGTCGGCGCCGTTAGCGCCGTGCACCTGCACGGCGTCGTTGGTGATCCCCGGCAGGATCTTCGCCGCGAAGTACTTGGCGGCGATCGTCGCGCTCATCGCACGCTGGTCGCGGGCGGTTCGCAGCCGTCCCGCGTCCAGGCACAGGAGGCGCGCGGCGTCGCTCTCGACCTTCATGTCGGCGATCATCCTGCGGATCAGCTGGTGCTCCCGGAGAGGGGCGCCGAACTGCACCCGCTCGGTCGCGTAGGCGACGCTCGCGTCGAGGCACGCACGCGCGATCCCGACGCAGCCCCACGCGACGCTGTAGCGCCCGTGGTCGAGGGTCACCGAAGCGACGTGCGAGAACCCGAACCCGGGACGCGCGAGGGTCGCGGCCTTGGGGATCCGGCAGCCTCCCAGCCGCACCTCCGCCAGCATGGCCGCTCGCAGCCCGAGCAGCCCCGTGACCGGCTGCAGCTCCAGGCCGGAGGTCTCGCGCGGGACCAGGGCAGCGACCGGTCCGGCGGCCGCCCGCCCGATCACGAGGAAGACGTCGGCACGCAGGCCGAACGTGACCCACAGCTTGCGTCCCGTCACGACCCACTCGTCGCCGGCGTCGTCGAACGAGGTGCGCACCGACGCCGCGTCGCTTCCGGCCTCCGGCTCGGTGAGGCAGAAAGCCGCGACGATCTCGCCGCTCGCGAGACGCGGGAGCCACGCGTCCTTCTGGCGGGCGTCCCCCCAGCGGGAGACCGCGCCGGCGACCATGTTCTGAACCGTGAGGAGGCTCCGCACCGACGAGCAGGACGCCCCGACCTCCTCGCAGAGCAGCCCGAACGTCACGTCGTCCATGGCCGGGCCCCCGTGCTCCTCACCGATGGTCGCCCCGAGGTAGCCGGCCCCGGCGAGCTTCGTCACGAGGTCCTCGTCGATCCCCCCGGCGCGGTCGAACGCCGCGGCGCGCGGCGCTATCTCGGTGCGGCTGAACGAACGGAACTCGGCGCGGCGAGCGCTCTCGGCGGGGCTGAGGGACACGGTCCTGCGACCGCTAGCCCGCGACGGTCTCGGGCGCGATCCCGGCCTTGCGCGCCACCAGGACGGCGATCCTCGAGACCGTCCGGAAGTTGTCGAGGTCGAGGTCCTCGCTCTCGATCGTGATCCCGTAGGTCCCCTCCACGAACGTCACCAGCTCCATCGCGAACAAGGAGCTGACGAAGCCCGCGGCGAAGATGTCGTCGTCGTCCTCGACGGGCCTGTCGTTGAACGCGCGGGCGACGAAGTCGCGGACTCCCGATTTAACGGATGAAACGGATTCCTTCACTGCGTCGCGTCCCTTTCGGTCACGGCGGATTATAGACTCCACCCTCTGCGGGCCCTCCGGACGTGTACGCGATGCGCCGCCAAAGGCGTGCGGGGAACCAGACGAGACCGGTGGTGAACGACATCAGCCCAACCCAGAGCTCCGCGGGCGGAACCAGCGTGCCGGCTGCGGCCGGGGCGCAAGAGCTCGAGTTCCAGGCTTCGTTCGGTCAGGAGCGCCTGTGGGTGCTCGAGCACCTGCGCGCCGACGTCCCGCTCTACATGCACTCGTTCGCCCTGAGGTGCAGGGGCTCCCTGGAGGCAGAGGCTCTGCGGGGGGCGGTCGCGATGGTGGTAGAGCGCCACGAGACGCTGAGGACGCGCTTCGACGTCCGCGCCGGCCGCCTGATGCAGCTGATCGCGCCGGACGTCGAGGTGGACGTTCCGGTGGTCGACCTGACGCACCTCGGGCGCGACGCGGCCGAGGCCGAGGCGCGGCGCCTCGCCGAGGCACTCGACGACGAGCCCGTCGACCTCTCGGTCGCGCCGCTCGTGCGCTTCCGGATGCTGCGCGTCGCGCCGGACGACCACGTTCTGGTCGTCGCGATCCACCACATCGTCTCCGACGGGTGGTCGATCGGGATCCTGTTGCGCGAGCTGGCGGCGGCGTACGGCGCTCTGGTCGGGGGCGAGGCGCCGCGTCTGCCCGAGCTGCCGATTCAGTACGCCGACTACGCCGCGTGGCAGAGGCAGTGGCTGTCGGGCGACGAGCTCGCGCGGCAGGTGGCGTACTGGAGGGACAGGCTCGCGGGTGCCCCTGCGCTGCTCGAGCTCCCGACCGACCGGCCGCGGCCCCCGGTGCAGAGCTTCGACGGCGCGACCGTGCCGGTGGAGGTCCCGCGCGACGCCGTCGAGGGGCTTCGCCGGATCGCGCAGGCGGAGGGCGCGACCCCGTTCATGGTCGTCGCCGCGGCGGTGGCCGCCGTGCTGCACCGCTACGCGGCCCAGCCGGAGGTCCTGCTCGCGACGCCGGTGGCGGGCCGGCGGCGCTCGGAGGTCGAGCCGCTGATCGGCTTCTTCGTGAACACGCTGATCCTGCGGACGGACTGCTCCGGCAACCCCCGCTTCGTCGACCTCGTGCGGCGCGTGCGCGACGTCGCGCTCGACGCGTACGCGCATCAGGACCTCCCCTTCGAGAAGCTCGTCGAGGAGCTGAACCCGGAGCGAGACCTCAGCCACCTCCCGCTGGCCCAGGTGATGCTCGTCCTGCAGACCACGCCGGCGGATCCCGTGGCTCTGCAGGGCGTCGAGGTGGCGCCGTACCCGCTGGCCGAGGACATGGCGCCGTACGACGTCACGATCGAGCTGACCGAGACGGAGGGGGAGCTGCGCGGGTCGTTCCTCTACAACACCGATCTCTTCGACGCCGCGACGATGTCGCAGCTCGTCGCGCACCTGGTCCGCTTCCTCGACGGCTGCGCCCGCGACCCCGCGCGCCGCGTCGACGACGTCGTGCTTCTAACCGACGCGGAGCTCGAGGCGTCGGTGAGGCGGTGGGTGGACGTGCGTCCGGAGCTGGCCGAGCCGCCGTTGCTGAGCGAGCTGCTCGAGCGGCGCGCGCTGGCAGGACCGGATCGCGTGGCGCTCGAGCAGGGGGCGCGGCTCCTGACCTACGGCGAGCTCGATAGTCTGTCGAAGGCGCTCGCCACGCGAATCCGCGCCGCGGGATTGGGGCGCGAGAGCAGGATCGGGCTCTACTTCGACAAGGGGATCGAGATGGTCGTCGCGTTCTGCGGCGTCCTCCGTTCCGGCGCGGCGTTCGTGCCGCTCGAGCCCGACGGTCCGGCGGAGCGGCTGAAGCTGATCCTCGAGGACTTCGATCCTCCGTTGCTGCTGACGGGCGAGCGCGAGGGGGCGCGGCTGCGCGCGGCGACGGCGGATCTCGCGGCCCCGCCGCCGGTGTGGTCGGTCGACCTCGACGAGCTGAGACGGATCGAGCCCGGGCCGCCGCCCGACATCGGTCCGCGCGACCTCGCGTACGTCGTCTACACGTCCGGCTCCACCGGGGTGCCGAAGGGCGTGATGATCGAGCAATCCGGTGTCGTCGCGATGGTGCAGTCGATGGCGGAGCGGTACGACGTCATGCCGGAGGCGCGCTTCCTGCAGTTCATGTCGATCGGCTTCGACGCGTCGTTCTCCGAGATCTTCCCGACGCTGCTCGTCGGCGGAACTCTCGTTCTTGCGGGCAGGAGCGAGCTCCTGCCCGGGCCGGGTCTCGTCGACCTTCTGGAGCGCGAGCGCATCACGCACCTGCTGACGACCCCGTCGGCGCTCGGCGTGATGCGGCCCGCGCCGCTCCCGGCGCTGCGGACGCTGATCGTCTGCGGCGAGGCGTGCTCGCCCGACCTGCCGCCTCGGTGGGCACGGGAGGGCCGGCGCTTCGTCAACGCCTACGGGCCGACCGAGGTGACGGTCTGCACCCACACGTGTCACGTCGTCGAAGCGGGGAGGCCGCCGATCGGGTACGGGCTCGCGAACACGGAGTCGTACGTCCTGGACCCTCAGCTGAACGAGACGCCGGTGCTCGTCAAGGGCGAGCTCTACATCGGGAGCCCCGGCGTCGCGCGCGGCTACCTCAACCGCCCCAAGCTCACCGCCGCGGCCTTCCTGCCCAACCCGTTCGGCCCGCCGGGATCGCGCATGTACAGGACCGGTGACGTCGTACGGCGTCGCCGCGACGGGCAGATCGACTTCCTCGGGCGCGTCGACGACCAGGCGAAGGTACGCGGTTTTAGGATCGAGCCGGGCGAGATCGAGAGCGCGCTCACCCTTCATCCCGGCGTGGACGACGTCGCCGTCGTCACGGACCGCGACGCGTCGGGCGCTACCCGGCTCGTGTGCTACTACACGTCCGCGCCCGGTGTCACCGTCGACGACCTGCGCGACTTCCTCGCGGGGCGCCTCCCGTCCTACATGATCCCGGCGGCGTTCGTGCACCTCGACGGCATGCCGCGCTCGCCGAGCGGCAAGCTCGACCGCAAGGCGCTCCCGAGCCCGCGGTTGACGCAGGCGCGGCCCGGCGCGTCGTACGTCCCGCCGGCGACCGCGACCGAGAAGGAGACGGCTCGGGCGTGGAGCGAAGTCCTGGGCGCCGAGCGCGTGGGCGTACGGGACAAGTTCTTCGAGATTGGCGGCAACTCGCTGAAGATCGTCGAGCTGTTCGAGAAGCTCGACGGCCTCTACCCGAACGCGCTTACGGTGGCCGAGCTCTTCGAGCATCCGACGGTGGCCGCGATGGCGGCGGCGATCGACGCGGGGCTCGCGACGGCGACGGGCGAGCCGTCGCTCGCGGGATTCGAGCTCTAGGCATGGCGCGCTACGAAGACGTCGCCGTTATCGGTCTTAGCGGGATCTTTCCCGAGGCCGCGGACCTCGCGGCGCTCCACCGCAACCTGGCGGAAGGACGCGACAGCGTCCGGTCGCTGCCGCAGGAGCGGATCGAGCACACGAGCATCGACCCGACCCTCGAGTATCCGACGGCCGGCTGCCTCGACCGGATCGACCTCTTCGATCACGGGTTCTTCAACATCTCGCTCCGCGAGGCGGAGTACATGGATCCGCACCAGCGAGTGACGCTCGAGCTCGTCTGCGCGGCGATCGAGAACGCGGGCTACTCGCTCGCGTCCCTGCGCGGCACCCGCACCGGCGTCTTCCTCAGCGCGCCGCGTCCGGAGTACTACGAGCCGTTCCGCGACGTCGATCCGCTCGAGCTGCTGGGGAACGCTCCCTCGGCCCTCGCGGGCCGGATCTCCTACGTGCTCGACCTCCACGGCCCCTCGATCGTGATCGATGCCGGCTGCTGCGCGTCGCTCGTCGCGGTCGACGCCGCTTGCCGCGACCTGTTCGACGGCGAGTCTCGGTTCGCGGTCGCCGGCGGCGTCGCTCTGACGGTGCTGTTCGAGCCGACCGCGACCACGGCGGCGTTCACCGAGATCATGTCCCCCGGCGGCAAGTGCAAGGCGTTCGATGCGTCGGCCGACGGGACCGCGGCCGGCGAGGGCGGGGCGATCGTCGTGCTGAAGCTGCTGCGCCATGCGTTGGAGGACGGCGACCACGTCCACGCCGTCATCAAGGGCGCCGCCGTCAACCAGAACGGCTACCGCTCGAACGGCCTCAGCGCCCCGAGCCCCGCGGCGCAGGCCGAGGTGATCAGGAAGGCCTGGGACCTGGCGGGGACGGACCCGCGGTCGATCGGTTACGTCGAGGCGCACGGGTCCGGGACGCGCCTCGGCGACGTCGTCGAGGTGCAGGGGCTCGCCGAGGCGTTCCGCGGCGCCGGACGGGCGCTGCCGTGCCGGATCGGGTCGGTGAAGACGAACGTCGGGCACCTCGACCACGCCGCCGGGATCGCGGGGATGGTCAAGGCGATCCTGTCGTTGCGGCACAAGACGCTCTATCCGTCGCTCCACTTCGAGTCGCCGAACCCGCTCATCGACTTCGCGGGCGCGGTCGAGGTGCAGCGCGACGCGGAGCCGTGGGGGGCGCCCGAGGCCGGCGCACGCCGCGCGGGCGTCAGCTCGTTCAGCCTCGCGGGGACGAACGTCCACCTCGTGCTGGAGGAGGCGCCGGAGCGGCCGCCGACCGTGACGCCGGACGCTCCGGAGCTCGTGACGGTGTCGGCGAAGTCGGGGACGGCGCTGCGCGAGTACTGCCGCGCTCTCGCGCGTTTCACGGCGGCCTCCGATCACGATCTCGCTTCGGTAGCGGCGTCGTTGAACCGCGGGCGCGACGACCATCAGGTGCGCGCGGCCGCCGTGGTCGCGACCAGGGACGAGCTCGTCTCCTGGCTCGAGGCGACGGCGTTGGGGGCGGAGGACCTCCAGCCGGTCCCGCGGGAGGAGCGTCCTCTCGCGCTGCTGTTCTCGGGCGACGAAGAGGTGCCGGGGCAGGCCCAGGAGCAGACGCTCGACGATCTGTCGCCGGTCGCGTCACCGGTCGAGATGCCGGAGGAGGCGGCGCCGGGGCTGCGGCTGTACGGGTGGCACCAGGCGCTGCACTCGCTCGTGCGCTCGCTCGGCCTCACCGAGAAGTCGGTTCTGGGCTCCGGCGTCGGCAACCTCACGGTGAGGACGATCCTCGGCGGCCCCGGCGGGCCGGCCCGCGGAGAGGCCACCGCGGACGTCGTCGAGGAGGCGGCGCAGGAGGCGGCGACGATGCAGCCGTCGGCGCGCGTGGACGTGGAGCGCCTCGCCGCCGCGCTCGACGCGCTGGGACCCGACGTCGTCTTCCTCGAGATGGGCGGCGACGGTGTGCTCGGACGGTCCGTCCGCGCGCTGCGACCGGGCGCGGTCGTGACGCCGCTGCTGCGCGGGGCCTCGCCCGGGCTCGGCGCGCTGGCCGAGCTCTATGCCGCGGGAGTCGCGATCGACTGGGAGCGCTTCTACGAAGGCCGCGACGTCCCGCGGATCGAGGCCCCGACGTACCCGTTCCAGCGCACACGCTGCTGGTGCCGCGCCCCCGGTGACTACCGGCGGCACGGCGTCGAGCACGCGCCGGACGAGGTCCGTGCGCTGATCGACACCCCGGAGGTCGCCTGGGCGAGCGACGAGGACAACGTTGAGGTCGCCTGGGCGAGCGACGAAGACAACGTTGAGGTCGCGCCGTCGGGAAGGTTCGCGACCGATACCGAGCGCGTGCTTGCGGGGATCTGGAACGAGGCGCTGAAGGTGGAGCCACAGGAGGCGAGCGCGGACTATTTCGACCTCGGCGGGACCTCGATCACGGGGATGGTCGTGCTCGACGGCGTCGCGCGCGACTTCGGCGTGAAGCTCGCGTTCCAGGACCTCTACGAGTGCAGCCGTCTCGACGAGCTGGCGGCGCGCATCGACGCTCTCGTCCCGACGAGCGCCGCGACGGAGGAGCCGCCCATAGAGCGGATCCCGCGGGGCGACGATCTCCCGGTCTCCTACGGTCAGGAGCAGATCTGGTTCCTGGACCAGCTCGATCCCGGGACGCCGCTCTACAACATCCCGTTCGACCTCCACCTCGAGGGGGACCTGGATCGCGCGGCCCTGCACCGGGCGCTCGAGGACCTGGCCCGGCGGCACGAGGTGCTGCGGATGGGCTTCCTGGCCGTGGAGGGGGAGCCGCGCGCGTTCGTGGAGCCCGAGCCGGCCGTCGAGCTTCCCTTCGTAGACCTGACCTCTCTTCCTCGGGAAGCGGCGCGCGCGGAGGCGCTGCGGCTGTTCGACGAGGAGGCGACGACGCCTTTCGACCTGTCGCGGCCCCCGCTGTTCCGCGGGAAGCTCGTGGCGCTCGGCCCCGGCGACCACGTCCTGCTGATGACCTTCCACCACATCGTCTACGACGGGTGGACGCCGACGATCATCCAGGAGGAGCTCTCGGCCCTGTACGCGGCTGCGGCCGAGGGGCGCGACGCGGACCTTCCGCGTCTGCCGATCCAGTACCCGGACTTCGCCGACTGGCAGAGGCAGTGGATGAGCGGCGACGTCCTCGCGCGGGGGCTCGAGTTCTGGCGCGACCACCTCGCCGGCGCACCGCCGCTCGACCTGCCGACGGACCGTCCGCGGCCCCCGGTGCAGAGCTACTCGGGAGACATCGTCTCCCTCTGGATCGACGAGGACGTCGCCCGCGCGCTACGGGAGCTGAGCAGGCGCGAGAGCGTGACGATGTTCACGACGATGATGGCCGCGTTCAACGTCCTGATGGCACGGTACTCGGGGCAGGACGACGTCGTCATCGGCACGCCGACGTCCGGCCGGAAGAAGCCCGAGACGCGCGGGCTCATCGGGTACTTCAACAACATGCTCCCGCTGCGCGTGAGGCTCGAGGGCGACCCGAGCTTCACCGAGCTGATGCAGCGCGTGAAGGACGTCGCCGCGCAGGCGCTCGACCACGACGACGTGCCGTTCGAGAAGATGGTCGACGAGCTGAAGCCCGAGCGGGACCTGTCGCGCAACCCCCTCTTCCAGGTCGCGTACTCGCACCAGAACGCGCCGCAGGAGGGGTACGAGCTGAAGGGCCTCGCCGTCTCCACCTTCGCAGAAGGCGACATCCGCGGGATCGCCCCCGGCACCGCGAAGTTCGACCTCACGCTTGGGATCGGCGACGCCGGCGAAGGCGAGCTCGAGGGTTACCTCGAGTACGCGACCGACCTGTTCGACCGCTCGACCGCCGAAGCCATGGTCGTCCACCTCGACGCGCTGCTGCGCTCGATCGTCGCGGCTCCCGAGACCCCGCTGTCGCGGCTCGCGCTGCTCGATCCCGCCGAGCAGCGCGCGCTGGTCGAGCGTCACAACCAGCCGCTTCCGGACCGGACGCCCGCTTTCGTCCACGAACGCGTGGCCGCTCACGCACGCTCGAGCCCGGACGCGACGGCGCTCGTGTCGGGAGACGCCGAGCTCTCGTACGGCGAGCTCGACGCCCGCGCCGCGGCGGTGGCGGCGCACCTCGCCGGCGCCGGCGTGGGGCGCGGGGACGTGGTCGCGATCGGGATCGCGCGCTCGTTCGGCCAGGTCGTCGCCGCTCTCGGCGCGCTCAAAGCCGGCGCTGCCTATCTCCCCATGGATCCCGCATACCCGGACAAGCGGCTGGCGTTCATGATCGACGACGCACGACCGGCGGCGCTGGTCGCGGACGAGGCTTTCGCCGCGCGCGCCGGGGCCGCGGACGTGCCGCTCGTGACGGTGCCGGAGGACGCCGCGCCCGTCCTCGACGCAGCTATCGAAGTCGGCGCCGACGACCTCGCATACGTCATCTACACGTCGGGCTCCACCGGGGAGCCCAAGGGCGTCGGCGTCACGCACTCGAACCTCGCCCACCTGCTGGAGTGGCACACGACCGCCTACCCGGTGGAGCCCGGGGAACGGGCGTCGGCGATGGCCCCGCTCTCGTTCGACGCGTCGGTGTGGGAGCTGTGGTGGCCGCTCGCCGCGGGGGCGGCGCTCGTCCTCGTTCCGGACGACGTCCGCGCCGACCCGGCCGCCCTCGTGGAGACCCTCGCCCGTCAACGGGTGGCGCACGCGTTCGTCCCGACGGTCCTCGCGCCGTCGCTGCTCTCGCGGACGCCCCCGAGCGCGTTGAAGACGCTGTTCGTCGGCGGCGACCGCCTGACCGCGCGGCCGGCCGCGGGATTCGGGCCGCGCGTCGTGAACCTGTACGGGCCTAGCGAGGCGACCGTCGTGTGCACCCACGCCGGGGTCGGGCCGGGGAGCGACATGCCCGGAGTCGGAACGCCGGTCACCGGCGCGCGCGTCTACCTCCTCGACGAGGATCTCGACCCGGTCCCCGACGGGCTGCCTGGCGAGGTCTGGGTCGGGGGCCGCGGGGTGGCGCGCGGGTACCTGCACCGCCCCGCGCTGACGGCCGAGAGGTTCGTCCCGGACCCGTTCTCCCCCGAGCCCGGCGCCCGCATGTACCGGTCGGGCGACCGCGGGAGGTACGCGTCCGATGGGACCATCGCATTCCTCGGCCGGAACGACGACCAGGTGAAGGTGCGGGGGTACCGGGTCGAGCTCGGCGAGGTCGAGGCCGCGCTGCAGGCCCACCCCGGCGTCGACGAGGCCGCCGCGGTGCTGCGCGACGGGCGCCTCGTCGCGTACGTCACGGGGACGCGTCCCCCGGACATGCGGGCGGCGCGTGACTTCCTGCGGGAGATGGTGCCGGAGCACATGATCCCCGTGGCCCTCGTCGCGCTGGACGCGCTGCCCGTGACCGCGGGCGGCAAGCTCGACCGTGCAGCACTGCCGGCTCCGAGCTTCGACGGAGCGGAGGACGCGCGTCCCTACAGTGAGCCGCGGACCGAGGCCGAGAGGCTGCTCGCCGAGGTCTGGTCCGAGGTCCTCAGGGTCGGGCGCGTAGGTCGGGACGACAACTTCTTCGACCTTGGGGGCGATTCGATCCTCAGCATCCAGATCGTGGCCCGCGCGGCCGCGCGCGGCGTGACGCTGCTGCCCAAGCAGGTCTTCGAGGCGCAGACGATCGCGGGGCTCGCGGCGCTCGTCGCAGAGCCGGGACCCGCAGAGCTCACGCAGCCGCGCCGGCTCGTCACGGGGCCGGTGCCGCTGACGCCGATCCAGCGGTGGTTCTTCGAGCAGGATCTCGCCGACGCCCACCACTTCAACCAGGCGATGGTCCTGGAGATCCCCGGCCGGGTCGACGAAGACGCGCTGCGCGCGGCGCTGCGGGCGGTGACCGAGCAGCACGACGCGCTGCGCACGCGGTGGGGCCGCGACGGCCTTGGGTGGAGGGGCGTGATCGCGGCGTCCGAGGATGCCGATCTCCTTCGGGCCGTCGACCTGTCGGGTCACGATCCCGCCACGACTGTGCTCGAGATGGAGCGTGAGGCGACTTCGATCCAGGCGAGCTTCGACCTGGCCCACGGACCGCTGCTGCGCGCGGGGCTGTTCCGGTTCGACGGCGTCCAGCGCCCGCAGCTGCTCGTCACGATCCATCACCTCGTCGTGGACGCGATCTCGTGGGGGTCGCTGGTGCACGATCTCGAGACGGCGTACGCGCAGGTCCTGCGCGGCGACCCCGTGGAGCTGCCGGCGAAGACGGCGTCGTTCCAGGAGTGGGCGCGGCACCTCGAGATCCGCGCGGGCCAAGTCGACGCGGCCGAGAAGGAGATGTGGGTCGCGAGGGTCTCGGAGCTCGAGCCTGCTCTGTTACGGCGCGATGCCGACGGGACCAACGACGTCGCGTCTGCGGAGGAGGTATCGGTCGAGCTCGACGAGCAGCGCAGCCGCGCCCTCATCGAGACGGTCGTGCGCGACCACGGGCTGCAACCGAACGAGACGTTGCTCGCGGCCCTCGCGCTCGCATTCCGCAGCGTCGCCCGCGGCCGCGACCTCGTCGTCGACGTCGAGGGTCACGGGCGTGACCCGGGTGACTCGGGGCTCGAGCTCAGCCGCACCGTCGGATGGTTCACGACGATCTTCCCGGTCGCGATCGATCTGCGCGCGGGGGCGACGGCCGCCCTGCGCTCGGCGCGCGACCAGATGCGTGAGTCCTCCTCGAGCGGCATCGCGTACGGGTTGTTGCGCTATCTCGGAGCGCCGGCCGACGCGCAGCCGCTGCGCGACGCGCCGCAGGCGGAGGTGAGCTTCAACTACCTCGGCCGGTTCGAAGGCAGCCTCGAGGGAGGCGGCGGCGTCCTCGTTCCGACGGAGGGGCCCCTGGGCGCGCTGCGCGCCCCCGCGGGAGCGCGGCGCCACCTGGTCGAGGTCGAGGCCTGGGTGAGCGAGGGCAAGGTCCGCGTGGACGCCGTCTTCTCCCGCGGCGTGCACGAGCGAGCGACGATCGACGAGGTGCGCGACGCGTTCATGGCGGCCGTGGACGAGGTCGTCGCCGCGGCGGGATCGGTCGACGTGCCGGACGACCGAGAGAGCGCCGCGCTCCTCGCGTCCACACCGGATGCCGCCGACGCGTATCCGCTGACGCCGATGCAGCAGGGCCTGCTCTTCCACTCTCGTTACGAGCCGGAAGGGTCGCTCTATCACGAGCAGCTCGTCATGACGATCGAGGGCGACCTCGACGCGGCGCGGCTGGAGGACGCGTGGCAGCGCGTTGCAGCGCGGCACCCGATCCTCGGCGGGACGGTCGTGACGGAGAACGTCGCCGAGCCGCTGCTGGTCGTCCCGGCCGAGCCGCGCCTCGAGGTGGCGCAGCTGGACTGGCGGGCGTCGGCCGGCGACCTGGACGCGTTCCTCGTCGAGGACCGGGAGCGCGGGCTGGACCTTACGAGGCAGCTCATGCGAATCGCTCTGATCCGCGTCGCCGACGACGTCCATCGTCTGGTCTGGAGTCACCATCATCTCCTGCTCGACGGCTGGAGCGTCCAGCTCGCGCTCGACGAGCTGCTGGAGCTCTACGAGCGCGGCGCCACCGCGCAGGTCGACCCCTCCGGCGACTACAGGTCGTTCGCCGGATGGCTCCGCGCGCGCGAGCCGGCTGCGGACCTCGACTACTGGAGGGATGCCCTGCGCGGCTTCGACGCGCCCACCGACCTGCGCCTGCCCGTCCCCGCGGAGCGGGGAGAGGGCCACGGCATGGTAGCGCGCCACCTGGACGCCGAGGAGGCCGCGGCCGTCGCCGCGTTCGCGCGGGCGCAGCGCGTCACGATGAGCACGCTCGCCGAGGCCGCGTGGGCGGAGACGCTCGGCGTCTACAGCGGGACGGCGGACGTCGTGTTCGGCGCGATCGCGTCGGGGCGGTCGGCTCCCGTCGACCGTATCGAGAGGACCGTCGGGTTGTTCATCAACACGATCCCGGTCCGCGTCCGGATCCCGTCGGCGACTCCAGTGGGCGCGTGGCTCGCGGACCTCCAGGCTCAGGCGCTCGACCGCAGGGACCACGAGCACGCGCCGCTCGTGGACGTGCAGCAGGCAAGCGAGATCCCCGCCCCGGCGCCGTTGTTCGACACGTTGCTCGCGTACGAGAACTACCCGCTGGGCGACGTCTGGGACGAGGAGGAGCAGACGCTGACGCTCAGCGGCGCGCCGACGTCGGAGAACACGAACTACCCGATCTCGCTCGTGATCGCACCGGGCGACGGGCTGACGTTCAGGCTCTCGTTCGACCGCGCCCGCCTCGACGAGCCGGTGGCCACGGCGCTGGTCGAGCGGTTCGCCGCGGTGCTCCGCGGCATCGCGTCGGATGCGGAGCGCCCGGTCGCGTCGCTGAGCGCCCTGACGGAGGCCGACCGGGCGGCGCTCGGCCGGTTCAACGAGACGCGCGTGGACTACGCGAACGACCTGCTCGTGCACGAGATGTTCGAGGCGCAGGCGGCGTCGACCCCGGCGGCGGAGGCGGTGGCGTGCGGACCCGCGAGCGTGACGTACGCGGAGCTGAACGAGCGCGCAGGTGCGCTCGCCGACCACCTCCGCGACCGCGGTGTCGGACCGGACGTGCTGGTCGCGATCTGCTGCGAGCGCACGGTCGCGATGGTGACGGCGATGCTCGCGGTGCTGAAGGCGGGGGGCGCCTACGTGCCCGTCGACCCGCGGTATCCGGCGGACCGCGTCGCCTTCATGCTCGAGGACACCGCCGCCCCGGTCCTGTTGACCGAGCGACACCTCGCCGAGCGGCTTCCCGCCGGCGCGGCGAAGGTCGTGCTGCTCGACGCGGCGGGGAACGGAGACGCGCGCGCGGCGTCACCTGCGCCGGCGCGCGGAGCCTCGTCGCGCAACCTCGCGTACGTCCTGTACACGTCCGGGTCGACGGGGCGCCCGAAGGGCATCGGCATCGAGCACCGCAGCGTGACCGCGTTCCTGAACTGGGCGATGGAGACGTGGGCGGACGACCCGAACGTCGTCATGGCGTGCACGTCGATGTCCTTCGACGTCCACGTCTTCGAGATCTTCGGGACCCTCTGCTCGGGCGGCACGGTCCTGCTGGTCGACGACGCGCTCGCGTTCACCTCGCTCGAGCGGCGAGGCGAGATGACGCTGCTGAACGCGGTCCCCTCGGCGGTCGGGGAGCTGATCGCGGCAGAGCCGCTCCCGCCGCAGATCAAGACGGTGAACCTTCCGGGAGAGCCGTTGAGCCGGAAGCTCGTGGACCGGATCTTCGCCGCGAGCACGGCAGAGCGCATCGTCAACCTCTACGGGCCCACAGAGGACACCACCTATTCCACCGCCGCGTTCCTCGAGCCGGGAGAGGAGGGGCCGCCGTCGATCGGGCGCCCCATCGCCAACACCTGGATCCACCTCCTCGACCGGAACCTCGAGCCCGTGCCGCCCGGCGTGCCGGGCGAGGTCTACATCGGGGGCGCCGGGCTCGCCCGCGGTTATTTCGGACGTCCGGCGATGACGGCCGAGAGGTTCCTCCCCGACGTCGTGGCGCCGGAGACGGGCGCGCGTATGTACAAGACCGGCGACCTCGCGCGCTACCGTCCCGACGGGTCCCTCGACTTCATGGGACGTCTCGACTACCAGGTGAAGATCCGCGGCTTCCGCGTCGAGCTGGGCGAGATCGAGCACGTGCTGCTGTCGCACGAGGCGGTGCGTCACGCGGTGGTCACGGCCCCCGAGGGACCGGCGGGACGCCGCATCGTCGCGTACGCGGTCGCCGAGGAAGGGGCCTCCGTCGACGCCGAGGAGCTGCGCGCACACCTTGCGGCGCGGCTCCCCGACTACATGGTGCCGTCGGCGTTCGTCCTCCTGGACGCGCTGCCCCTCAACCCGAACGGCAAGGTCGACCGCGCCGCCCTGCCGCAACCCGGCGCGCCCCGGCCCGCGCCGGGTTCCGCCGGCCTCGAACCGGCTAGCGCGACCGAGACCGTGCTGGCTTCGATCTGGAGCGAGCTGCTGGACGTCGCCGACGTGCGCCGGGACGACAGCTTCTTCGCCCTCGGCGGCCAGTCGTTGCTCGCGACGCGGCTCGTCTCCCGGATCCGCGAGACGTGGGGGGTCGACGCTCGCCTGCGCGTGGTCTTCGACGCTCCGACGTTGCAGGACCTGGCCGCGCGGATCGGCGAGCTCGCGGGCGGAGCGGCCGAGGCCGACGCCATCGCGACGGCCGTCGCGGAGATCGAGAGCCTCTCCGAAGAGGACGTGAAGCGGATGCTCGCGTCGATGGAGGGCGAAGACGATGGCTGAGCCCCGCGGGACGACGGTAGGAGTGGTGGGCGCGGGCGTGATGGGGACGGGCATCGCGCAGTCGCTCGCCGAAGCCGGGCATCGCGTCGTCGTCGTGGACGTCTCCGACGCCGCGCTGGGGCGCGTCGTGCCGGAGGTGCGCAAGGGGATCTCGATGAGCGCGCTGCTGGGCCACAAGCCCGCGCGGTCCGCCGACGAGATCGTCGCGTCGATCGCCACAACGACCGACTACGAGCGGCTGCGCGACGCGGCGTACGTCATCGAGAACGCGACCGAGAAAGTCGAGGTGAAGGCGGAGGTGTATCCGCGTCTGGACGCGGTGTGCCCGCCCGCGACGATCTTCGCCGTCAACACGTCGGCGATCCAGATCGCGCGGCTCGCCGCGCTGACGAGCCGGCCCGACAGGGTCGTCGGGATGCACCTGATGAACCCGGTCCCGCTGAAGCCGACGGTCGAGGTCGTCCGCAGCGCCCAGACGAGCGACGAGACGGTCGATACCACGCTCGCGCTCCTGCGGACGATGGGCAAGGAGGGGATCGTCGTCAACGACTCGCCCGGGTTCGTTTCGAACCGCGTGCTGATGCTGACGGTGAACGAGGCGATCGCGGTGCTCGCGGACGGCGTCGCTCCGGCGGAGGACATCGACCGCATCTTCAAGTCCTGCTTCGGCCACAAGATGGGGCCGCTCGAGACGGCCGACCTGATCGGCCTCGACACGATCCTGAACTCGCTCGTCGTCCTGCGCGACAGCTTCGGCGACGCGAAGTTCGAGCCGCACCCGCTGCTCCACAAGAAGGTCGACGCAGGCGACCTCGGCCGCAAGAGCGGGCGCGGCTTCCACGAGTACGGGGCACCTCGATGACGTTCCTCTCCGCGGCGCAGCGGGGCTTGTGGGTGCTCGAGCAGCTTGCACCTGGAAGCGCGTTCTACAACGTCCCGCGGGCCTTCCGGCTGAAGGGGAGGCTGGATTCCGGCGCGCTCCACGCCTCGCTGCGCCTGCTCGTCGAGCGTCACGAGGTGCTGCGAACGAGCATCGGCGCCGAGGACGGCGCGCCGGTGCCGAGGCTGCGGCGGCCCGCGGCTTTCCGACCGGAGACGCAAGATCTCGCCGGCGTCCCGGAGGGGCGGCGAGACGCCGAGGCGTACCGGCGCGCGGTCGCCGCAGCGCGGCGGCCGTTCGACCTCGACGGCGAGCTGCCGTTCAGGTCTCTGTTGCTGCGGCTGTCGGACGAGCATCACGTCCTCGTCGTGGTCTTCCACCACGTGGCCGCGGACGAGACCGCGGCCGCCGTCGCGCTCGGCGAGGTCTCGGCGGCGTACGCGGACGCATCCGCGGGCCGCGCGCCGGCGCTCCCGCCGGTACGGGCTCAGTACGCCGAGGTCGCGCGGCGCCGGGAGGAGTCGTTGCGGGGAGAGGACCTCGACGTCCTGCTCGCGTGGTGGCGCAAGCGGTTGCGCGGGGCTCCCCGAGACCTCGCGCTCCCGGTCGACCGCCCGGCGCCCCCCGTCCCGAGCTTCAAGGGCGCGACCGTCGCGTTCGAACTGCCCGACGATCTCGCGCGGGCGGCCGACGACGCCGCGTTGCTTGCGTCGTTCGCCGCGACGCTCCATCGTTACACCGGCCAGGACGACCTCGTCCTGGGATGGCTGGTGGACGGCCGCGGCGCCGACGCCCGCGACGTCGTCGGGACGTTCGTGAACGTGCTCCCGCTGAGGCTCGCCGTCCGCGGCGACACGACCTTCGGCGCGCTCGTCGAGAGGGTGCGGGACGACGTCGCCGATCTCATGGAGCACCGCGAGCTCCCGCTCGAAAGGCTCATCGAGGAGCTGCGTCCGGGACGCGCGCCGGGTCACGCGCCGCTCTTCCGGGTGGGCGCCGAGGTGGCCGCCGCCGGCGACGAGGTCGCGCTCGCCCTGACGGGTGTGGAGGTCGAGCCGCTCGACCTCGAGGACTCGACCGCGCGGTTCGACCTCTATCTCGCCGCGGCGCGCGGGCCCCGCGGCGTCCGCTGCGATCTCGAGCTGTCGACCGACGTCTTCGATCCCGTGACGATCCGTGCGCTCGCGCGCCACTGGGTCAACCTGTTGCGCTCGGGAACGGCGACGCCCGGCCGGATGGTGTCGGAGCTCTCGATCCTGGATCCCGCCGAACGCGCCGAGCTCACGACAGGAGGCGCGCGGCCCCCTGCGTACGACGCCCTCCTCGTCCACGAGGCCGTAGCCGCCCAGGTGCGGGCGCGTCCCACGGCCCCCGCAGTTGTCGCCGGTGAGGTCATTTTGTCTTACGAGGAGCTCGACCGGGCGGCCGCCGAAGTGGCCGCGACCCTGGCGGCGCACCGGGTCGCGCGCGGCTCGGTCGTCGCCGTCGTCGCAGACCGCGGGCCGCGGATGATCCCTGCGATGCTCGGGACGCTGAAGGCAGGGTGCGCGTACCTCCCGCTCGATCCCGCGTACCCGGCGGCGCGCCTCACGCTGATGCTCGAAGACTCCGGCGCTGCAGCGATCGTCGGTGACGTCCCCCAGGGCGTGACGGTCCCCGAGGGCGTTGCGCTCGTGCACCCGTCCCGCGGGGAACCTGCGGCGGCGCCCGCGGTCCACCCGCGGGACCTCGCGTACGTGATCTACACGTCCGGCTCGACCGGACGTCCCAAGGGCGTGATGGTCGACCACGCCTCGCTGGCGCGGTTCGTCGACTCGATCGCGCGGGAGCTCGAGCTGACCTCCGCGGACCGCGTGCTGCAGTTCGCGTCGCCGAGCTTCGACACCGCGGTCGAGGAGATATGGCCGGCGCTCGCCTGTGGCGGGACGGTCGTCCTGCGCGGGCCCGACGCGTGGGACCCCGCCGAGCTGCGCGATCGAGTGGTCGAGCACGGCATCAGCGTCCTCGACCTCCCGACGGCGTACTGGCACGAGGTCGCGTCCGCAGCCGGCGAGGGCGTGGACGTGAGGGCGGTCACGTCGTTGCGCCTGGTCGTGGTGGGCGGGGAGGCGATGTCGGCGGACAAGACGCGCCTCTGGCTCGACACCGCGGCGCGCGACGTCCGCCTCCTGAACACGTACGGTCCGACGGAGACCACGGTGACCGCGACCTCGTTCGACGTGCTGCAACCGCCCGCGGGCAGTGCGCCGGTGCCGATCGGGCGCCCGATCCCGGGAGCGGCCGCATACGTGCTCGACGACGCGCAGGAGCCGGTCCCGGCGGGCGCGACCGGGGAGCTGTACGTCGGAGGGGCCGGCGTCGCGCGCGGCTACCTCGATCGTCCCGCCCTCACCGCGGAGAGGTTCCTCCCCGACCCCTACGCAGGCCGCCCCGGGGCGCGCATGTACCGGACCGGCGACCGCGCCCGTCGCCGCCGCGACGGCGCCCTCGACTTCGCCGGCCGCCGGGACGACCAGCTGAAGGTCGCCGGCTATCGGGTGGAGCCGGGGGAGGTGGAGGCCGCGCTGCGAACGCACGCCCGCGTGCGCGCCGCCGCAGCGACGCGGGTGCCGGGCGACGCGGAGGGACTCGCCGCTTACTTCGTCCCGGCCGGTGCCGCTCCCCACGCGGCGGAGCTGCGCGAGTGGCTGCGTGCGCGGCTTCCGGAGCACATGGTCCCGGCGGTCTTCGTGCCTCTCGACGCGCTGCCGCTGACGCCGTCGGGGAAGGTCGACCGGAACGCGCTGCCGGGGCTCGTCCCCAAGCGAGGGAGCCGCGACGGCGACGCGCCCCGCACCCCGTCCGAGCAGGTGTTGAAGGCTATCTGGCAGGGGCTGCTCGGGGTCGAAGACGTCGGCGTGGAGGAGAGCTTCTTCGACCTCGGCGGGCACTCGCTCCTCGCGACCAGGCTCGTGTCGCGGATCCGGCACGACTTCGGCGTCTCGCTCCCCTTGCGGACGATCTTCGAGTGGCCGACGATCGCCGGCCTCGCCGAGGTCGTGGACCGGTCGGTTGCCGGCGCGACGGACGAGCTGCCGCTCGAGCGGGTGCCGCGCCGAGAAGACCTGCCGCCGTCGTTCGCGCAGCAGCGCCTGTGGTTCATCGACCAGTTCAAGCCCGGAAGCTCCGACTACGTCATCGCCCCGCGCGCGGACCTGCGCGGCCCCCTCGACGCCGACGCGCTGCGCGGCGCGGTCACCGGGATCGCCGCGCGGCACGAGGCGCTGCGCACCACGTTCCCGGCGCGCGGCGGCGAGGCGCGGCAGGAGATCGCACCCGAACCGGCCGTCGTCTTCGAGGTCGTCGACCTCGGGAGCGTGGCCCCCGCCGAGCGGGAGCGCGCCGCCGCGGACGTCGTGACGCGTGAAGCCGCGCGGCCCTTCGACCTCGCGACCGGCCCCCTGTGGCGCTGCACGCTGGTCCGCCTCGCCGACGACCGCCACCTCTTTGCCACCTGCATGCACCACATCGTGTCGGACGGCTGGAGCCTCGGCATCTTCGCGACCGAGCTGTCGGAGCTCTACAGCGCCGCGGTCGAAGGGCGGCAGCCGCAGCTCCCCGAGCTCGACGTCGC
>JBHELD010000028.1:0-49653 GCA_046263255.1 Actinomycetota bacterium
GGTCGAGGGCGCGCGCGCCTGGTTCACGCTGCGGAACGTCACGCTGCCGGTCATGGCGCCCGTGCTCGGGCTCCTCGCCCTGCGCGACGTCGTCCTCGCCCTGCAGGTCAACTTCGTGCCGGCGTTCCTGGTGACGGAGGGCGGTCCCGGATACGCGACCACGTTCCTCCCGCTCTACGTCTACGAGGCGGCGTTCAGGTACTTCCGGTTCGGCTACGCCGCCGCCGTCAGCGTCGTGATGTTCGTCGTGACCGCTGCGATCCTTGCGGTGCAGTACGCGATCTACAGGCGGTGGAGGGAGGCCAGGTGGAGCTGACAGGGGCCGTCGCGATCCTGACGGGCGCGTCCAGGGGCATCGGCGTCCCGCTCGCCGAGGCGCTGGCGGAGCGCGGAGCCGACCTCGCGCTCGCGGCGCGGGACGCCGCGGGGCTCGAGCGGACGGCGGCGCGGCTCGAGCGCTTCGGCCGCAGGACGATCACCGTGCCGACCGACGTGACGCGCACCGCCGACCTCGAGCGGTTGGTCGAGAGGGCGGCATCCGAGCTCGGCCCCCCCGGCCTCCTCGTCAACAACGCCGGGATCGAGACGATCGCGGAGCTGCGGACGATGGACCTCGAGACGATCGAGGCGATGATCGCGACCAACCTGACCGCCGCCGAGAAGCTCACACGTCTCGTGATCCCCGGGATGATCGAGCGCCGCCGCGGGCACGTGCTGAACGTCTCGTCGGCGTCCGGGAAGACCGGCATCCCCTACTACTCGGTCTACGGCTCCACCAAGCACGGGCTCGTCGGCTTCTCGTGGTCGCTCAGGACCGAGCTCGACCGCCACGGCGTGGGCGTCTCGGTCCTGTGCCCGAGCTTCGTCGGCGACACGGGCATGTACGCGGATCGCAGCGCCAACCGCAAGCCGCCGCGGACGCTGGCTCTCGTCTCCGCGGAGCGGGTCGCGGCCGCGGCCGTCCGCGCGATCGAGAGGAACAAGGCCGAGGTCGTGGTCGCGAGCGGCCTGACGCGAGTGGCGGACGTCTTCTACGCGCTCTCGCCCGACCTCGCGATGAAGGTCGCCCGGAAGATGGGCGTCGACGCGTTCCTGGCCACGACGATCAGTGAGAGGTGAGCGGGCGCGGCCGCTCGCGGCGGTGTTGCTCCTCCTCCTCCTCCTCGCCGGCGCGTGCCGGGACGGAGGCGGAGAGGCCGCCGATTGCGGCCTTCCGACTCCGGACCCCGCCGCCCGCGCCGCGCTCATCCCGCCGGAGCTGCTGCTCGACGGCGACGCGGAGGTCGCGTCGGCGGGCCGGCGCAAGGGGGGGATAACCGGCGTGCTCAACATCCGGATGTCGGTCCAGGACGCGTTTCCCCTCTACAAGGAGGCGATCGCGCGGGCGGGGTTCGAGCTGGTCGGCGAGGACAACGAGGGGTTCGAGGCCGAGCTCTATCTCAAGCGGGGCAGGGAGCTGGGATCGCTCCAGATCCGGACGTCGGTCTGCGAAGACGCGGCCGTCGTGTTCGTGAACGTCGTGAAGGGCGACTTCGCCATGCCGATCGCGACGACGCCCACGCCGTCTCCGTAGTACAAGCGCACAATGTTTTTCCTGCCGGGCGGGGATGCGGCGCGCGCGCCGTGGGTATCATCGACGCGACTACTCGATCCGTCCCAGGAGGAAATCCACCATGACGTACGTCATCGCTGAGCCCTGCATCGGCGTGAAGGACCGGGCGTGCGTGGACGAGTGCCCGGTGGACTGCATCTACGAGGGCGAGGAACAGCTGTTCATCCATCCCGAGGAGTGCGTCGACTGCGATGCCTGCCTCCCCGCCTGCCCCGTCGACGCGATCTTCCCCGCCGACAACGTACCCGCCGAGTGGACGAGCTTCACGCAGTTGAACGCCCAGTGGTTCGAGGAGCACCCGGAGGCCTCGGGCGGCGCGATGGAGAGCCCGTACGCCCCGTCGGAGGAGCGCGGCGAGTAACCGCCCTTCCACGGCGAGCGACTTCCGGAAGCTCCTGGGACGGAAGCTGTCGCTGCGCTACGCGCTTCGGGGCGAGGGACGGGGACGTTCCGCCCCCGGCGGAGCCGTATCGGGCTATTCGAGCACCGAGGCCGTCGGCGTCCTGATGGAGGTCACCGCCGACGGGTCCATCTCGGTGGTCGACAGACGCGGCGAGGTGCACTTGATCCGGATCGCCGACATCCAGGCGGCCAAGGTGTTCCCTGCGTGAACTAAACTGGAGTCTGTATCCGTCGCCAGTTTCCCCTTAAGGAGTACCTGATGAGCTCCCAGGTGGCGCCGCCGACCGCGAGCGAGCGCCGAGAGTTGGACCGGGTCGTCATCCGCTTCGCGGGGGACTCGGGGGACGGGATGCAGCTCACGGGTGACCGCTTCACCAGCGTCAGCGCCTCCTTCGGAAACGATCTCTCGACGATGCCGGACTTCCCGGCGGAGATCCGGGCCCCCGCGGGCACGATTGCCGGCGTCTCGGCGTTCCAGATCCATTTCTCCGACCACGACATCCTGACGCCGGGAGACCAGCCGGGAGTGCTCGTGGCGATGAACCCGGCGGCGCTGAAGGCAAACCTCAAGGACCTCACCCGCGGGGGTCTGCTGATCGTGAACTCCGACGCGTTCGACGACCGCGCGCTCGACAAGGTCGGCTACTCGTCGAACCCCCTGACCGACGGGAGCGTAGACGGCTATCAGGTCGTGCAGATCCCGATGACGTCGATGACCGTCGAGGCGACCAAGGATTCGGGCGTCAGCAAGAAGGAAGCCGAGCGGTCGAAGAACATGCTGGCCCTCGGCGTCATCTCCTGGATGTACTCGCGGCCGCTCGAGCCGACGATCGCGTGGCTCGAGAAGAAGTTCGCCAAGAAGCCGCACATCGCGCAGGCGAACGTCGCGGCGCTGAAGGCCGGTCACGCGTTCGGCGAGATGGCCGAGCTCGTCGCCTACGAGGTCAAGCCCGCGACGCTCGCGCCGGGGCGCTACCGCCGCATCACGGGGAACCAGGCGATCGCGTTCGGCCTCATCGCCGCGAGCGTCAACGCGAAGCTCCCGCTGTTCCTGGGCTCCTATCCGATCACGCCGGCCTCCGACATCCTCCACGAGCTGTCGCGCCACAAGAACTTCGGCGTCCGCACGGTGCAGGCCGAGGACGAGATCGCCGCGATCTCCATGGCGATCGGTGCGTCGTTCGCCGGCCACATCGGCGTGACGACCACGTCGGGTCCGGGACTCGACCTGAAGTCCGAGGCGCTCGGCCTTGCGCTGTCGCTCGAGCTCCCGCTGATCGTGATCGACATCCAGCGAGGCGGCCCCTCGACCGGGCTGCCGACGAAGACCGAGCAGTCCGACCTGCTCCACGCGATGTACGGCCGCCACGGCGAGGCCCCCCTCCCGATCGTCGCCTCGTACTCGCCGCCGTCGTGCTTCTGGGCCGCGATCGAATCCGCGCGCATCGCGCTGAAGTACATGACGCCGGTGATCCTGCTGTCGGACGGCTACCTCGCCAACGGCGCGGAGCCGTGGCGGATCCCATCGGTCGACAAGCTGCCGGACATCTCGGTCCCGTTCGCCGCGCAGCCGAACGCCGGCGAGGACTTCTGGCCGTACCTGCGCGACGACACGACGCTCGCGCGGCCCTGGGCCATCCCGGGGACGCCGGGCCTCGAGCACCGCATCGGGGGCCTCGAGAAGGCCGACGGCACCGGCAACATCTCGTACGACCCCGAGAACCACCACCTGATGACGCTGCTGCGCCAGGCGAAGATCAAGGCGATCGAGGAGGACATCGAGCCCCTCGAGTGGGACGGTGACGAGGAGGCGACCGTCCTCGTGCTCGGGTGGGGCTCGACGTACGGCGCGATCGGCGCGGCGTGCCGCAGGCTGCGGGCGCGCGGCGTGCCGATCGCCCGCGCGCACCTGAAGCACCTGAACCCGATGCCGAAGAACACGGGCGACGTGCTGAGGCGCTTCGAGACGATCGTGATCCCGGAGATGAACATGGGCCAGCTGTCGCGGCTGATCCGCGCGGAGTTCCTGATCGACGCGATCTCGATCAACCAGGTGAAGGGCTTGCCGTTCCGCGCCGGCGAGCTCGAGCAGAGACTTCTGGAGCTGATATGAGCGTGCAACCGAACGACAGGGGGATCACCGAGGCCAGCGAGGGCGTGTCGACGCTGACCCGCGCGGACTTCGTCTCGGACCAGGAGGTGAGGTGGTGCCCCGGCTGCGGGGACTACGCGATCCTCGCCGCGGTGCAGGGCGTCATGCCGGAGCTCGGTATCCCGCGCGAGAAGATGGCTTTCGTGTCGGGGATCGGCTGCTCGAGCCGTTTCCCCTACTACATGAACACCTACGGGATCCACGGGATCCACGGCCGCGCGCCCGCGATCGCGACCGGTCTCGCGACGGCGCGTCCCGACCTCCAGGTCTGGGTCGTCACCGGCGACGGCGATGCCCTCTCGATCGGCGGGAACCACTTCATCCACGCGCTGCGCCGCAACGTGAACCTGAAGATCCTGATGTTCAACAACCAGATCTACGGCCTCACGAAGGGGCAGTACTCGCCGACGTCCGAGAAGGGGAAGATCACGAAGTCGACCCCGTTCGGATCGCTCGAGCACCCCTTCAACCCCGTGTCGGTCGCGCTGGGGGCCGAGGCGAGCTTCGTCGCCAGGACGCTCGACGTGGAGCGCAAGCACCTGCCCGAGGTCCTGCGACGCGCCGCCGCACACCGCGGCTCCGCGTTCGTCGAGATCTACCAGAACTGCAACATCTTCAACGACGGCGCGTTCCTCGCCCTGACCTCGAAAGAGGGCCGGTCCCAGAACCGCATCTACCTCGAGCACGGCAAGCCGATCCGGTTCGGACCGAACGACGAGCAGGGGCTGCGGATGACCGCGGAGGGCCGCATCGAGATCGTCGACGTCGCCGCGGTGGGGGAGGCGAACCTCCTCGTCCACGACGAGCACCGCGACGATCCCGGCCTTGCCTTCGCGCTGTCGCGGGTCTCCGCGGGGCCCACGATGCCGACGCCGCTCGGCGTCTTCCGCGACGTCGACCGGCCCGCGTACGGCGACGGGATGGAGCAGCAGCTCCGCACGGCGGCCGAGCAGCAGGGGCCGGGCGACCTTGCCAAGCTCCTGTCGTCCGGCGACACGTGGGAGGTCACGGTTTGAGCGGTCCCGACACCTTCGAGGACAAGGTCGAGCGTCTCGCCGCGAAGCTCCTGCGCAGCGGCGATCCCGCGGCGACCGACGAGGAGTCCGCGCGGCGGGCGGCGCGGCGAATGTTGGAGGACTCGGAGGAGCGGACGTTCGACCCCGCGACCCGCGACCCCGAGGAGGACGGCGTGATCCGGCGGAGCTCGTCGGAGACGGCGGCGTCCGGCGACAGCGGGGTAACGCGGTGGTCGCACGACGGCGAATGACGCGCGTTTCCGCCCCCCTCGTGCCCCCGGACCCTCCGAAAGCCCTGCCTCTGTCTTCTTCAGAAGAGATTCTGAAGAAAGAGGAGCGCCTCGGGAGGCCGCGTCCCAAAGGCCGGGACCCACGCGCGTGACGCAGGAAAGCCATGGCGGGGAGGCCGTCGCCGGCGCTCTCTCGGCGCTCGGCGTCGAGAACCTCTTCACGCTGACCGGCGGACACATCTTCCCGATCCTCGACGGGTGCCACAGGGGCGGCATCAGGATCGTCGACACGCGCCACGAGCAGTCGGCCGCTTTCGCCGCAGAGGGATGGGCCCGCCTGACGCGCTCGCTGGGCGTGTGCGCCGTGACGGCCGGTCCCGGGGTCACGAACGTTCTGAGCGCCCTCGCTCAGGCGCGATTCAACCGCGCGCCGCTGCTGTGCCTCGGCGGCCGCGCCCCCGGCTTCAGGTGGGGCGAGGGGTCCCTCCAGGAGATCGACCACGTCCCGTTCGTGGATCCCATCGCTGCGGCCCGGACCGTCACGACGACGGCGGAGGTCGCCGCGGAGGTCGTAAGGACGGGCAGGGCGGCGACCACTCCGCCGCGCGGCCCCCGGTTCCTCGACTTCCCCCTGGAGGTCCTCTACGGCGCCGCGACGCTCGACGTCGCCGAGCCGCCCGCCCCCCGGCCGCCGCAGCCGGACGGCGACAGCATCTCGGCGGTCGCCGCGTTGCTCGCCGAGTCGGACAGGCCGGTGCTGATCGCGGGTTCGAACGTCTGGCTCGACCGTGCGGAGACCGTGCTTCGCGAGCTCGTCGAGGCGGCAGAGATACCGACGTTCACGAACGGCCAGGGACGGGGCTGCCTGCCGGCCGACCATCGCCTCTGTTTCTCGAGGAGTCGTTCACGGGCGTTCAAGGAGGCGGACCTCGTGATCGTGGCGGGCACCCCGATGGACTTCCGTCTGGGGTTCGGCCGGGGCTTTGCACCGGGTGCCAGAGTGGTGCACCTCGACTCGCACCCGGACCTGACGGCCCGGCACCTCGACCCGTCGGCGTCGGTGGGGGCTCCGCTCGACGCGACTTTCTCCGCGCTCGCGGCGGAGGTCACCCGCAGCCCCGACACGAAGGCATGGGTCGAAGCGCTCCGGGCCGCCGAGGACGCGCAGCGCGACGCCGCCCAGGCCGACCTGCGCTCGAGCTCCGCCCCGATCCACCCGATGCGCGTCTACGGCGACCTCGTCCCGCTGCTCGATCGCGACGCGGTCGTGATCTGCGACGGGGGGGACTTCGCGTCGTACGCCGGCCGTGAGATCCCGTCGTACGAACCGGGCTGCTGGCTCGATACCGGCCCGTTCGGATGCCTGGGCGTCGGACCCGGTTACGCGCTGGCCGCGCGCCTCGCCCATCCCGACCGGCAGGTCGTCGTGATGTACGGCGACGGCGCCGTGGGATTCGCCGGCATGGAGCTCGAGACGTTGGTGCGTCTCGGGCTCCCGGCCGTCTGCATCGTCGGCAACAACGGCATCTGGGGCCTCGAGAAGCACCCCATGCAGGCGCTGTACGGGTACGACGTCGCCGCCGAGCTGCGGCCCGGGATCCGCTACGACGAGGTCATGGAGGCGTTCGGGGGCCGGGGGTTCCTGGTCACCGAGCCGGACGACCTCGTGCCCGCGTTGAAGAAGGCGTTCGACTGCGGGGAGCCCGCGCTCGTGAACGTCCTGACCGATCCCGGCGTCCCCTACCCGCGCTCGTCGAACCTCGCGTGATGCAGGACCTGCTCGAGGCCGCTCTCGACGCGGCCACGGCCGCCGGCGCGAGCTACGCCGACGTCCGCTCGGTCGAGGCGGAATCGGAGTCGCTGTCGGTGCGCGCCGGCGTGGTCGAGGCGCTCGAGCGGTCGGACTCCGCGGGCTTCGGCGTCCGCGTGCTCGTCGACGGAGCGTGGGGTTTCGCCGCGTCGTACGAGCTCGAGCGCGGCGCCGCGACGGCGACCGCGCGGGCTGCCGCCGAGGTCGCGCGCGCGGCGGCCACCGCGATCGCGCACCCGGTCGAGCTCGTGCCCGAACCGCCGCGCCGCGCCGCCTGGGCATCGCCGGTCGGGACCGACCCGTTCGCGGTGAGCCTCGAGGACAAGGTGGGGCTGCTGGTGTCGGCGACCCAAGCGATGGCGGTGTCCTCCGAGATCCGCGTCGCGCGCGGGACGATGGACGTCGTGAGGCAGCGGACGGTCTTTTTGTCGTCCGAGGGCGCGGCGATCGACCAGACCGTCGTCCACACCGGCGCGGGGATCGAGGCCACGGCGGTATCGGGAGCCGAGGTCCAGACCCGCTCCTACCCCGGCTCGTTCCGCGGCCACCTCGAAGCGGGCGGCTACGAGGTCGTGCAGGCGATGGACCTCGCCGGGAACGCGCAGCGGACCGCGGAGGAGGCGGTCGCGTTGCTGCGCGCGCCGGCGTGCCCCGCAGGCGAGACGACGGTCGTCCTGGACGGCCACCAGGTGATGCTGCAGGTGCACGAGTCCGTGGGCCATCCCACGGAGCTCGACCGCGTGCTCGGGATGGAGGCCGCGTTCGCCGGCACCTCGTTCGTCGGGATCCCCGACGTCGGGTCGCTCAGGTACGGGTCGGAGATCGTCAACATCCAGTCGGACGCGACGAGCCGCGGCGGCCTCGGGACGTTCGCCTTCGACGACGAGGGAGTCGAGGCGCAGCGCGTCGACCTCGTCCGGGAGGGCGTGCTGGTCGGCTTCCAGACGTCCCGCGAGACGGCGGCCGCGATGGGTGCGGAGAGGTCGAACGGCACGATGCGCGCCGAGGGGTGGGAGAACTTCCCCCTGATCCGCATGACGAACGTGAACCTGCTGCCGGGGGCAGGATCGTTCGACGACCTGCTCGCAGACGTATCCGACGGGATCTACATGGCGACGAACAAGTCGTGGTCGATCGACGACAAGCGGAAGAACTTCCAGTTCGGCTGCGAGATCGCGTGGGAGATCCGCGACGGGCGTCTCGGACGGATGCTGAAGAACCCGAGGTACACGGGGATCACGCCTGTCTTCTGGGCGGGCTGCGACATGATCGCCGGTCCCGAGGAGTGGCGGATGTGGGGAACGCCCAACTGCGGCAAAGGGCAGCCGGGCCAGACCATGCGCGTGGGCCACGGCACCGCACCGGCGCGGTTCCGCAACGTCTCGACCGGCACGTCGCAGTGAGCGGGCTGCGCGTCGGCCGCGACGAGGTGCGCGCGGCCGCGGCCGCCGTCCTGGACTGGCCGGGCGCCGACGGCGTCGAGGTCGTCGTCAACGCCTCGAGCGCGGGGGTGACGCGCTATGCGAACTCGCAGATCATCCAGAACACCGAACGAGACGAGCTGCGCGTATACGTGCGCGTCGCGGCGGGGAGCCGGACCGCGTCCGCGACGACGAACCAGCTCGCTCCCGACCGCCTCGCAGGCGCCGCGAGGGCCGCGCTGGAGGCGGCCCGGGCGACGCCTCCCGACGCGGGGTTCCCGGGCCTCGCCGACCCGAACGTGGTGGGGCGGGCCGGGAGCATCGGGCGCTGCGACGACGCGACCTCTCGCACCGGCGCGGCAGAGCGGGCGGCAGCAGTCCGGACGATCCTCGCGGCGGCCGGAGACGGCAGCGCCGCGGGGATCGTCGAGACCGGCGTCCAGGCATACGCGGTCCTCAACTCGAACGGGATCGACTGCTTCGACACGTACACGAGGGCCGTCGCGACGGCGCTCGTGGACGACGGCGAGGCGACGGGTTGGGGCGAGTCGTCGTCGCACGCGGTCGCGGACATCGACTGGGAGGCAGTCGGAAGGATCGCCGCGGAGAAGGCCGCCGCGGGTCACGACGCGGACGACGCAGCCCCCGGCGAGTACGAGGTCGTGCTCGAGCCTCCGGCCGTGGCGGTGCTCCTCGACTACTTCTCGTACGTGGGGTTCGGCGCCAAGCAGGTCGTCGACGGCGAGAGCTTCCTCGCGACCCGCGCGGGACAGGAGGTGGCGGCTACGTCCGTGACGATCGCCGACGACGCCGGGCACCCGCGCTCCGTCGGGATCGGCTTCGACTTCGAAGGAGTCCCCCGCAAGCGCGTGGTGGTGATCGAGGACGGGATCGCGCGGGAACCCGTGACGGACCTGAGGACGGCCGCTCAGGTCGGGTCGTCGCCGACGGGGCACAACTCGGGGTCGAACGAGTTCGGCCCGTACGCCTCGAACGTCGTGCTCGAGGTCGGCGACCAGACCTACGAGGACCTGGTCGGGGGCGTGTCGGACGGTCTGCTCGTCACGCGGTTCCACTACGTGAACGTGCTGGACCGCCCATCGACCCTGCTGACCGGCATGACCCGCGACGGCACGTTCGTGATCCGCGACGGCGCGATTGCGGAGCCGGTCCGCAACCTGCGCTTCTCGCAGAGCGTTCTCGAGGCCCTCGCCGCCGTCACCGGGATCGGCCGCGACCCGGTGGCGTTCGCGCCCGATTTCTCCCCTTTCGGCTCCACGGTCGCGCCGGCCGTTCGCATCGGCCGCTTTCGCTTCTCGTCCGGCACCTCCCATTGACCGGCTGGCACGAGGTCTGGCACGTGAGCGTGCTCGCCGTGTCCCTGCTCGGGGGCGCGGGCGTCGCCGTGCTCGCTCTGGCCGCGCTCGCCTTCGACTCGCCGCCGCGGGGTCTCGTGCGCGCCCGTCCGTACCTGCTCGCGGCGGCAGGGCTCGCAGCCGTTTTGCTGGTCGTGGAATGGCTGGGGATCCACTGAGGTTCCATATAATCGAGGGGTCCAGGCCGCCGCCGGCTGGGCGACACCTGGCAAGACAAGGAGGATCACGTGTCCACTCAGGAGCTGACCGAGACGACGCCGGGCATCGGCATGACGGCAACCGCTGCCTCGAAGGTGACCGAGCTGCTCGAGCGCGAGATCTCGGCCGCTCCCGACGAGCACGCCGGCAAGGAGTACGCCCTCAGGGTCGCCGTCCAGCCGGGCGGGTGCGCCGGCCTTCGCTACGCCCTCTATTTCGACGACCGCAGGCTCGAGGACGACAGGGTCTTCACGGCGCACGGCGTCGAGGTGCGGGTCGACAAGATGAGCGCTCCGTACCTGTCGGGGGCCGAGATCGACTACGTCGACGGGCTCCAGCAGTCGGGGTTCACGATCAACAACCCCAACGCGAAGGGCACGTGCGCCTGCGGCGACTCCGCCCAGTTCTAGCGACCCTGTAATAGAAGGGCCCCGCCTCCGGGCGGGGCCTTTCCGCGTCCGGAGGCGGGGCAAGAGGCGAGAGGGACCCAGCGATGCTGGAGCGGGCCCCGTGGAGGCGACCGAGCGGATCGTCGCCGGGATCGCGCGGCGGCCGCGGCCCGAGGCGTTCTATGATGGCCTCGCTCATAGAGAGCGGGGGAGGGTCCGGCCCGTCGATCCCGCCGCAACCACCACGCCTGCGCGTGGCAGGTGCGAAGCCCGGAGGGATGAGCGAGGTGTGGGTCGCCGAGCCTTCCCCGTCCGGGAAGGCTCTTTTCGTTGCGAGGCTCGACTCGGAGGAGGACTTGCGTGGCGGTCCAGACGACGGTGGTGGGGGGATATCCCAAGCCCCCCGAGGAAGGCGGCGCTTTCACGCTGCGCAAGACCCTCCACGCGCTCGAGCGGAAAGAGGCGACGCCGGAGGACCTGCAGGCGGCGCGCGAGCAGCTCGCCCGCGAGGTGATCGCCGAGCAGCAGGACGCCGGCATCGACCTGGTCACCGACGGCCAGGTCTTCTGGGACGACATCGTGACTCCCTTTGCCCGCAACATGAGCGGGTTCGAGATCGGCGGCCTCATCCGCTTCTTCGACAACAACGTGTACTACCGGCGGCCCGTCTGCACCGGGCCCATCGAGTGGCGCGGGCCCTCCTCCGTCGCGCAGTGGCAGTTCGCGGCGTCGGTCGCGGACGTCCCGGTGAAGGCGGTGATCCCCGGCCCGATCACGTTCGCGCGCCTGTCGGTCGACGAGCACTACGCGGACCACGAGAGCTTCGTGACCGCGATCGCCGACGTGCTGGCGCAGGAGGCGGCCGAGCTCGTCGCCGCCGGCGCGCAGCACCTCCAGATCGACGAGCCGTCGCTGCTGGACGCTCCCGAGGACCTCGTGCTGGCGCGCCGGGCGCTCGAACCGGTGGTTGCCGAGGCGTCCGGCGCGGAGGTGACGCTGGCGACGTACTTCGGCGACGTCAAGCGGCTGGGGGCCGAGCTTTTCACGCTTCCGGCCGACGTCTTCGGGATCGACCTGATCTCGGGGCCCGAGGGCCGGAACCTCGCCGCCGACCTCCCGCAGGGCAAGAAGCTGCAGGCCGGCGTCGTCGACGCGCGCAACACGAGGCTCGAAGACCTGCAGGCCCTGGTCGTCGAGATCGGGACGCTCGCCGAGGAGGTAGGGCACGAGAACCTGAGGGTGTCGCCGAGCGCGAGCCTGGAATTCCTTCCGCGCGAGAAGGCGCGCGCGAAGCTGCGGCAGCTCGCGGAAGCCGCGCGGACCGTCTGATCGTCGCCCCGGCGAGCGATCCAACCGACAGGAGCTGGACATGACCGCAGTCGACCTCGAAGGACCCGGCCTCTGGACGACGTCGGTCGGGAGCCTTCCGAAGCCGTCGTACATCACGCAGGCGCGCAGCCGGTACGCCCGTGGTGCCCTCGACCGCGAGGAGCTGCGCGAGCTCGAACGCCGCGCGACCGCGGAATGGATCGCTTTCCAGGAGGAGATCGACACCGACGTGATCGTGGACGGCGAGCAGTACCGCGGCGACATGGTCGCTTTCTTCGCCGAGGAGCTGCCGGGGCTCGAGATCGGCGGCCTCGTCCGGTCGTACGGCAACCGCTACTACCGCAAGCCGATCGCGACGGGACCCGTGGGCCGGGATCGTCCCGTGACGGTCGAGTGGTGGGAGTACGCGCAGTCGCTGACGTCGAAGCCGGTCAAGGGCATGCTCACGGGTCCCTACACGATCTGCGACTGGTCGTTCAACGAGCACTACGCGACGAGGCGAGACTTCGTGCTCGACCTCGCGAAGGTCATCCGCGACGAGGCCCTCGACCTCGAGCGCGCCGGCGCGCGGTTCATCCAAATCGACGAACCGGCTGCGTCGACCAGGATGGAGGAGCTCGACCTCGTCATCGAGGCCATGGCGGTCGTCACCGAACCGCTGAGCGCGCACACGATCACGCACATTTGCTACGGCGACTTCCACAAGGCGTACCCGAAGATGCTGGAGATCCCGGTGGACCAGATCGACCTCGAGTTCGCCAACTCCGACTACACGCTGCTCGAGGAGTTCTCGGACCACCCGTTCACGAAGTACATCGGGCTCGGGATCTCCGACGTGCACACGCACACCGTCGAACCGGTCGAGGAGATGGCGGAGGGGCTGCGGCGGTCGCTGAAGCTCCTGCCGCCGGAGAAGGTCTTCGTCGACCCCGACTGCGGGCTGAAGACGCGCACCGAGGAGGAGGCGAAGGCGAAGCTCCGCAACATCAGAGCCGCGGTGGACCGGGTGAAAGCCGAGCTGTAGCGGGCACGGCTCGCCGCGAGGGCGAGCCGTCGCCGGCAAACGCGCACGAGGCCCGGTCCGGGGATGGGGACCGGGCCTCGTGTCGCTTCTTCCTGATCTACGGCCGGGAGCCCCGGCCGGTAACAGGGCTCCCGCCGATTTTCCTCAGGGTGCTACGGGTTCTGCCGGGGTGCGTTGTGAACCGTCGAGTCCCAGTAGACGCTCTGGTCCACGTCGGAGGTCGTGAGCTCCGAGATCGTCCAGTAGACCGTCTTCGAGAACTGCGAGGCCCTGATGCCGTAGGCGGCGTGGGAGATCGAGTTGCCCGAGAGGAAGATGTCGGCGTTGTCGATCTGCCACATGTTGATCCCCGCCGTCGAGTCCCACCAGCTCTCCTTCGCGGTGGTCACGGGGTCGCTGGAGTCGATCCCGGTGATCGTGTTGTCGACGATCCTCATCGTGACGTCCCTTGCCTGGGCGACGTCGATCCCGTGCCGGGTCCCGAACAGCGTGAGGTCCTGAGACGGCTGCAGCGCGATCTTGTTGCTGCGGATCTCGACAAGGCCGCGGCCGTAGGCCTTGTGCCGCTCGTCCTTCGCGTTGGACACGTCGACGTAGAGGCCCGCGCCGACGAGCTCGTTGTCGTGCATGAACACTCGCGTGTAGTGGATGTGCGGGTCGTTGAGGGTCTTCTCGGTCTCGGACGCCGCGGTCCGGTCGTTCGCGGAGTGCGCGGTGTCGAGGTACGCGAGGGCGTAGTAGTAGTCCGCGTAGATCTTGTTCCCGTAGATGTGGACCTGGTGGTACCGGACGGTGTGGTCCATCATCGAGTGGTGGTGCGACTCCGGCGACTTGCCGTGGTAGTGGCTCGACTCGGAGAAGCCGGAGCTGTGGTGGTGGCCGTGGAGCCGCGCGTCCATGTACCCGTAGATCGTGTTGTTGCGGAAGACGGAGCCGTTGAAGCCGTCGAAGTTCACCGCCCGCCGGTTGAAGAACGGCAGCCGCATCTGATCCTTCGAGCCGACGACGTTGTTCTGGAAGACTCCGTCGAAATGGCGCAGCTGGCCGACGACGCGGAACTTGTTGTTCTCGATGACGCCGCTGGTCGCCTCACCTTTGCGCGGGACGTTCTGGTTGACGCGCAGGTCCCCGACCTCGTTGTTCCTGACCTGGATCCCGCCGCCGATCCAGTCGAGCACGAGACGGTCGATCACGTTGTCGGTGATGACGACGTAGGCGTCGGTGTCCTTGATCTGGACGGTGCTCACGTCCCACCCGGAGATCACGAACGGGTCGCGCGCGGTGCCGGTGCCGCTGCGTACGCCGTTTGCCGGGTTGAAGTCCTTCATCTCGTCGATGAAGATGTTGTCGCGCGTCTGCTTCGGGCCGTCGCTCGCCCCTGCCGCTTGGGCGGCGGCGGGGAACAGCATCACCATGAGCAGGATCGCCACCGCTCCTGCGAGGCTCGTCCGTCGCATCGTGACCGGCCGCATCGCTTCCTCCTTGTGGTCGCGGGGTCGCTTCGTCGTCGCTGCCCCTTTTGACGCCCTTTGGGGCTTTCTATCTCCTTCTACGCCCCCGCGCCGGAGAGGTAACCCCGGCCCGGAGTAGGGTGGCCGCTGCGCGGGGGAGCCCGGGAAGGGATTCCGGGCTGAGAGGGCCGCCGAGGCCGACCCCATGAACCTGATCAGGCCAGGACCTGCGAAGGGAGACGCACGTGGCCACTGCCGTCGAGCGGAGGGAGCCCCTCCCCACCTGGGGCATCGACCCCGTCCCCCCGGACCGCAGGACGCTGTCGGGGCTCGACCTCGCCGTCCTCTGGGGGGACCTCGGGATCGGGCTTCTCGTCCTCGTCACGGGCGCGCTGCTCGTCCCCGGCCTGGGCTTTGGCGCCGCGGCCGCGGCGATCGTCCTCGGCTCCCTCGTAGGCGTGTCCCTTCTCGCCCTCGCGGGAGCCGCGGGGGCGGAGCACGGCGTCACGTCGATGGTGCTGTTCCGCCCGGTGCTCGGCGTCAGAGGCTCGTGGATCCCGAGCGCGCTGAACGCCCTGCAGCTCGTCGGGTGGACCGCGGTCGAGCTGTGGGCGATGTCGTTCGTGGCCGATCTCGTCTCGAGCCGCGTCTTCGGGTGGTCGTCCCGTCCCCTGTGGCTCGCCGCGGCGGCGCTGGTCTGCACCGGCCTCGCGCTGTGGGGGCCGCACGGCGTGACGCGGGTGTGGATGGAGAGGTTCGCGGCGTGGATGATCGGCGCGATCTGCGTCGTCGTGACGATCGCGGTGGTCGCTTCCGGCGGGTTGTCCACCGCGCTGTCGCGTCCCGGCACCGGCGGCTTCCCGACCTTCGGGCTCGCGCTCGACCTCGTGATCGCGATGCCGGTGTCGTGGCTCCCCCTCGTCGCGGACTACACGCGCTTCGCGCGCCGCTCCCGCAGCGCGTTCGCCGGGACGTTCGGCGGCTATCTCCTGGCGAACGTCTGGCTCTACCTCCTGGGCGTCCTTCTGGTGCTGGGTGCAGATGCCGAAGCGACGCCGGCCGGCATCGCGTCCGGGATCCTCGCCGTGGCGGGAGGTTCGGTTGCAGGGATGCTCTTCCTCGCGGGGCTCCTGGCGGGCGAGACCGACGAGGCGTTCGCAGACATCTATTCCGGCGCGCTCAGCGTCCGCAACATCCTCCCGGGGCTTCCCCACGCGGCCGCGACGATCGCGATCGCGATCGTCTCGTCGCTGCTGGCGGCATGGCTAACGATGGAGCGCTACGAGAGCTTCCTCTTCCTGCTCGGGTCCGTGTTCATCCCGCTGTTCGGCATCCTGATCGCCGACCACTTCGTCAACCGGCGCCGCCGGATCGCCCTGCATGCGCTCTACGAGCGAGCCGGCGAGTACTGGTACAGCGGGGGCGTCCGCGCGGCCGCTCTCCTGCCGTGGGCCGCGGGCTTCGTCGTCTATCACTGGATCGCGCCGACGGGACCGGGCTGGTGGCTCGACTGGAGCGAGACCCTGTTCGGCATGCCCCTGTCGGCGCGGCTTCCGTGGCTCGGCGCGTCGCTGCCGTCGTTCGGCGTCGCCTTTCTGCTGACGCTGCCGCTGGGCCGGCACCGGCGGCCGACTATCATGGCCGCACCTCACGACGCCACGGGAGAAGAAAGCGCATGAAGATCGAAGCGACGTGCGACACGTGTGAGCGGACCTTCTTGCTCAGCCAGATCGGCCCCGACTCGGACGCCCCGGGCCGCTGCCCCTTCTGTGGAGCCCGCTTCGCGCGCCACTATTCGACGGTCCTCACCGAGACGGTGCGCGAGGCCGAGGAAGCCGGGCGACGCTTCTCTGCGATCCTCGGCCGCCTCCAGTCGATGGAGACCGGGTTCGACATCCACTTCGAGCGCATGCTGAAGTCCCTCGACGAGTCCGTGCGCGCCCACGCCCAGCACTCGACCGGCTGAACCGCCTCTATGGCACCGACTCGCGGGGTGCTGGTGGTCACCGCCGATCCGGCGCTCCGGCGCGAGGCCGAGCTGGCCTACCCTTCGGATTTCGACGTAGTGGTCGTCTCGGACGCGCGGGAGGCGTGGCGCGAGCTGCAGGCGTGGACGCCGGCCGCGCTCGTGGTGGACCTTCTGTCGGGGAGCGCGGGCGGCTACGCGCTCGGCAGCGACATGTCGCAGGATCCGCGGCTGCGGAACGTGCCGGTCCTCATGCTGCTCGACCGTCATCAAGACGAGTGGCTCGCGGGGCAGGCGGGCGCGGCGGCCACTCGCACCAAGCCGGTCGAGGCCTTCGACCTCGTCGCCTCCACCCTCGAGCTGATGGGGGAGAAGACAAAGTAGCAGGTCAGCGCTATTGCGCCCTCTGAATTACATGCTTAGAATCACAAGAATGTGATTCGGGGGACCCCTCCGGACCACGATGCAGGTGCGAGTGGCACGGCGCCGGCGCGAGGGGGCGCGGACGCACGATCGACGCTCCGGCATCGCGAACCGGAAGCGCCTCTCGGATCCCCGCCGGGGAGGCAGAGAGGAAAGGTCGGGGCATGCAGCGCATCACGACGAAGCTTCTTCAGCCTGTCGAGTGGCAGACGCATGCGCGTTGCAGCGAGGTCGATCCAGAGATCTTCTTCCCCGAGCGCGGCGGCTCGTCGAAGGCCGCGCGCGCTGTCTGCTCGCAGTGCGAGGTGCGCGCGCAATGTCTCGAGTATGCGCTGAACAACAAAGAGCAGTTCGGCATCTGGGGTGGGACGTCCGAACGCGAACGTCGCCGGCTGCGCAAGGAACGCACGTTGCGGAGGCTCCGCGCGGCGTCGTGAACGTGCGCGCGCGTGCGCCGCGCGCACCAATCCTGCGAGACGTACCGTGCAGAATGCCGGGAGCCACGTGGTACGTCGTCGTCGAAAATGCTTGCACCTTTTCGAGCAATCGTGCCTAATAGCTAGTGAATGCGCGCGCAGACGCGCATTCGCTGCGTGCGGCAACGGTTGTAGTTGCAGATCCGGATGACGCGGATGCGTTCATGCGGATGGGGATGACGGGGTCGCAGGATCTCGTCCGAAGCAGGAATGGAGGTGCCGGGTTGGCAGCGAAGAAGACGACTGGCAGGAAGAAGGCGACGGGTCGTAAGACGGCCGGCGCGCGGAGGACGACCGCGCGCGCGACCGGGACGCGAACGACCGGCGCGCGGAAGACCACCGGTCGGAGGACGACCGGCCGCAAGAAGACGACGGGTCGGAAGACCACCGGTCGGAAGACCACGGGTCGCAAGACGACCGGCCGCAAGAAGACGACCGGCCGCAAGAAGACCACGGGTCGCAAGAAGACCACGGGTCGCAAGAAGACCACGGGTCGCAAGACCACGGGTCGCAAGACCACCCGCCGGAAGACGACCGGCCGCAAGAAGACCACGGGTCGCAAGACCACGGGTCGCAAGACCACGGGTCGCAAGACCACGGGTCGCAAGACCACCCGTCGGAAGGCGACCGGCGCGCGTAAGACGACCGGCCGCAAGACCGCCGCCCGCAAGGGGACGGCGCGCCGCGGCGGCAGGTCACTCGCCCGCTAGCGCAGCCTCCAACGAGCGGCCCGGCTTGATCAGGAGCCGGGCCGCTTGCGCGTCGGGGTCCGGCATGAACCTCTCGGGAGGGACGCCGACGATCTCCGTCCCGAGGACGCGCACCCCGAGGTCCGCGGCCAGCGCGGCCACGGCGCCGTGGACCGCGTCGACGCCGGTGCGCGCGGGCTCGGTGAGGTTCATCGAGACCTGCGCGCGGCCCCCTCCGAGATCGAACCCGAGCGCGCGGACTCCCGCGAGGGCGCGGTCTGCCCGGACGGTGGCAGCGATCTCGCGTGCCGTCGCCGCGTCGCACCGCAGCCAGACGTTGAACGCGACCAGCACGTCCCTCGCGCCGACGCAGACGACGCCGCGCCGGAGATCGACGACCGGAGGGCCGAGATCCGGCGGGAGGTCCCGCCGGCTTCGCTCGACAAGACCGTGCAGGCCTCCGCGCCGCAGGTCCGGGAGGTGCTCGCATTCGCGTCGCGTCGCCGCGTACCCGTAGAGGTAGACCGGCAGGCGGGCGCGCTCCGCGATCGCTTCGCCGCCCGCCCGCGCCAGCGCGACGACGTCGCCGGCGGGCGCGTCGTCGACGACGAACGGACACACGTCGAGCCCTCCGAGACGCGGGTGGACGCCGCGCTGCGCCGTCAGGTCGATCGACGTCGTGGCCGCGGCCAGCGCGGCCATCGCGTCGGCGAGCCGGTCCGGTGGCGCCACGGTCGTCAGCACGCTCCGGTTGTGGATCGTGTCGCTGTGGACGTCGACGACGCGGGCGCCTGCAGCGACGACGGCTTCCACGAATCTCTCGATCGCCGCGGAGTCCCTTCCCTCGGAGACGTTCGGGACGGCTACAGGTGACACCCGAGGGGGCGATCTTCCGGAGGGCGCATAGCGCGCTACCGTAGAGGAGATGACCGAGTACGGGTACGCCATCGAGGTGCCGCAGGGTTACGACGAAGCCGTCGTGAGGGCACGGATGGCGCTGCGGGCGCACGGCTTCTCGATCCTCTCGGAGATGCACGTGGGCGGCATGCTCGGCCCCGACCCCGGCGACGAACGGCAGTACCTCTTCATGGGCGTGTGGAACGGCGCCGTCAGCCAGCAAAGGCTCGACCAGGAGCTGCAGGTCGCCGTCCACCTCCCCTGCAACGTCGTGGTGCAGGAGACGGGTGAGGGCGCGCTCGTCGCCGCGCTCGACCCCAGGGACGCGGTGGGGGACGGGGGAGACCCGGCCCTCGACGGCGCCGCCGGCGCCTCGCCCGACGTCGTCGAAGAAGCGCGCGGGGCGCTCGCACGGGTGCTGCAGACGATCGCCGGACCTCCACCGGTCTGAGATGGCGCGCTCGCGCGGGCTGCGGCCCATCGTGGAAGGGTTCCTCGAGCGCCTCGACGAGGTCGTGGAGCGAAGCGCCGACGCCATATGGCAGGTCGTCCCCTCCTACGAGCGGTCCGGCGATCCCTTCCTCGAGGAGGTGCGTCAGTCCGTGAGGGAGAACGTCGAGACCCTCGCGCGCGTCCTCAGCGCGGGCCGCGCGATCAAGCCGGAGGAGCTCGAGCTGATCGAGCGGACCGGCGCCCGGCGCGCCGAGGCCGGGATCCCTCTCGACGACGTGCTGCACGCGTACCGCACGGTCTCGCGGGTGTGCTGGGACGTCCTCGCGGAGGAGTGCAGGACCTACGAGGGGGACGCGCTCGAGCCCACGATCGAGCTCGCCGAGGCCGTGCTCGCGTACACCGACGAGATCTCCACGTCGGTCGCGGAGGCGTACGCGCGCGCTCAGCGGGCGATCGTGCGCGAGCAGGAGGGGGCACGGCGCGAGTTCCTCGCCGACGTGCTCTACGGCACCGACGCGTCGCCCGAGGACGTCCTCGCCCGCGCCCACAGCTTCGGCTACGACCTGTCCCTCAGCTACGTCGCGCTCGTCGGGTGCGGCCCCGAGGACGACGGACGGAAGGAGGCGACGGTGCTGGCCGCGGCGGCGAGCATCGCGTCGTTCGTCAGCGCCGACCCGATCGTCCTGCAGAAGGCGGAGCAGACGATCGCGCTGCTACCGGCCGACCCGTTCGCGGAGCCGGGGGTGGCGCCGTACAAGCTGGTCGCCGAGCTGGGCGGCGGCTGGAGGTTCGGCGTCGGCGGCCCCGAGCCGGGCCTCGAAGGGATCCGCCGCGCATACCTCGAGGCGCGCGAGGCTCTCGAGATCGGGACCGCCCTGGGCCTGCAGGAGCAGGTCTACGTCTTCGACGACCTCCTCCTGTACCACTTCCTCAGGATCGAGCCCCCGCTCCTCGACCGGTTCGTCGCGCAGATGCTCGGGCCGCTCCTCGAATACGACGGGAAGCGAAAGGGCGAGCTCGTGAAGACGCTCGAGGCGTACTTCGACGCGGACGCGAGCGTGAAGCTCGCGGGCGAGGCGCTGTTCGCGCACCCGCACACGGTGACATACCGTTTGAAGCAGATCGAGAAGCTGACCGGATGGTCGTTGCGCGAGCCGGAGGACAAGCTCAGGCTCCAGCTCGCGCTGCGGGCGCACAGGCTGTCGCACGTGCGCGGCGCCGTCTGGGGCAGAGGTGGCCCCGACGAGGACTGACGGCGGCTACCAGGCACCGCCGCCACCGCCGCCACCGCCGCCACCTCCGCCACCGCCGAAGCCGCCGCCTCCGCCCGAGCTGCTGGGAGGCGACGCGCTCGCGACCGCGTGCGAGATGTCGGAGATCGCGAACAGCGACGGGCCCGATCCGGGGGATCCGCCGTCGGTGACCCAGTAGATCCCGCTCGCCCGGCGCAGCTCCTCGGGCGCGTGTAGCTGGGCCGCGGCGAGGACGCGGTCGGCGACGCCGAACGCGATGCCGTAGCAGAGGTAGCGCTCCCAGATCTCGATCGACCCGGGCGCCGCCTCGGCCATCCCGGCGAAGTCGCCGAGGAAGCGTCTGAACGAGTGCCACGAGGCCGCGGCGCGCGTGCCCTCGACCGTCCTGCGCTCCCACCCCCGGCGCAGCCACAGGAAGACCTGCAGGAAGAGCGCGTTCGTTCCCGCGACCGCGGCACCCACCCACCACGCGATCTGCGTCCACAGCGCGCCTTCGCCGGCCGACCCGTCGACGTTCGACGCGCGGACGCCGAGCGCGATCCCCACGACCACGGCGGCCACGACGGCGATCGTCGCGGGCGTGCGGCCTGCGGTCTCCCACCAGCTGCGGTCCTTCACCGCAGCCGCGACCTCCGCGCGGAAATCGCCGAAGACTTTCGAGAAGTGGGTGGGGTCCGCGGCGATCTTCTCCTTGAAACGGCTGAGCGGAAGCGTCCCGTCCTCGTCGGCCGCGTGGTCGACCGCGTCCGCGACCACGACCTCGAACGGCAGGAGCACCGTCCGGTCCTTGTTCGTGCGCGAGACGACGAGGTCGCTGATGTCCTCCGAACGCAGGCCCGCCCACGTCTTCTTGACGGTCGTGGTCGGGATCGCCGCGACGTAGCCGCGCCGGATGAGGTCGAAGAGCGTCGCGGTGAACGCGGCTCCCGTGACCCCGCGTTGGGCTTCGGCGACGAGCGCCGCAACGAGCGCCGGCGCCTCCTCGCCCGGCGGCTCGAAGAGGTGCTCCGGCCCCGGATCGACCCGCGGCTCCCTCCCGTACCGCAGGTACACCCACGCCGCCACCAGCGACGCCGGCGCGAACGCGAGCAGGACCGCGAGCGGGACCAGCCACCGCAGGTTGTCGCGGAACCACCGGGCCCGGCGCGCGTCGGCCTGCGCGGCGTCGGCGAACGCGGCCTCCTCGTCGAGGACGCGCTGCAGCCCGTCGCCCGCGCGCACCTCGGCGCCGTCCACGGCGAGGAGCTGCGACCGGGGGAACACGACGCGGACCTCCACGAAGCGCTCCGGGGGCACGTTCTCCGCGACGACCGACGCGCCGAGGCCGTCAGGCAGGAGCGACGTGCCCCCGTCGACACCCGCGGCGTGGCCCCACACGCGGACGGTTCCGGGGGCCGGTCGCGGCACCACCACGCGGCCACTCAGGCGGTCGAGCGGGACGTCCCATTCGTCGCCCCAGATCTGGAGGTTGACGTCGACGACGTCGTCCCACGCCTCGGCGACGCCGGCGAGCGTGTAGGAGACCCGGAACGTCCTGCTCTCGTCCTCGGCCTCGTAGTGCCACACGATCCGCACGCCCTCGGCGGTGGAGGTCGTGCCGAACGTCCCGGGATCGCCCTCGCTTCCCAGCTCCGCGGACGCGCCGGGGCGGTAGTCGACGCCTGCCTCGGACACACCCGCGTCCAGCAGCTCCTCGCCCGGGCGAAGCGGGATCTCGCGGAAACCGCCGCTGAACGCCCCCGTGAACGAGTACGTGATGCGCTCCGTGACGCGGATCGCGCCGTTCGGCAGCACGCGCGCGTCGACCTCGGCCGCGGGGAGCGAGAACTCCTTCGCGGCGGCTGCACCGGAGGACAGCAGCAGGAAGACGGCCGCGGTCGCGGCTACGGCGAAGGCACGGCGCATGCGGCTGCTAACCTCCCAGGCCTAGGGGGTTTCACCCTACCGATTCGACGCGCCGCCTCCGGCCGAGCCGGGCCCGGCGCGGGCCGCACGCCGACCTTGCGACGGGAAGTGAGAACGAGTGCCCCAGAGAGTCCTGATCATCGGGTGGGACGGCGTCGACTGGAAGATCCTCCAGCCGATGCTCGACGCCGGCGAGCTGCCGAATCTCGCCGCGCTGATAGAGAAGGGGGCGTACGGCGACTGCCTGTCGACCGTCCCGTCGCACTCCTGGTGCGCGTGGCCGTCGTTCATGACGGGCCTGAACCCGGCGGGGCACGCGGTCTTCGACATCCTCGAGCACAAGCCGGGCGCGTCGAAGCGGCTGCCCGTGACGTACAGGTCGATCAAGAACCGCACGACCTTCGGGGACATCACCGAGGCCGGGAAGACGTCGCTCGCGGTGAACATCCCGCTGACGTTCCCGCCCCCGGTGATCGACGGCAAAGTCGTCGCCGGCGGCGTCCTCCCCGCGAGCCGCTCATACACGCATCCCGTTGAGCTCCAGGAGGAGCTGGATAGAAACGCGCCGTTCCCGGTGAACGGGATGAGCTGGACGACGTTCCGCAACCGCCCCGAGGCGTTCCTCGAGGAGTGCGCGGACATCACCGCCAGGCGGCAGAGGTCGTTCGAGTACCTGATGGACACGACGGACTGGGACTTCGGCGTCCTCGTCTACGTCTCGACCGATCGGATCCAGCACTGCCTGATGGAGTACGTCCATCCCGAGCACCCGGCGTACCCCGAGATGAAGGACACGGGGGTCGCGAAGCAGGCGCGCGGCGTGTACCAGCAGCTGGACGAGGGCCTGGCGCGCCTCCTCGAGCGCACCACCGGCGACGACCTCGTGATCTTCATGTCCGACCACGGCCACCAGGCGTGCACCCGCGCGCTCACGATGGACCGCGTGCTGCAGCACCTCGGCTACCTCGAGTTCGGGCGCGGGTCGTTCGCGTTCAACCTGATCCGGTGGGGGCCGGGGCGGCGCATCGCCCGCCGCATCTACGACCTGCTTAAGCTCCACGGACGGATATCGATCCCCGCGTCGCCGATCGAGTGGTCCCGGACCAAGGCGTACACGAGCGTCGTCTCCACCGGCGAGGGCGTGTCGGTGAACCTGAAGGGGCGCGAGCCCGGGGGCATCGTCGATCCGCAGGACTACGAGAAGGTGCGCGGGGAGATAAAGGCCGAGCTCGAGGCCTTCCGCGACCCGGAGAACGGCAAGACGCCGATCTCGAAGATCTACTACAAGGAGGAGGTCCTGCACGGGCCGTTCCTCGACACGGCCCCCGATCTCCTGCTCGTCCCCGCCCCGTTCTACTCGCTGACGCACGCGAAGGGGATGGTCGAGGAGGCCGACTGGATGTCGGGAGACCACCGCCTCGAGGGCGTGATCGTCGCCACGGGACCCGAGGTGACGCCCGGGCCCCTCGCGGAGACCGCGGAGCTGATCGACCTTGGTCCGACCGCGATGGCCGCCCTCGGCGTGCCCAGCGCGATCCCACGCGACGGCAAGGTCCTGCAGAGCCTCGCGGGGCCGGGGAGGTCGCTGGACGTGCGCGGCGACGGCGCCGCGGCCCGTGCCGGGACGGTGGACGAGTCGGGGCTGAACGAGCAGGAAGAAGGAGAGATCGAGGACCACCTGCGTGGCCTCGGTTACGTCGAGTAGGTCACGCGACACAGGAGGCGGTCTTGCGCGCACGCAGGTCTTGTCTATCGGTGCCGGGCTCGAGCCCGAAGATGCTCGCCAAGGGGCCGACGCTCCCGGCGGACATGGTGTTCATGGACCTCGAGGACTCCGTCGCGCCGCTCGCGAAGGAGGAGGCGCGCGGCAACGTCGTCGACGCGCTGAAGAACAACGACTGGGGCGACAAGACGGTCGTCGTGCGGATCAACTCGATCGACACGCAATGGGCCGCCGACGACCTCAAGACGGTCGTCGAGGCCGCCGGGCAGTACCTCGACTGCGTGATGGTCCCCAAGGTCGAGGCCGCGGACGAGGTCAAGTTCGTCGACCACCTGCTGCGGATGATCGAGACCAACACCGGCCTCGACAGGCGGATCGGCATCGAGGCGCAGATCGAGACCGCGACCGGCCTCCGCAACGTCTACGAGATCGCCCACGCGTCCGACCGGATGGAGACGCTGATCTTCGGGCCCGCCGACATGAGCGCGTCGCTCGGGCTGCCCACCGTCACCGCCGGCCTCCCGGTGCCGGGGTATCCCGGCGATCACTGGCACTGGGTGCTCGAGACCATCCTGGTCGCGGCGCGGGACGCCGGGCTGCAGGCGATCGACGGGCCGTACCTCCTCATCAAGGACCTCGAGGGGTTCCGCGCGATGGCGACGCGTGCGCGGGCGCTCGGCTACGACGGGAAATGGGCGCTCCACCCCGGCCAGATCGACGTGCTGAACGAGGTCTTCACTCCCACGCAGGAGGAATACGACAAGGCGGAGGCGTTGCTCGAGGCGTACAGGCACGCGACCGAGGTCGAGCGCCGCGGCGCGGTGATGTTCGGCAACGAGATGATCGACGAGGCCTCTCGCAAGATGGCCGTGCAGTTCGCCGAGCGCGGCCGGGCCGCCGGCATGAGCCCGGCGAAGAAGCTCGAGGATTTCCAGGCCGAATGGAGCGCGCGGTGATCGAGCTCACCGACGTACAGAAGTCGATCGTCGAGACCGTCCGCGACTTCGTCGAGAACGAGGTCATCCCGGTCGCCGACGAGATGGAGCACCGCGACGAGTTCCCCGAGGCGATCGTCGAGGGGATGAAGGAGATGGGCCTGTTCGGCCTCACGGTGCCCGAGGAGTACGGGGGCATCGGCGAGTCGCTGACGACGTACGCGCTGACCGTGGTCGAGCTGGCGCGCGGATGGATGAGCCTGTCGGGCGTTCTCAACACGCACTTCATGGGGTGCTACCTCATCGACAAGTTCGGCACAGACGGGCAGCGGAACGCCTACCTTCCGCGGATGGCGACCGGAGAGATGCGCGCCGCGCTCGCGATGAGCGAGCCCGAGGCCGGATCCGACGTCCAGGCGATCAGGACGAAGGCGATCCGCGACGGCGACCACTACGTCCTCAACGGGCAGAAGATGTGGCTCACGAACGGGCTGCGGTCGAGCCTCGTCATGACGCTCGTGAAGACGGACCCCGACGCGGAGCCGCCTCACCGCGGGATGAGCATGCTGATCGTCGAGAAGGAGCCGGGCGTCGCACGCCCCGCGCCCGGCCTCGACGTCGGGAAGAACATCGAGAAGCTCGGCTACAAGGGCGTCGAGACGACCGAGATGACGTTCAACGACTTCCGCGTCCCAGTCTCGGCGCTGCTGGGGACCGAGGAAGGGCACGGGTTCCGCCAGGTGCTCGACGGCATCGAGGTGGGCCGTGTGAACGTCGCGGCGAGAGCCGTCGGCGTCTCCACGCGCGCTTTCGAGGAGGCGATCAAGTACGCGCAGCAGCGCAAGGCGTTCGGCAAGCAGATCTCGGGGCACCAGGCCATCCAGATCCACCTGGCCGAGATGGGGACGACCCTGGAGGCGGCGCGCCTCATGATGCTCCACGCCGCCGCGAAGAAGTCGGCGGGGGAGCGCTCGGACCTCGAGGCGGGCATGGCGAAGCTCTTCGCGTCGGAGGCTTGCCACGAGATCACCCTCAAGGCCCTTCGCGTCCACGGTGGTTACGGATACTCAAAAGAGTTCACCGTTGAGCGTCTTTACCGCGATGCGCCTTTCCTCCTGATCGGTGAGGGAACGTCCGAGATCCAGAAAACGGTCATTGCTCGCAGACTGCTCGAACAGTTCAAAATCTAACAACATTTTCCAGAAAACTACGGAAATTAGGGTTTACAGCGCCGTAGCGTAGTGGGATAACTACGTCCTGTGCACTAGTCCTTTAGGGGGGACAGGACGTAGACATTGCGAACCAATAGATACGCAGCCCTCCACTCGACTGCCGAACCTCGCCTCATCCGCGCGCGCGTGCGCCTCGCCGAGATCCTCGACACCCATCGGGACGAGATCGTGGCGGCCTGGGTGAACGCGGCCGGGGAGGATGCCCGCGTCCGGTGGCCCGACATCGACCGGTACCTGCGGTCGCTCGTCGCGGGGCTGAAGGAGGTCTTCCGTGAGGACGACTGGTCCCTCGCGCAGACGATCGTCGACGGCCTTGCCGAACGCCGCGCGCGCACGGGAGAGCGCCTCGACCAAGCGGTCCAGCGGGCGCTCGTGGCGGGGCGGCACGCGGTGCGAACGTGGTTCGTGAACGGGGACCTGGAGCTCTGCGACGACCTCTTGCTCGACTCGCTGCACGAGTGCGTCTTCCGGTTCTCGGAGTCCTTCCACGGGATCCATCTGGAGTCGGAGGACCAGCGCGTGCAGAGCCGCATCATCAAGTCGCTCGTCATGGCGCTCGAGGCGCGGGACCCCTACACGAAAGGCCACTCGATCTCGGTCGCGCTGCTGTCGCAGAAGATCGCGCAGCACACCGACCCGACGATGGACTCCGACCGCGTGTACCTCGCCGGGCTGCTGCACGACGTCGGCAAGGTCGGCATCCCCGACCGCATCCTGCTGAAGGAGGGTCCGCTCAACGAAGAGGAGTGGGAGATCATGCGCTCGCATCCGGCGAAGGGCGCGGACATCCTCAGCCCGATCCGGCTCTATCCCGACGTCGTGGCCGGTGTGTACTCGCACCACGAGAACTACGACGGCAGCGGGTACCCGAGCGGGATGGTGGGCGAGGACATCCCGACGATCGGGCGCATCATCCGCGTCGTCGACAGCTTCGACGCGATGACGACCACGCGCGTCTTCCGCAAGAGCCGTTCGATGGACGACGCGCTGGAGGAGCTCATGCGCCGCCGCGCGGCGTACTACGACCCGCGGATCGTGGACTCGTTGGTGGAGATCGTGGAGACGCCGGGCATCATGCGGGAGCTGGGCCTGGCGTCGCTGCAGATAGAGATGGGCGAGCCGGCGCTCTAGCCGCCGCCACGCGACACGGGTTTGGATCAAATAGCCGTTCCGCTGGACACCAGCGACCGACGACGTGCACGCTGCGACCGAAGTCTCGTCGCTGCTCCCGCGCGATTCGGGAGCTCCGCCCACGATCCTGTGCGGCGCGCTAGTCCAGGTCCCCCGCTTCGACCCGCTCGAGCCGCCGGTCCCGGACCAGCTTGTGCCCGGTCAGGTGCTCGAGCGTCGCCGGCTCCTCCATGCCCTGCGCGACGAGGAGGTTCAGGTCCCGCAGCGAGACGATCCCGACGACCGATCCGCCGGCGTCGACGACGGGAAGGTGCCGGAACCACTTGTCGAACATGATCTGCGCCGCCTCGCGCATGCTGAGGTCGGCGGCGACGGTCACGACGTCCGGCGTCATCACGTCGCGCAGGCTCACCGCCTTCGGGTCGTGGCCCGCGGCCACCGTGCGCAGGACGTCCCGCTCCGTGACGATGCCGGTCAGCCGGTCCCCCTCCATGATGAGGAGCGATCCGGTCTGCTGCTGCCACATCTTCGCCGACGCCTCCGCGAGCGTGTCGTCGGGAGAGTCCGACAAGGCCGCCTGCGTCATGATGTCCGAGACCTTCACGCCGCTGATTCTAGACTGCCGCCGTGCACCTCGGGCTAGCGCTTCCCCACTACGACACGAGCTACCGCAACGAGCCCGTGTCCTGGGCGGCGGTGAGGGACTGCGCGCTCGCCGCCGAGCGAACGGGATTCTCGTCCGTATGGATCTCGGACCACCTCTTCCTCGACTGGGGCAAGTACGGAGGGCCCCCGGCGCCCCAGGCCTCGCTCGAATGCTGGACGACGATGACGGCCCTCGCGGCCGCGACGGCGCGCGTGCGGATCGGGTCGCTCACCTTGTGCAACGACCTCCGCAGCCCGGGCCTGGTCGCGAAGATGGCGGCGAGCCTCGACGTGCTCTCGGGCGGGCGACTCGAGGTAGGTGTCGGCGCGGGCTGGTACGAGCCGGAATACCGCGCCGCCGGCATCTCGTTCGACTCCGCCGGCACGCGGATCGGTCGCCTCGCCGAGGCGGCCGAGATCCTGGCGCGCCTGCTCGAGGGCGAGGAGCTGACCTACGACGGCGAGCACTACCAGCTACAGGAGGCGCTCTGTCTCCCGCGGCCCGTACAGGAGCCGCGGCCGCGCGTGTGGATCGGCGGCAAGGGCGACCTGTTGCTGCGCACCGCGGCCCGCGTCGCGGACGGATGGAACTTCTCGTGGATCGGGTCGGTCGATACGTACCGGCAGCGCGCCGCGGCGGCGGATCGAGCGTGCGAGGAACGCGGGCGAGACCCCGCGACGCTCTTGCGTTCGGTCGGGGCGTACGTGCTGGTGGGGCGCAACGACCCCGACGTGAAGGCGCGCTTCGAGCGCCTCGTCGCACGGACGCCCGCGGGGGTCTTCCCGACCGGAACCCAACACGGTGCCGTATCCTGGGAGAAGTTCCGAAGGGACCACGTCGCCGGGACGGTGGACGAGGTCACGGACAGGCTCGGCCGGCTCGCCGGCCTCGGCGTGCAGGAGGTGATCGTCACGGCCGGCGCGCTGCCGTTCCAGGTCGCGGACCCGGAGGACGTGGAGCTCTTGGGGACGGAGGTCGCGCCCGTTCTGTAGGAGGGGCGGCGGGAGCCCAAGACGAGACGACGGCAACGACCGAACGGAGGAACGTCATGAACCTGGGTCCGGGCGAGCTGATCCCCATCCTGCTCATCCTCTTGCTGCTCTTCGGCGCGACCCGCCTGCCCAAGCTCGCCCGCTCGATGGGCCAGGCCGGCAAGGAGTTCAAGGAGGGCCTGAAGGAGGGCTACAAGGAGGAGCCGGTCGAGGGGCCGTGCCCGTTCTGCGGAGTCCAGGTCGCGCCCGACTCGAAGTTCTGTCCCGGCTGCGGCAAGCCGGCCGACGAGATCGTCGCGGAGAGGACCAAGCAGGCGAAGAAGAGCGCCTGACGCCTACGGCGTCATGACGACCTTCATCGCCTCGCGCGACGAGAACAGCTCGTACCCACGCTGGGCCTCGTCCAGCGGCATCCGGTGCGTGACGATCGCCGCGGGGTCGAAGGCCCCCGCGGCAACCGCATCGAGCGCGTCCCCCCAGTGGGCCTGCACGTTCGCCATCCCGGAGAACCGGACCTGCAGCCCCCGCACCCACACCATGCCCATCGGCAGCTCGTATCTCTCGGTGCCGTAGACGCCCACGACGACGACCCGGCCGCCGTCGCGCGCGCACCTCAACGCGGTCTTGAACGCGGGCACCGCGCCGACCGCTTCCACCGCGACGTCGGCGAGATCGCCCGTCACGGACGCGACGGCGGCCGCCGGATCGTCGTCCGCGACGACGGCGTCGAGGCCGTAGCGCGCGCGGGCGAGCTCGACCCGGGCGGGATCGACCTCGACGACGACCGGCCGTGCCCCCGCGGTGCGCGCCGCGAGCGCGCAGAAGAGGCCGACCGGCCCGCCGCCGACGACGGCCACCGTCTCTCCGGGACCGGCCTCCCCGAGCGCGACCGCGTAGAAGCCGGTCGCGAGGACGTCGCCCGCGAACAGGACGCGCTCCTCGGCCGCCCCGGTCGTCGCCTGGGGCAGCCGCCTGAGGTTCACGTCCCCGAGCGGGACGCGCACGCGCTCCGCCTGCGCTCCGGGCAGGTCCCCCGTCAGCGCCCCGAGCCCGAGCGCGCGCCTGCTCGTGCAGAAGTTGAAGCTTCCGCCCCGGCACCTGACGCACTCCCCGCACGCGATGAGGAACGAGCCCAGCACCCGGTCGCCCACCCGCACCGACGTCACCGCGGCCCCCGCCGCGGTCACCCGGCCGGTGAACTCGTGACCGATGACCGACCCGGGCGTCATCCCGGGGGTCTTCCCGTCGAGCAGGTGCAGGTCGGACCCGCAGATGGCGGTCTTCGTGACGTCGACGACGACGTCCCCCGGCTCCTCGACGCGCGGCTCGGCGACATCTTCGACCGCGATCCGACCGGGGCCCGCGAAGACGACGGCCTTCACCGGGACGCGGCGGAATTGCGGGTCATCGGGAGACGTTACTGCGAGCGTCAGACGGTGCCAGAGGGGAAAGAAGACGTATATGTCTCCGGTGACGATCTACTCCACCACCTGGTGCGGCCATTGCCGCCGCCTGAAGAGGCAGCTCGACGAAGCCGGGATCGGCTATCGCGAGATCGACATCGACCAGCACGCGCAGTACGCCGACCGGATCGTCGCGGCGACGGGCGGCTACCGGACGGTGCCTACGCTCCAGGTGGGCGAGCGCCTGCTCGTGAACCCGACGGTGCCGGAGGTCGTGGCCGCTCTGGCGAATTAGTACGTATTGTAAGGTAGATAGATGCCAAATTTCCGAGACCTCTACCTCAGGGCGCGCCGGGAGGTGCGCGAGGTGACTGCCGAAGAGGTCAGGGCCAAGCTCGAGGCGGGCGAGAAGCCGGTCCTGCTCGACGTGCGCGAGCAGGAAGAGGTCGAGCAGGGGATGGTGCCCGGGGCCCGGCATCTCGGCCGCGGCCACTTCGAGAGCAAGGTCGAGGACGTGGTGCCCGACAAGGACGCGGAGGTCGTCGTCTACTGCGCCAGCGGCGTCCGCAGCGTCTTCGCGGCGCGCACGCTGGCCGAGCTCGGCTACACGAACGCGGTCTCGATGTCGGGGGGCTTCGTCAGATGGCGCGACCTCGGCTACGACTTCACGATCCCGCGGACTCTCGACGCGGCCCAGCAGGACCGCTACTCGAGGCACCTGACCCTTCCCGAGGTCGGGGCGCGCGGCCAGCAGAAGCTCCTGGATTCCCGGGTCCTGTGCATCGGCGCGGGCGGTCTCGGGAGCCCCGCGCTCCTGTACCTCGCCGCCGCGGGGGTCGGGACGATCGGCATCGTCGACTCCGACGTCGTCGAGACGAGCAACCTCCAGCGCCAGGTCATCCACGACACCGAGAGGGTGGGACAGCTGAAGGCGGAGTCCGCGAAGGCGGCGATCAACCGCCTCAACCCAGACGTCCGGGTGGACGTCCACGCCTTCCGGATCGACGCCTCGAACGCCCGCGACCTCGTCGCGCGCTACGACGTCGTGATCGACGGCTGCGACAACTTCGACACCCGCTACGTCGTGAACGACGCCGCGGTCGAGCTGAGGGTGCCGGTCGTCCACGGCTCGATCTTCCGGTTCGAGGGCATGGCGTCGACGTTCGTGCCGTTCGAGGGACCCTGCTACCGCTGCCTGTACCCCGAGGCCCCCCCCGCGGAGCTCGCCCCCACCTGAAGCGAGGCCGGCGTCCTGGGCGTGCTCCCGGGAATCGTGGGATCCCTCCAGTGCAACGAGGCCTTGAAGCTCCTCGTGGGCTACGGCGAGCCGCTCGTAGGGCGGCTGCTGACGTTCGACGCGCAGTCCACGACCTTCGCGGAGGTCAAGGTGCGGCGCGACCCCTCCTGCCCTGCGTGCGGCGAGCAGGCGGCGGCGGTCGAGCACCGGCAGCGCGCAGCAGGAACGCTCGCCGGCTAGGCGAACTCCTCTCCCAGACCCGAGATGTCGGGATTGGGACGCCGCGGCCGCCCGGGCGGGCGCGGGACGAGGACCGGAGGAGGACCTTGAAGCGCTCGGCCCGAGCCCTCGCCGTCTCGATCGGAGCCGCGCTGTGCGCGTCGCTGCTTCCGCCCGCCGGCGCCGTTGCCGCAGCGGGGCCCGTGGGTCGCGGCGGCGACGACGCGACCGTGATCGCCGTCATCGACTCGGCCTTCAGCCCCTATCACTGGGACTTCCTCGCTTCGCAGATGCCGCAGGCCAAGGACTCGGATCCGCGTAACGACCTCCCGCTATCGACCGCGCCGGACGAGTGGCTGCGGGGGTTCCCCACCTCCGCCTCGTTCGACTCCTACAACCGCCTCGACCTCACGCTCGAGGACAAGGACGAGAACGCGCAGCTGGCTCGACTCGACGCCGCCGACCAGGAGAAGTGGGACGCGGTGAAGCCGTCCTCGCGCGAGGAGGTCAACTACTACTGGCTGCCGGGGACGAAGGTCGTCGGCGCCCTCGATTTCGCCGGTAACAAGATCCACGGCGACTCGGACGAGCACGGGATGGGGACGACGAGCGTCTCGGTCGGGAACCTCCACGGCACGTGCCCGGAATGCCTGCTCGTGTTCATCACGTACGCCGACAAGGAGAGCGGCGAGGCCGCGATCGAGTGGGCGCTCGACCAGCCGTGGATCGACGCGATCTCCAACTCGTACGGGTTCTCGACCGGCCTCCGCGACCGTATCTACTCGGGATCCGACACCCAGGCGCAGCGGCGGGCTTCGATCCGCGGCCAGACGATCTTCTTCAGCGCCGGCAACGGCCAGGCCAACACGTTCACCGTGCCGAACACCACGACCTTCTCCTCCCAGGAGGGCCCCGACTGGATCGTCACCGTCGGAGCCGTGGCGCCGGAGACGCACGCGTCCTACTCCGGTCACGGCAAGCCCGCGGACATCGCCGGGATCGGCTCGCGCTACCCGGCGTCGTACGAAGCCGAGACGGTCTCGACGAGCGGCGACGGCGGCTTCGGCGGGACGTCCAACGCGACCCCGACGATCGCCGGCACGTACGGGCGCGCCCTCTACCTGGCGCGCGTCCTGCTCCCCGGGCCCTCGCGCGTGCAAAAGGGCGGCGTGGTCGCGACCGGCGGTCGCTTCCGGTGCGCGCGCGTCCGGCCCGACTGCGAGCTGGGGGACTCGAAGCTCACCGTCAAGGAGCTTCGCAGCCGCCTCTTCAAGGGAGCGATCCACTCCGAGGCCGGCACGACCGTCTCGTCGTTCGGGGTCGGCAACTTCGGCCCGGTCGGCGAGGAGGAGTTCTTGAACGAAGGCCACGGCAGCTACTACGCGCGTGAGACCGGCGAGATCCGCGAGTGGCTCAAGGAGTTCGACCGGATCATGGGCCCGATGGAGGGCCGCGCTAAGGAGCTCAAGCGTCCCGCGGGCGAGCGCGAGTGGATGATCGTCGACTCGTACTGCCGGCAGCACCTGTGGGGCAGGTGGGGCGGCGGCTACTACCTGCCAGGCAAGACCGACCTGCCCGGGGACGACCCCGAGTACCCCGTCCGCTCGTCGTGGGAGCGGTCCTGCGAGTACCTCGCGCCGCCCGGCTAGACGACGTTTGAGGGTCGCGGTCCTCTCCGACACGCACACGGCGCGCGCGTCGCGCCCCGTCCCGCCGGGCGCGTGGCCGTACCTCGAGTCCGCCGACCACATCCTGCACGCGGGCGACGTGTGCGACCCCGCGCTGCTGGACGAGCTGCGGTCGCTCGCGCCGCTGACGGTCGTGATGGGGAACTGCGACGGCCACGACGTGCGGGATTGGGGCGCGACCGACACCGCCGAGGTCGAGCTCGGGGGCGTCAGGATCGGCATGGTCCACGACGCCGGTGTGAGGAAGCGCCGCCGCGAGGCGATGAGGAAGCTCTTCCCGCACGCGCGCGCGGTCGTGTTCGGGCACTCGCACATCCCCTGGAACGAGGACGAGGACGGGCTGCTGCTGTTCAACCCCGGCAGCGCCACGTGGAAGCGCAGGGCGCCGTTCACTTCGATGGGCCTGCTCTGGATCGAGGACGGAGACGTGGAGGGCGAGATCTTTCCCGTCTGAGCTCCGACGCAGGTCGCGGCGTGCTCGGCCGGCAAGGTCTGCGGGTGTCCTAGCCCTCGTCTACGACGCGCTCCATCCAGGCGAACGGGTCTTTTATCTCCGCGAACGAGGGGAGGTTGTCGGCGGCGTCCCACATCGAGTTCAGCGCCGCGACGCCCTTCAGCTTCACGACGGCGGCGCAGAACGTCGCACCCGCGTTCTCGAGATCGCGCTCGAACGTCACGCCGAGGAGCGTCTGGAGCATCGCCGCGCCGTCGTTCCCCTCGAGGCGGTGACGCGTCAGACCTTCCTCGATCTGCTCGGCCGGTCCGGCGAACGCCTCGCCGACGGCCCCGGTCGCATAGCGCGCGTAGCCTTCGAAGGCAGCGACGAACGAACGCAGGCGCGCGACGGCGCGCTGGTGGCGGTCGGTCGGGACGAGCGGAAGGGCGAAGTCGCCCGCCATCCGCTCCTGGAGCGCCGCGGGGCCCTGCGACTGGAGGTCCGTCATCCGCGACTGCAGCTCGGCGGCGTCGATCTCCATCGCGTCGACTATCTCCGTCACGAGGCTGCGCCAGTAGCGCCCTATCCACGGAGTGTGCGCCACGACGAGGTGCCGTACGGTCGCGGCCAGCGCCAGCCACCGCAGGAACGTGGCGGCATCGAATCCGTAGTCCTCCGCGACCCGCGCCACGTTCGGATCGACGAAGAGCAGCCGCCCGTCGTCCTGCCGCGGGATCGGATGGTCGTAGCGCCCGATCGCGTCCCGCGCCAGGGAGCCCACGAGAGTCCCGACCTGGATCCCGACGAGCAACGGGGCGACCTGCGCGAGCAAGCCCTCCATCCCCGCGGGCGCCTCGTCCCGCTCCCGCGCTTCGCCGGCCTCTTGCGCGACCCCCGGCGTGAGCTTCCGGGCGAGGTGCTCGAACAGCCAGGTCCACGCCCCGAGGGTGGACCTCGCCCACTCGGCGCGGCTCATCAGCCGCACCACCGCGGGTTCCTCGACCGCGAGCCGCGTATAGCCCGCGAGCATGAGCTCCGCGTCGCGCACCGCGTCCCCCAACGCGCGCCCGCGCTCCGCGTCCGGAGCCGAGTCGCCTTCCTGTGTCGCCAGCGCGGCCGCCACCTGACCCGCGATCTCGGTGTTCACCGGCCCGTGGCCCGACGACAGGATGCGCTGGATCTCCCTGAAAAGGGGGATGTCGCCCCACGGTTCCTGGCTCATCCCCGCATTCTCGCCCACCGGTATCGCTAGCCTCGCAGGTACGCTCGCCGTATGGGCAGGAGCAAGGACGGTCTGACGGTCGCGGTCACCGGCGCATCCGGATACCTCGGAGCGGGGCTGATCCGGCGCCTCGCGGCAGACGACGCCGTCGCGGCGATCCTCGGGTTCGACGTCCGGGCGCCGCGGGAACCGCACCCCAAGGTCGTCTTCGACGAGGTCGACGTGCGGCACGCGGGTCTCGCCGCGCGGCTGGAGGGCGTCGACTGCGTGGTCCACCTCGCGTTCGTGATGGATCCGATCCGCGACGAGTCGCTGATGCGAGACGTCAACGTCAACGGTACGCAGAACGTCTTCAAGAGCGCGGGCCGAGCCGGGGTTCGCCGGCTCGTGTACACGTCGTCGGCCACCGTCTACGGCGCGCACCCCGACAACGACGTGCCGCTCACGGAGGACTCGCCGCTGCGCGCGAACCTCGACTTCAGCTACGCGGCGCACAAGCTCGAGGCCGAGTACGTCGTGCGCGAGTTCGAGGACGAGTTCCCGGAGGCGCACGTCGTGACGTTCCGGCCGGCGATCGTCTTCGGCCCCCACGTCGACAACGCGTGGTCGCACTTCCTCGAGCTCCCGGTGCTGTTCGGCGTCGCGGGGTACTCGCCGCCGCTCCAGCTCGTGCACGAGGACGACGTCGCGCGCGCCCTGCAGTGGGCCGTCACGACGCGGGCGCGGGGTGTATTCAACCTCGCGGCCGACGGTTGGCTCGAGTCCGGCGAGGCGCTGGCGATCGCCGGCCGGCGGAGGCGCCGGGTACCGGAGCCGGTCGCGTTCGCGCTCGCGGACCGGCTCTGGCGGATGGGTCTTGCGGAGGCTCCCGCGGGCTATCTCCACTACGCGATGCACCCCTGGGTGGTGTCGACGGAGAAGCTCACCGCCGCGGGGTTCACCTGCGCCAGGAGCAACGAGGAGACTCTGCGCGAGGCCGCAGCCGCAGCGGGCGCCCACCTCCGGATCGGCAGGGCGAGGGTCCGCCGGGGCGACCTCTACAGGGGGGCCGCCGGCCTCGGCCTCGCGGGCGCCGCCGGCGTCGCCGCGGTGTTCCGCTCCCGCCGGCGCCGGGCTGCGTGACGGCTGCTACCCTGCAGGGGAACCTTCGGCCGGCGCAGAAACATCCTCTCGGGCGACACCCTCGCCCGTCGACGCTCCGTGACCGCTCCGGCTCCTCGCGGGACCGCCGGATCCGCGGGAGCCGCTCGAAACGGCTGGTACCCGAACGTCTGAAGCTCCGCATGGGAGGGCGCGTGATCTACCTGGTCATCATGTTCCTGGTCGCCGCCACGGGCCTCGTCGGCCTCTGGGTCCAGCAGAGGCGCGAGCGTGCGCACCTCGCGACCGTCCACGGCTTCAAGGACAGCCTCGAGCGCCTGTCGGCCGCTCCGCGCGTGCGGCCGCCACGCCGCCGGGCCTCTGCGGGACGCAGCGCCTCCTCCGCGCGCCGAGGTTCGCCGGGTGCGAGACATCGCTCGGGGCGGCACGTCCCGATGGACCCCGCCCGCCGCGCCGCAGCGCGCCGGCGGATCGAGGAGCGGCGCCGCGCCGCAGCGGCTCGCGCCCGCGTCCGGTAGCGCCGGGTCGAGCAGTGGCGCGCGACCTCGCGATCGACCTCGGGACCGCGAACACGCTCGTCTACCAGAAGCAGCGCGGGATCCTGTTCGCCGAGCCGACCGTCCTCGCCCTGAACAAGGAGACCGGCGCCGTCCTCGCGATGGGCGACGAGGCGTGGAAGATGATCGGCCGCACGCCCGGGTACATCGTCGCCGTCAGGCCGCTGCGCTCGGGCGCGATCTCGGACTTCGACATCACCGAGAAGCTGCTGCGCCTGATCATGCAGCGTGCCGGCGTCAACCGGCTGGCGAAGCCGAGGGTTCTCGTGTGCGTCCCGAGCGCGCTGACGGAGGTCGAGCGCAGGGCCGTCGAGGAGGCGACGCTGTCCGCGGGGGCGCGTACGGTCAACCTGATCGAGGAGCCGATGGCCGCGGCGATCGGCGCCGGGCTCCCGATCCACGAGCCGATCGGCAACCTCGTCGTCGACGTGGGCGGCGGGACGAGCGAGGTCGCGCTGATCTCGCTCGGCGGCATCGTCACGAACACGGCCGTCCGCGTCGGCGGCTTCGACCTCGACGCCGCGATCCAGAACCACGTGCGGCGCGAGTACACCGTCGCGATCGGCGAGCGCACCGCGGAGCGAATCAAGATCTCGATCGCGTCGGCGTTCCCGCTCGCGCAGGAGCAGAAGGCGGAGCTCAGGGGGCGCGACCTCGGCACCGGGCTGCCCAAGAACATCCTGATCACGTCCGAGGAGATCCGCGAGGCGATCAAGGAGCCCGTGAGGGCGATCGTGAGCGCGACGCTGGACTGCATCGGGGCGTCGCCGCCCGACCTCGTGCAGGACGTGCTGACGAACGGGATCACCCTCACCGGCGGCGGCGGCATGCTGGCGGGCCTCGACATGCTGCTGTCCCAGGAGGCGGAGGTCCCCGTGCACGTGACCGAGCAGCCGCTCGAGGCCGTCGTGATGGGGGCCGGCAAGTGCCTCGAGGCGAACAGCCTGAGAAAGGTCCTCATGGGGGCCGACCACTGAGGCTCCCGGTTGCCGCCGCGGCGCCGCAGAATTGAGCGACATGCAGAACGACGACCGGCACCTTCCGGTTCCTCCCGGCGTCACCCCCGTCCGCGGGACGTCGCCGGTCCGCCTGATCGTGACGGCGGTCGTCGCGGCCGCGCTGGTGATCGCGACGTTCGTCGTCCCGATACCGGTGTTCTTCCTCTACGTGCCGGGTCCCGTCCGCGACGTCGGGAAGCTCGTCGAGGTCGACGGAGCGAAGACTTACTCCTCCGAAGGCCAGCTGTTCCTCACCACGATCAACATCCAGACCACGGTGACGCTGTTCGACGTCGTGACCGCCGCGTTCGATCCCGCCAGCGACGTCGTGATGAAGGACGAGGTCACGCAAGGGCAGTCGATCGAGGACGTCCGCAAGCAGGCCGAGGCCGACATGCTCGCCTCGAAGCAGGCCGCCCGGAAGACCGCGCTCGGCGCGATCGGCATCCCCGCGGGCGAGGGCGCGCGCGTCGTCAACACCTACGACGGGACGCCGGCTGAGGATGCGTTGCGCAAGGACGACGTCGTCGTCGCGGTGGACGGCCGGGCGATCACCAGCACGTGCGACGTCGTCGACGCGTTCTCCGAGCGGAGCGCGGGGGACGTGATCCGGATGACCGTGCTGCGCGCGGGCCGCCGCCGGACGATCCCGATCGAGACGATCGAGCACCCGGCGCAACCGGGAGCGCCCTTCGTGGGGTTCGAGATGGTGGACGTGCCGGGCGACACCGTCGACGTGACGTTCAAGACCGGCGAGATCGCCGGGCCGTCGGCCGGGCTCATGTTCACGCTTGCGCTGTACGACCGGCTCACCCCGGACGACCTCACCGGCGGGCGCAAGATCGCCGGCACCGGCACGATCGCTTGCGGAGGCGTCGTCGGGATGATCGGAGGCATCGAGGAGAAGGTCGCCGGAGCCGAGGAGCAGGGCGCGGAGATCTTCCTCGCTCCGGAGGGGAACTACGCCGCCGCGGTCGAGATCGCCGACGAGATGGAGGTCGTCTCGGTCGGCACGTTCGACGACGCGGTCGAGTACCTGGAGGGGCTCTAGCAGGCCGCGCACGGCGCCCCTCGTGCGAGGATAGGTGTCGATGTTCGAGAGCTTCATGGCCGTCCCTCTCCATTTCACGGTCGAGTTCCTCGGTTTCCTGATGACCGCGGGCGCGGCCGCCCTCGTGCTCTCGCGGCCGGCTTTGATCCCGGGCGAGTCGTTCAACCGAGTGACCGCCGCGCTGGGTTTCGCGGTCCTCGCCGCGGCACAGGTCGCGCACGGCGGCGCATTCGCGGTGGGCGATATCGACGGCACGACCGACGGCGCGGAGTTCCTCGTAGCCGCGCGGGGCCTCGGGTACGCGCTGGTCCTGATCGCCGTCGTCGGCGGCCTGCGCGCGGCTCCCTCGGTGGGAGCCGCGTTCGCGCTGCGCGAGCCGCTGCTGCTCGTCCCCGCGGGAGCCGCGGCGCTGCTCGCGATCATGTCTCTTGCCTCGGCGCGGACACACGCTGCGATGCGGCGGCTCGCCGGGGCCTCGCTGCTCGCCGCCGCCGCCGAGGCGTTGACGGCGTCGGTTCCGGCCGAGGTCTACGGGACCGGAAGCGTCGAGACGCTCTCCTTCGTCGCGCACGGTTTGCGGGCGGGCGGCTATCTGCTGCTGGGCGCGTGGCTCTGGACCGGCATCCGGTCGAGCATTCGCATCCGCTTCGTCGCGTCGTTCGTCGCGCTCCTCGTGTCGGTCGTCCTCGCGCTGGCCACCGCTCTCACGGGGGTCATCTCGTCGAACGTGGAGCGAAACGAGCTCGAGCGCGTGCGGGAGCAGGCCGCCGGCACCGCCAGGAGCGTCATGGGCGAGGAGACCAAGGACGTGCTCCGCGTGGCGGAGTCGCTTGGGAGCGCGAAGGATCTTCCCCAGCGGATGGCCTCGCTGCCCTCGCTGAACGGGACCGCGGCGACGCTGCTGAGCACGCAGCCGACGATCGACTTCGTCTACCTCACGTCGAGCGCCAACGCAGTGGGCCTTGCCGGCGAGGGACCCTCGTACCACCGGGGGGCGTCGCCCCGGTTCCGGGAGCCTCCGCTCAAGGTGGCCGACGCGACGAAGATCCTGGGGACCGACCTGTTCGCCGACACGCGGCTGGGCGATCTGGTCGCGGGGCTGGAGCGGATCGAGGACGAAGAGCTGCGCGACCCGATCGTGATCCTGGGGATCCAGAAGGTCTTCCTCGACGGCCGCGAGATCGGTGTCGTGATCGCCGGCAGATGGGTGGACGGCCTGACGATGGAGGCGATCACGGCCCGAGTGAGGCCGACGCGGGCCTCGCTCGTGGTCGACGAACGCACGGTCACGTCGGAGCTCCCGGTGAGGCTCCCGAAGCAGAGGCTCGTGTCGGGCGCCGCCGCGGAAGAGGTCGAGATCACGGGACGTCCGTCCTCGATGCAGCAGACGCTCGGCGGTCGCTCCTTCTACAGCGGGATAGGGCCGCTGAAGCGCGGCAACGGCGAGGTCATCGGACAGATCGTGCTGTCGTCGCCGGCCGAGATCGTGTCCCAGACGCGCCAGGGCGTGACGAGGATCCTGTTCGTCGTCGCGATGGCGGTCGGAGCCGTCGCCATCCTCCTCGCGTGGTTCTCCGGCCGCCGCATCACGCGCCCGATCCAGCAGCTCACCGCCACCGCCGCGCGGGTGCGGGAGGGAGACCTCACCGCGAAGGCCGTCGTGGGGGGTGAGGACGAGGTCGGCCAGCTCGGGGAGACGTTCAACGAGATGACGACTTCGCTGGTCCGCATGACGGACGACCTGCGCGAGGCCGCGCGGGAGGAGTCGCGGCTCCGCACCCGTATCGAGACGATCATGCAGTCGATGGCCGACGGCCTCGTCGCGGTCGACGCGAACCTCGAGGTGCTCGCGTTCAACCGCGAGGCGGAAGCCCTTACCGGCATCTCCGCGGACGACGCGATCGGGCAGCCGGTCGAGAGCGTCCTGCGCGTCACCGAGGCGCAGGGGGAGCGCGTGCGGCTCCCGATCTTCGACCTCGCCGCGGGCTCGGTGGGCGCGGTGATGCTGAAGCGGAAGGCGGGGGAGCCCGTGCCGGTCGCCGTCACGAGCGCCGTCCTGCGCACCGACGACGGCGAGGTCGCGGGCGCCGTCGCGGTGCTGCGCGACATGACCCGCGAGCGCGAGGTCGAGCGGATGAAGTCGGAGTTCCTCTCGAACATCTCGCACGAGCTGCGCACGCCGCTCACCCCGATCAAGGGCTATGCGGAGATCCTCAGCCGCAAGGAGGTGCCGGCCGAGAAGAGCAAGCAGTTCGTGAAGGGCATCCTCGACTCGACGGCGCGGCTCGAGCGGATCGTCGAGCTGCTCGTCGACTTCTCTGCCATGGAGGCCGGGCGTCTGGCCCCGCGTTCGACGCCGATAGACCTGGGGGCCCTCGTCCGGAAGCTGGCCGACGACTGGGAGCAGAAGACGCCGCGGCACAACGTCGTCGCCGACGTGAAGGCGAGGCTCCCGAAGGTCGTCGGGGACGAGCGGCTCATCCGGCGGTCGATCGAGGAGGTCCTGGACAACGCGGTGAAGTTCTCCCCGCACGGCGGGACGATCCGACTCGAGGCGAAGGGCGCCTCCCGCGGGGCGAACGGCCGGGGCCGGCAGGTCGAGGTCCGGGTGAGCGACGAGGGCATCGGGATAACCCCCGACGACCTTTCGAAGGTGTTCTCGGACTTCCACCAGCTCGACGGCTCCGAGACCAGGGCCTACGGGGGCCTCGGGCTCGGCCTCGCGTTCGTCCAGAGGATCATCGAGGCGCACCAGGGCGAGATAACCGTCGAGAGCGAGCCCGATCAGGGGACGACGTTCACGATCAGGATCCCGGCGGCGGCGGCTCCGGGCAAGGGCGCCGAGAACTAGTCCGAACGGGCTATTCAAAAGACCGTCGATCCTGCGGGAAACTATGGCGTATGGGAACAAAGACCTCCCTGATCTCCCGCGCCGCCGCCACCCGCTCGTCCAAGGTGGCGGTGGGACTAGTGCTTGCTCTCTTCGCGGGGACGGCCTGCTGGCCGTTCTCCGACGATTCCGAGCTGGCCGAGATGACGGTCCAGCGCCGCGAGGGGCGCGTCCTGATCCTGCGCGGCAGCGAGACGATCGAGGTCGAGGACGAGACGTCGCTGAAGCCGCGCGACGTCGTGCAGACGCAGAGCACCGGCGAGGCCCTCGTGCGGCTGGAGGGCGACCGTCTCCTGACGCTCGCCTCCGACTCGAAGATCAGGATCAAGGACGCGAGCACGGTCGAGAGCCAGAGCGGAAGCATCCTGGCCGACGCCGGCGACGCGCTGGAGGTCCGCTTCAGCTCGTTTACGGCGAGCTCGTCGAGCGGCACGATCCGGATCGACCGCGGCGTCTCCGCCACGCGCGTCGCTTCGTACCGCGGCGCGGTCACCGTCGGCGCTCCGGGCGAAGAGCGCCTGCAGGTCCGCACGCTCTTCGAGGCCGTTCCCTCCGCGAACGCAGTCCCGTCGGCTCCGACGCCCTACGACATCGACTCGAGCGATCCCTGGGACCGGCGGTACCTCGAGGACGTGGTCGAGCTCCAGGAGGAGCTCGACCAGCTCACGGGCGGGCTGCAGGCCCAGATCGGCGACCAGCGTCCCGGCCTCGGCTACTTCGGCACGCTCGCGGGGGGCCAGGACGTCGGCTTCCTCCGCCCGTACCTCAAGCGCTCGCCGGTCAACCTCCTGGTCGGGTTCACGATCGCGTCCCACGATCGCGGCGCGTCGCTCGCGGAGTCCTTCCGCGAGGCGTTCTCTCTGTACGACCGGGGCGCCGAGTGGGCCGTCGCCGCGGCGATCATGGACGTGAAGCTGAACGCGGTGGTCGCGGACCTCGAGGACATCGCCGCGGTGGCGGTCGCGTCCAGCGCCCAGGGCGCGTCGTTCACGCTGGCGGCCGCGGCGTTGAGCGAGGCGGGCGAGATACCGCCGCCGCCGGGCGAAGAGCCTCCTCCGGGAGCGACGCTGCCTCCGCCCACCGACGGTGGCGGCGGGACCCAGCCGCCGAAGCCGACCGACCAGCCGCAGCCGAGCGAGTGCCCGAACTACGCTCAGTGCACGATCAACGAAGCCGTCAGCGGCGTGTCTCCGAGCAGCTCGCCGACTCCGGAACCGACCAATCCGCCCGACGACCCTCCGGACGACGGAGACCCCATCGACATCTTCGGGAGCGCGCCCAAACTAGACTAGGGGCGGTGACCCGGCCTCTCGTCCTCGTCGCCGAGGACGACTTCAACGTGCGTCTGACGCTCGAGATCGTCCTCGAGGACGAGGGCTTCGACACGCTGCTCGCCGCCGACGGCGAGGAGGCGCTCGCCGCGGCTCGCAGGGCGGTCCCCGACGTGATCCTGCTCGACCAGATCATGCCCAAGCTCGACGGCAAGCAGGTCTTCCACGCGCTGCGGGCGGACGAGACGACGAAGGACATCCCCGTGTTCGTGCTCAGCGGGATGGAGCGCGGGCTCGCGGCCGAATGGCCGGGCGCGGAGTTCGTCGGCAAGCCGTTCAGCCCGGAGGAGCTGGTGCGACGGATCCGCAGCGTCCTCCCGGCCGATAGGTCCGTCTGAGCGTTTACGCTCCCGCCATGGCCTCCCCGGCGCGCCGTCAGAGGCGGCGCCTCATCCTCATCGGCGCGGTCGTGGCGTTCCTGCTCGCAGCCTCGTCGCTCGCCCGCTTCTACACCGACGTGCTCTGGTTCCAGGAGGTCGGGTTCGAGGCGGTCCTGTGGAAGAGCATCGGCACGCAGGTCCTCGTGGGCGTCGGCGTCGCCGTCCTGGTGGCGGCCGTCGCGTGGGCCAACCTCGTCATCGCCGCGCGCGCCGCGCCGGCGTACGGCTCGTTCGTCTTCGGCGGCCGGCAGGGCTTCGATCCGCTGCAGCGGTACCGCGACGCGCTGACGCCCTATCTCACATGGCTCCGCCCGGCCCTCGCGCTCGCGATCGGGATCCTCGCCGGCATCGGCGCGAGCGCGGCGTGGAGGACCGTCCTGCTGTGGATCAACCGGGTGCCGTTCGGCCAGGAGGATCCGCAGTTCGGCAAGGACATCGCCTTCTACGTGTTCGACCTCCCGCTCTTCCGCGCGGCGCTGGACCTTGCGTGGTTCGCGCTGATCGCGGCATTGCTCGCGACGCTCGCCGCACACGCCTTCCACGGATCGTTCCGGCCCCAGCTCGGTCTCGGCGGGGTTACTCCGGGCGCGCTCGCGCACGTCTCGGTCCTGTTGGGGCTCATGGCCCTCGTGAAGGCGGCGCAGTACTGGCTGGGGACGTACGCGCTCAACTTCTCGGAGCGAGGCGTGGTGACCGGGGCGAGCTACACGGACGTGAACGCGCACCTGTACGCGCTCCGCCTGCTCGCGATCATCTCGGTCGTCTCCGCGATCCTGTTCATCGTCAACATCCGCGTGCGGCGGGTGTCGTTGCCGCTCGCGGCCGTCGGCATATGGGTGCTGACCTCGTTCCTTGCCGGGTTCGCCTGGCCGTCGCTCGTGCAACGCTTCTCGGTGGAGCCCCAGGAGCTGCAGCGCGAGCGGGAGTTCATCGCCCGCAACATCGCCGCGACCCGCGCCGGCTTCGGCCTGGAAGACGTGGACGAGCGGCCGTTCGAGGCGACGAGCGAGGTCTCTCCCGACGGTCTCGAGGGCGCCTCCAACATCCTCGCGAACGTCCGGTTGTGGGATCCCGACACGCTCGCCGACGCGTACGAGCAGCTGCAGGCCATCCGCCTCTACTACACGTTCCCGGACGTCGACATCGACCGGTACGAGATAGGCGGGGAGACCCGCCAGGTGCTGCTGTCGCCGAGGGAGCTCTCGCTCGACCAGCTCCCTCCCGGCTCGCGCGGCTGGCAGAACCAGCACCTGCAGTACACCCACGGCTACGGCGTGGTCGCGAGCCTCGCGAACTCGATCGGCCCCGGCGGGCAGCCCGACTTCCTCGTCAGCGACGTCCCCGGAACCGTGGAGGCGGGAGCCGAGGACCTGGCTCTCGACCAGCCGCGCATCTACTACGGCGAGGAGTTCGAGGCGAGCGAGTACTCGATCGTGAACTCCGGTCAGGCCGAGGTGGACTATCCGGACGAGGACGGGCTCGAGCGGTTCAACTACGACGGCGAGGGCGGGATCGAGCTCGCGAGCATCCTGCGGAGGCTCGCGTTCGCCGTGCGCGAGAGCGACCCCAACATCGTGCTGTCCGACCTGATCGAGACCGACTCGAGGATCCTCTTCTATCGCAACGTGCGCGACCGGGTGATGCGCGCGGCTCCCTTCCTGTCGTTCGACTCGGACCCCTACGCCGCGAGCGTCGACGGCAGGTTCGTGTGGATCATGGACGGCTACACGTCGACGCCCTGGTATCCGTACTCGCAGCGGTTCGCAGCCGACGAGGCGGTGGTGAACGACGAGGAGGCCGGCGTCCTGCGCGGTGACGTGAGCTACGTGCGCAACAGCGTGAAGGTCGCGATCGACGCCTACGACGGGTCGATGAAGTTCTACGTCATCGACGAGTCGGACCCACTGATCCAGGCGTGGCGCAAGGCGTTCCCGAGCCTCTTCACCGACGAGGAGCCGTCACCCGACCTGCTCGCGCACTTCCGTTACCCCGAGGACATGTTCAATCTCCAGTCCGAGGTCTACCGGACGTACCACATGGATTCGCCCGGCGACTTCTTCGCGAAGGAGGACGCGTGGGACCTCCCGGCGACGCCCGCGACGTACCTCCTCACCCAGCTTCCGGGCGAGATCGACGAGGAGTTCGTGCTCACGCGCCCCGCGACCCCGCGCGGGAAGAAGAATATGGTGTCGCTGCTCGTCGGGCGGTCGGACCCGGAGGCGTACGGGGAGCTCGTGACGCTCGCGTTCCCGGCACAGAACCCGCCGAACGGCCCCGAGCAGGTCGCGAGCCTCATCAGCCAGGACGAGGAGGTGTCGCAGACGGAGACGCTCCTCGGTCAGGAGGGCTCCGACACGACCTTCGGGTCGCTGATCGTCCTGCCGATCGAGGAGTCGATCCTCTACGTGCGCGCTCTGTTCGTGACGGCGGAGGGCCTCGGCATCCCGGAGCTCAAGAGGGTCGCGGTCGTGCTGGGCGACGACGTCGTGTTCGAAGAGACGTTCGACGAGGCGCTGGCGGAGCTGTTCGACCTGGAGGAGCCGGAGGAGCCGGAGGAGCCCGGGGGGCCGGAGGAGCCCGGCGGGCCGGAGGAGCCTCGCGGCCCCGACGCCTCCGAGCTGGCGAGGCTGGTCGAGCAGGCGGGGCGGGTCTACGAGCAGGCCCAGGAGGCGCTCGCGGAGGGGGACTTCGAGGAGTACGGCAGGCTGATCGAGCGCCTCGGCCGCCTCCTCGACAAGGCCGGTTTGCTTACCGAGCAGGCGGGGAAAAGGGCTCCCTAGCAACCAAGCCGGGCAAAACGTCCCCATCTGGAGGGTCTCCATGCGCGCGTTCGTGCTGCCGTCCCGCCGCCTCCTCGCCCTTGCCGTAGCCGCCGCGCTCGTCGGGGCGCTCGTGCCATGGGAGCCCGCCGCCGCATCGCCGACGCACTACGTCACGATGAGCGACGGAACCTCCATCGCGGTCAACGTCCGCATGCCGAAGGGCTTCGAGAAGGGCCGCGCCTACCCGGCGATCTTCGAGATGTCGGGCTACGACGGAGGCTCCTCGGACGGCGAGGGTCCCGACGGGGGGGCCGGGAGCCGCGGTCTCACCGAGATGTTCGAGGAGGAGTACGTCACCGTGCACGCGTCGGTCCGGGGAACGGGCTGCTCCGGCGGCGAGTTCGACCTCTTCAGCTGGCGCTCCGCGCTCGACGGCCGCGAGGTGATCGAGTGGATCGCCGACCAGCCGTGGTCGAACGGGGACGTCGGCATCTACGGCCATTCCTACGGCGGGCTCACCGGGTTCATGGTCGCCGCGACGCGGCCCCCGCACCTGCGCGCGCTGTCGGTGTCGGGGCTGATCGACGACCTGTACCGCGGCATCGTCTACCTCGGCGGCGTGAGCAACTACGGCTTCCCGCTGCTGTGGACCGGCGGGGTGCGGCCGCTCTACGACGTCGGCGGGGGGACGTTCCCGGGGCTCGCGGCCGGCGACCGCCAGTGCGCGGCGAACGTCGCGACGCACAGCAGGACGGTGCTGAACGACCCGATCCTCCAGGGACTCTCCGACACCGACAACACCTGGTTCCAGGTGCGTTCGCTGATCAACTACGTGGAGCGCATCGACGTCCCCATCCACATCACCGGCGCGTACCAGGACGAGCAGACCGGCCCGCGGGGGCCTTACCACCTCTTCGAGGAGGTGCGCGGCGTCCCCAAGCGGCTGGTGATCACGAACGGCGACCACGGGACGCAGACCTCGCCCCCGGAGGTCTACAGGGACCGCAAGGCCTGGCTCGACCACTGGGTGCGCCGCGTCGGTAGGAGCTATCCGCAGAGCTCCGTCACGACGCTGTTCGAGATGGTCGACGACAGGTCGAACGGGCGCAAGGAGTCGCGGACGTTCCCGCTCGACGACACGCGCTGGACCGACGTGTACTTCGGCAAGGGCGGCGAGCTGACGTGGAAGGGCCCCGGCGGCGAGCAGCCGGGCGACGCGTATCTGTCCGGTAGCCCGCGGCAGTCCTGGAGCTTCCAGGCGGGCGGCGCCACGGGCTCGCAGGTGACGACGCGGCACGGGCCGGACCAGCTCGAGTACCGGTCGGAGAAGCTGACGTCGCCGCTGGCGGTCGTCGGACCGATCACCGCCACGCTCTACATGTCGTCGACCGCGCCCGAGACGGAGATGTTCGTGCAGCTGATCGACGAGGCTCCCGACGGCAGCCGCTATTACCTGCAGCGCGGGATGCTGCGCGCGAGCCACCGCGCGATCGACCCGCTGCTCAGCGACCGGACCGAGGGCGGCGCGATCTACCGGCCGCACCGCCCGCACACCAATCCGACTCCGATCGAGCCCGGGAAGGTCTACGAGTACCTGGTCGAGGTCTTCCCGGTCGGCCACGTGTTCCGGCCCGGGCACAGGCTGGTCGTGCTCGTCCACACGCCGCCGGCGGTCGACAGCTACTACGCGTACGTGCCGAAGCGGGTCCCGGGGGTGAACACGCTGTACCACGACGCCGAGAGGCCGTCCCACGTGACGCTGCCGGTGGTGTCGCGGGCGGGGGTGAACCTCGGCCCGGAGCCGAAGTCGTGCTCGCTGCAGGAGGTGCGGTGCGTTCCGGGGGGCTAGGGGTGGCTGCGCGCGCTTAGGACCTCGTCCGCCACGCGCCGAGCCGTCTCCGCGTCCGCGTTGCGGCAGACGACGTTGCGCTGCATCTCGCCGGATGTGTCGAAAGACATAGTCTCCTCGTAGCGCGCTCGGACGCCCCGTCGCGCGAGCTCGGCAACGACCGCGCGGCCCGACTTCGCGTCGAGATTCCCGAAGCCCATGTGGACGATCGCGTTACGCCAGCGCACGTGGTCGGCGACGAGCAGGCCCGTCCACGTCACGACGACGCCCGCGGGCAGCGCGAGGATCGGCGCCGTTCCCGAGACAAGCGACACGATCCCGCCGCCGAGGAGCCCGCAACCGACGAGCGCCGACCACCCCGCGGGGTTGAGCCGAACGGTCTTGAAACCGCCGGCGCTCCTCTCGTGGCGCCGCCGCAGCGGGTCGTGCCGCAGGGAGAGCTCGACCGGAGCGCGGCCGGGGTCGGTCATGGGGCGAGGTTACGTCTTGGTAGACTGGCCGGGCAGGGTGGAGCAGTCTGGTAGCTCGCCGGGCTCATAACCCGGAGGTCGCGGGTTCAAATCCCGCCCCTGCAACCGCAAAGCCCCTGGTGACAGGCGCTTTACTTTTTCCGGCACTCGCGCCGAGCTAGCGACCTGCTAACGATTTGCTAACGGTGCTCGGCGGACTTGACCACGTAGAGCGTGTTGCCGTTGAAGCTCGATGCTTGAGCAAGCTGCAACAGCTCGTCGCAGGACACTTCAACCCGGCGATCCAGCGGCTCGCTGACCCAACTCGCAACGAACTCGAACCCCTGGGGCAGCGCATCGCACAGCGTTTTAAGTGTGGCCTCGAGACGAGGTAGCTCTTCGGGACGCATTGACCATGTAGGCGCGTCCCAATCCGCATCATCGGCGAGCAAGCCTTCACCGAGCTTCCAATCGGCGATGTAGAGCTTGTTTATTCGCTTTCGGAAGAGTGAAGGCTTGGCGTGAAATGGGTAGCCACCATTGTCCGTGGACGCTCCAGAAAGGTGTTGCGCTTCTTCAGCGTCGACGTCGATGCCTCGGACTTCCATGAAGAAACTCATGCTCGGATCTATTCGCCTCGAACAAGGGTCTTGGCCGCGCGCTCCTCGCCCCAGGCGACGGCCTCCTCCCGGCTGATCCCTCCCGGTCCCTGTAGGTCGAACATCGGACGGCCGCGAACGGACACCTCCCAAATCACCGAGTGAGTGCCGTCATCCTCGGGGATGACCAGCGCTCGACCGATCTTGCGAGGTTCCGCGGGCCCGTCCCATCGAAAGGTCTCGTCGGGGATCTCTTCGTCGAGGTCCAGTTCCTCGAATCCGAGATAGAAGTCGTCCGTTCGCATGCACAGGATTACTCCTGAGTCGGCATCGAAGACGAGCTCGTGAGG
>JBHELD010000029.1:0-35623 GCA_046263255.1 Actinomycetota bacterium
TGTTGAGGCTCATTACGACACGCTAGCGCGGACCTATGACAGGAACCGACAGCCAGCCACGAGAGCGAGCCTGGACGGGTCGAAGACGAGCGCGGTCCCCGGGCGAGGTTCTAGCGCCCCAGCAGCTTCACGAACGCCGCCTCGTCCAGCAGCTCGATCCCCAGCTCCTGCGCCTTGTCGTATTTCGAGGCCCCCGGGTTCGCTCCCACCACCACGTAGTCGGTCTTCTTCGACACGCTGCCGGTGACCTTGCCCCCCAGCTCCTCGATCGCGTCCTGCGCACCCTGGCGGCTGAACCCCTCGAGCGTCCCCGTGATCACGAACGTCTTGCCCGACAGCGGGCCCTCGTTGCGGCGCGGCGCCTCCTGGGGGTCCACTCCGGCCGCTTTCAGCCGGTCGATCACGTCGAGGTTGCGCGGCTCCGCGAAGAACTGCGTGATCGACTTCGCGATGACCGGCCCGATGCCGTCCATGGCCAGGAAGTCCTCCTCGGTCATCTCACGCAGCCGGTCCAGCGAACCCGCCTGCGCGGCGATGTCGAACGCGCGGCCCCCGACGTGCGGGATCCCGAGGGCGATCAGCAGGTTGCCCAGCGGCCGGGTCTTCGACCGCTCGATCGCGGCCATGAGGTTGCGGATCGAGACCTCGCCCCAGCCCTCGTGGCCCTCGAAGTGCTCCGGCCGGAGGCCGTAGACGTCCGCGACGTCCCGCAGGAGCTTCCGCTCCTCGGCGAGCCAGATGATCGTCTTGTAGCCGAGCCCCTCGATGTCCATCGCGCCGCGCGAGGCGAAGTGGAAGAGGCTCTCGACCAGCTGCGAGGGGCACTCGAGGTTGAGGCACTTGGTGACGGCCTCACCTTCCTGCCGGACCAGCTTGGAGCCGCACGAGGGACACTCCTTCGGCATCACGAACGGCTTCTCTTTCCCGGTCCGCAGCGAGACGACGGGTCCCACGACCTCGGGGATGACGTCACCGGCGCGCCGGACGATCACGGTGTCGCCCTCGCGGATGTCCTTGCGCCTGATCTCGTCCTCGTTGTGGAGCGTCGCGGTCGAGATCGTCACGCCTCCGACGAACACCGGCTCGAGCTGCGCCCACGGCGTCGCCGCTCCGGTCCGGCCGACGTGGACGCTGATCTTGTGCAGCTTCGTCGTCCGCTCCTCCGGCGGGAACTTGTACGCGATCGCCCAGCGCGGCGCCTTCGCGGTGAAGCCCAGCTCTTCCTGCTGGTCGATCGAGTCGACCTTGACGACCACGCCGTCGATCTCGTACGGGACGTCGTGCCGGTGCTCCTGCCAGTAGGTGCAGAACTCGTATACCGCGTCGAGGTCCTCGACGCGCTTGTTGTTGAGGTTCGTCCTCAGCCCGAGCTCGCGCAGCGTCTCGAGGGCCTCCCGGTGCGCCTTGAAGCGCCGCCCCTCCGCGTAGCCGATCCCGTGGCAGATCAGCGACAGGCTCCGCTGTGCGGTGATCTTCGGGTCCTTCTGTCGCAGCGATCCCGCGGCCGCGTTGCGGGGGTTGGCGAAGACCTTTCCCCCGGATTCGCCGAGGCGCTCGTTGAGCTTCTCGAAGTCGGCAGCCGTCATGTAGACCTCGCCGCGCACCTCGAGGATCTTCGGCGCGTCGCCGCGCAGCCGCAGCGGGACCGCGGGGATCGTCTTCAGGTTCGCGGTGATGTCCTCGCCCGTGCGCCCGTCGCCGCGGGTCGCGCCCCTCACGAGCACGCCGTTCTCGTAGATCAGGTTGACCGCGACGCCGTCCATCTTCTGCTCGACCACGAAGCCGTCTGCCGTGCCGATCCCTCGCTCGACCCGCTTGCCCCACGCCTGCAGCTCCTCGAGCGAGAAGCAGTTGTCGAGCGACATCATCGGCGTTCGGTGCTCGACCGGCGCGAACAGGTCCGACGGCGGTGCGCCGATGCGCTGCGTCGGCGAGTCCGGGGTGACGAGATCGGGGAACGCATCTTCGAGCTCGATGAGCTCCCGGACGAGCGCGTCGTACTCGACGTCGGCGATCTCCGGCGCGTCGAGGACGTGATACCTGTACGAGTGGTAGTCGATGGCCTCGCGCAGCTCCGCGGCGCGCGCGGCGGCTTTCTTCTTCGACGGCACCGCTACCTCCCCGCCAGCAGCATCAGGCGCCGGCGCGTGAAGACCCAGTCGTCGCCGTCGCGCTCGAAGCCCATCCCGGTCTCGGGTCCGATCGTCTCGATCAACGCAGCGACTGCGGCGATCCGGTCCGCGGGGAACTCGCCGGGCCACATCCAGGTCGAGAGGCGCTGCTCCGACTCGACGACCTTCTCGTCCAGGATCTCGAGGCCGGCCGCGCCCGCGATCATCCGGTAGGCGGAGGGGGGCCGCGACATCGCGTGCGACGGGTCGCGGGCCCTCTCCAGCTCGGTCATCATCAGCGCCTCTTCATACCGCTCGGTCGCGACCTGGTCGACGATCAGCACGCGGCCCCCGGCGCGCGCGACCCGCCGCATCTCCTTGACGACCGTCGCCGGGTCGTGGACGTGGTGCAGGGCCTGCGCGCTGGTCACGAGGTCGGCGGAGCCGGACCGGAGCGGCAGCCTCCTCCCGTCGCCGGCGACGAGGTGGAGGGCGTCGTGCCGGCGGGCCTGGACGAGCATCTCCGGCGTCAGGTCGACCGCGATCAAGCGCGCGGCGGCGTCGCGGAACAGCGCGAGGAAGTTGCCCGTTCCGGCGCCGACCTCGACGACGGTGTCGCCCGGTTGGACCCCCGAGAAGGCGGCGACGTCCATGTGGTCGAAGCGCCCCTGCGTGCGGTCGACGAAGTGCCCCGCCGCGCGAGCGAACTCCTTCCGGATGACGTCGTCGTGGATGCGGTCGCCGCGCTCAGCCAACGCTCGCGGCACGGGCGGGGAAGGTGGACGCGACGATCCCGCCCCCCAGGAGCTCGGACGGATCGGCGGCGGAGTAGAGCGCGGCCGACTGCCCGGGCGCGACGGCCTCGACCGGCGCGTCGAAGCGCACGCGGGTCCCTTCGACCACGGCGGGGTACGCGTCGCCGTGCGCGCGGTACTGCACGAGCACCTCCGTCCCGTCGGGGACGGGGTCGCCGGCGAAGCTCGCCTCGGCCAGGGACACGGCGTCGACGGCGAGGTCTCGCCGCTCCCCTACCCTCACGACGTTCGACGCGGCGTCGATCGACGTCACGAACACCGGCCTTCCGAGCGCGATCCCGAGGCCCTTGCGCTGGCCGACGGTGTACCGGCCGATGCCGCGGTGGGCGCCGACGACGGCTCCGCGCTCGTCGAGGATCGGCCCGGGCACCGCGGCGGCGGCCAGGTTCTCTCCGACGTACGCGTCGAAGTCGCCGTCGCGGACGAAGCAGATCTCCTGTGAGTCAGGCTTGCGCGCAGTCCGCAGGCCCAGGTCGGCCGCGATCGCGCGGGTGACGGACTTCTCCTGCGCGCCGACCGGGAACAGGCAGCGCGACAGCTGCCGCTGCGTCAGCATCCAGAGGACGTAGGACTGGTCCTTCGCGCGGTCGGTGCCGCGGTACAGCCGGTACCGGCCGTCGCGCTCGGCGACGCGCGCGTAGTGCCCCGTCGCGAGAACGTGCGCGCCCAGGGCGGCGGCCTTCTCGAGCAGCGCGTCGAACTTGACCCAGTGGTTGCACCGCACGCACGGGTTCGGCGTCCTGCCTGCCAGGTAGCCCTCGTGGAAGTCCCGGCGCACGGTGGCCTCGAAGTGATCGGCGAAGTTCAGCACGTAGAAGGGGATCCCCAGGACGTCGGCCACTCGCCGCGCGTCCTCCGCGGCGCCGAGGTTGCAGCACCCCGAGTTCGAGCTCGCGGCGTCGCCCTTCCACAGCTTCAGCATCACGCCGGTGACGTCGTAGCCTCGTTCGACGAGGAGCGCGGCCGCGACGGACGAGTCGACGCCGCCGGACATCGCGACGACGGCCTTGCGACGGGTCACGCGACCTTCCGGGCCCGCTCGACGACCTCGGGCAGCGCGTCCAGCACCGCGTCGACGTCGGCCTGCGTCGACGTCCGGCCGAGCGAGAAGCGGAGGCTGCCCTTCGCGAGCTTCTTCGGGACCCCCAGAGCGAGGAGGACGTGCGACGGGTCGAGCGCGCCCGACGCGCACGCGGAGCCCGAGGAGCAGGCGATGCCGGCCGCGTCCAGGAGCAGCAGCATCGTCTCGCCGTCCGTCGCGGGGATGCATACGTTGAGGTTGCCGGCGACGCGGCGCTCGAGGCCCCCGTTGACCACCACGTCGGGGACGATCGCGCGGATGCCCGCCAGGAGCGACTCGCGCAGCGCGAGCAGCCGCTCCGACTTCTCGTAGACCTCCTTCGCCGCGACCTCCGCGGCGACGCCGAAGCCGGCGATGCCGGCGACGTTGTGGGTGCCCGACCGCAGCCCCCGCTCCTGGCCGCCCCCGTGCAGCACGGGCTCGACCGCGACGGACGAGCGTACGAAGAGGGCGCCGACGCCCTTGGGGCCACCGGTCTTGTGGGCGGCGAACGCGGCGAGGTCCACGCCCCATGCATGGACGTCGACCGGCACGTTCCCCAGCGCCTGCACTGCGTCGGTGTGGACGAGCGCGCGCGGGTTCGCCGTCTTCACCGCCTCGGTTATCGCGGTCACGTCCTGCACGGTGCCGATCTCGTTGTTGACCGCCATGACCGCGACGAGGACGGTCGACGGACGGACCGCACCGGCGACGCGCGCCGGGGCGACGGCCCCGTCCGCCTCGACCGGCACCTTCGTGACCTGGAACCCGGCCCCCTCCAGCGCGCGGGCGGCGTCCAGCACCGCGTGGTGCTCGAAGGCCGTCACCACGACGTGGTCCCCGTCGCCGCGACGCTTGTGCGCGGCTCCCTTGAGCGCGAGGTTGTCGGCCTCGGTGCCGCCCCCGGTGAAGACGATCTCGGAGGCGCCGGCCCCCACGGCCGCCGCGACGCGGTCGCGGGCGTCCTCGACGACCGCGCGCGCCCGGCGCCCGGCCGCGTGGACGGACGAGGGGTTGCCGAAGTCCTCGGCGAGGGCCCGCGCCACGGCCTCTGCGGCCTCGGGGAGGACGGGGGTGGTCGCGGCGTGGTCGAGGTAGTGCATAAGCCCAGGATAAGAGGTGTCTGCGGAGCGCTCCGCCGCCTAGGCCCGCGGCCCCTCGTCGGGCCCCGGCTCCGACAGACGCCGCTCCAGCTCCTCGATCTCGGCGTCCAGGGCTCCCGCGTCGACCGTGCGGCGGCGCCGTTCGAAGTCGCGCATCCGCTTGGGGTAACCGATGACCTGCGCGTCGTAGACCGGGATCCCGTGGCGGTCGCAGAACGCGACGGCGTCGTCGGGCTCCCGCACCGGCGCGCGCAGGTGATCGCCGTCCCGGTCGACGAGCAGCAGCGTCGTCGGGCTCGTCGCCGTCTTCGGTTCGATGTACCCCTCGACGCCCTTTCGCTCGGCGACGAAGACGTCGAGCTCTTTCAGCCCGGGGTTGCTCTTCTTCGAGAAGAACGCCCTGATGCGGTCCCCCAGTGACACGTTCACCCCTTGCGGGACTTCACCTCTTCGATGAGCTGCGGCAGGATCTTCAGCGCGTCGCCGACGACGCCGAGGTCGGCGATCTGGAAGATCGGCGCCTCCTCGTCCTTGTTGATCGCGACGATCCTCTTGGCGCCCTTCATACCCACGATGTGCTGCGTCGCTCCGCTGATCCCCACCGCGATGTACACCCCGGGCTTGACGGTCTTCCCCGTCTGTCCGATCTGGTACGCGTACGGCACCCATCCCGAGTCGACTACGGCGCGCGTGGCCCCGACGGCGGCGTTCCCGATCAGCCCCGCGAGCTCGTCGAGCAGCTCGAAGTTCCCCGGGTCGCCCAGCCCGCGGCCCCCGGAGAGGACGACCGGCGCGTCTTCGAGCCTCGGTCCGCTCGCCTCCTCCTCGTGACGCTCGACGCGACGCGCCCTGCGCAGCCCCTCGTCGACGTCGACGTCCACCTCGACGACCTCGGCCTCGCCGCCGGACGGCTCGGGGACGAACGACTTCGGCCGCACGAGCACGAGCTTCGGCTCGCCCTCGAGCTCCACGTCGACGAGCGTCGACCCGCCGAAGATCGCCGTCTGCGCCTTGTCGACGGAGTGGAGGCCGGTCGCGTTGCTCACCAGCGTCGAGCCCGTCTTGGCGGAGAGCCGCCCCGCGATGTCGCGCGAGTCGTAGTTCGTGGCGAACAGGACGAGGTCCGGCTCGTGCTCCTGGACGAGCTCGTACAGCGCCTGCGCCGCGGGCTGGGCGACGTACTCGTCATACACCTCGTCGTCGCTTGCGTAGACGGTCGACGCGCCGTATTCGCCGAGCTTCTCCGCCGCGTCCGTGGCGCCGGGCCCCAACGCGACCGCGGCGACCTGTTCCCCGATCTCGCGCGCCTTCGTCAGCAGCTCGAGGGCCGCGGTGTCGACGCCTCCGTCCGGCGTCACCTCTGCGTACACCCAGACGGTCGACATCTCAGATCACCTTCGCTTCCTGGAGGAAGTCCGCGATCCGTGCGGCCCCGGTGCCGTCGTCCTGGATGACCTCGCCGGCCTTGCGCTCCTCGGCGGCGGCGATCTCGACGATGTTCTGCTTGACCGCGGCGTCGTCGCCGGAGAGGCCGAGGTCGGCGAGCGACAGCGTCTCGACCGGCTTCTTCTTAGCGGCCATGATGCCCTTGAAGGACGCGTAGCGCGGCTCGTTGACGCCCGCGGTGACGGTGACCAGCGCCGGCAGCTCGCATTCGACGACGTGATAGCCCTCTGCCGTCTGGCGGTTGATCTTCACGCTGCTCTCGGTCGCCTCGATCGTCTTCGCGAAGGTCACCTGGGGGATCCCGAGGAGCTCCGCGAGCGTCGAGGGCATAGTTCCGGTGTAGCCGTCGGTCGACTCGACGCCGGCGATCACGACGTCGAACGGCCCCCGCGCGATCGCCGCCGCGAGGACCCGCGCCGTGACCAGCGCGTCGGACCCCTCCAGTGCGTCGTCGCTGACCAGCACGCCCTTGTCGGCGCCCATCGACAGCGCGCGCTTGATCGCGTCCATCGCCGGCGCCGGCCCCATCGAGACGACCGTCACGTTCCCGCCGTGCGCCTCCTTCAGCTGGAGCCCGGCCTCGACGCCGAACTCGTCACCCGGGTCGAGGACGCCCTGCACGCCCTCTCGCTTCAGCCGGTGACCGTCCATCTCGGGCGGGATGTTCGGGTCGGGGATGTGTTTTACGCACACCACTATCTCCAACGGGACCTCCTACGAGAATCGTGTCGCCGGCGGCGCGGGCCGGGGAGTGCTTGCAATAGCAAGCACCAAACATACTTGTTCTGCGGGATGCCGGCGCGCCGCGCTGCCGGTGCGGCGACGGTTGCGGACATCGCAACTCGGGCCGCACGCGTCTAGGGCGCGGCGCGGTAGTAGGTGACGCCGTCGCGCTCGTCCACGACCGCGTTGCCGTCGTGGACGACCAGGTCGAGGTGGGCCACGATCTCGGACACGGCGAGGAACGTGTCGTAACCGGTCGCGTGCGGGTACACCTCGGCCGCCAGCTCGTACGGCGTCTTCCCCTCGGGCCCGAGCCGCCGCGCCACCGCCGCCTTGCGCTTCAGGTGGTGCTCGATCGTCGTCTCGATCAGGCGCTGCGGATCGGTGACGGGGTCGCCGTGGCCCGGATATGCCAGCGCGATGGGCATCCCCGCCATCGTCTCCAGCGACGTCAGGTACTCCTCGAGCGAGCGGCGGCGGCGCCCCGGCTCGTCGAGCGAGGGCTCGAGCAGGGGGTTCGGCGAGACGTCGGGGAGCAGCTGGTCGCCGGCGAACATCGTCCGGGTCGCCGGCTCGTAGTACACGACGTGACCGCCGGTGTGACCCGGCATCAGATGCGCGTGGAGCTCGAACGATCCGTCGTGGCTCGCGAACGCGAACGCGTCGCCGTCTGTTACCGGCACGACCTCTTCGTGCGGCACCCGGGCGGCCGGGTCCTTCTTGCGCTGCTGGTCCATCTTGAACAGGAGCTCGAGCGGCATCCCGGCCTCCATCAGCAGGCGCCCGACCTCGAAGAGCATCTGCCGGTCGCGGACTCGGGCGATCTCGCGCTCGGGGAAATGGACGGTCGCGCCGGAGACCTCCTGGAGGTAGGGAACGAGCCCGTAGTGATCCGGGTGCGCGTGCGTGATGAGGATGCGCTCGAGGGACTCGACGAAGTACCCCGCGGCGGTGAGGCCGAGCACGAGCGCGTTCTGCGCCTCCGGCGTGTTGATGCCCGCGTCGACGAGCGTGAGCGGATCGGCCTCGATCAGGTACGCGTTGACGGGCCCGACGGCGTACGGGGTCGGCATCGTGATGCGACGGACGGGCAGGTCGGGCATCGGCCGCAGCCTACGGCCGCCTGCCGCCCGATCCCGCGCTCAGCAGGGCACGCGGGGCGCGAGTATCTCGGCGTCGAAACCGTCGAGCGCGATATGGACGCAGACCGCGTTGTTGGAGTCGTTCGCCTCGACGAAGACGTCGTGCGGGTCGAGCTCGATCTCGAGGACGTACTGCCCGTCCGGCACCCCCGTGATCTCCACGAACTGGTCCGGCAGCGACGCCGGATAGACGTCCTGCCACCCCGCGGAGACCCCGACGACCTGGAAACCGCGCGGGCCGTCGCGCTCTTCGGGCCCGAAGCACCGGTACTCGCCCTCGCCCCCCTCGTTCGGAGCGCTGCCGACCGGCGCGGTGTCCTCGGGGCAGAACCCGTTCTTGTCGCCGCGGGCGACGGGGGCCTCGCCCACGCGCCGGCCCGACGCGTCCGCCTTCCACAGCCGCGCGAGGTAGAAGTCCTGGACGTGGAAGTGCGCGTGGGTGGGATGGAGCTCAGAACGCACGGCGAAACGGTCGCGATACGATCCGTCGCTCCGGTAGATCCGCTGCACGGCAGATATGCCGTCGTTCTTCGTGAATGTGTACGCGAGCTCGAGCGGACCTTTGCCGACGTTCCCGACGATCGCGTCGAACCGCAGGCACCTCGCGGCACCCTTCCGGACGCGCTCCTCCGGATAGCAGCCGTCGACCAGCAGGGGTGCGTCTACGCCGAGGCCGAAGGAGACGCCGGTCGTCGGGCCGAGGACCTCCACGGGGGGCTGCGGAGCGAGATCGGGAAGCACGTAGGCCGGCAGGGCCCCCGCCGCGGCGCCGCACAGCACCAGCGACACGAGCGCGGCCGCCAGCGCCGCCCCAAGGGCGCGCTTCGCTCTTCGCGGTTGGCGTGCTCGCGGCCGCATCACGGGGAGCTTCGCCGCCGGGCCCGGGACGCCTGCACCGTTACGCCGGGTGGCCGGCAGCATGGTCGTGCGCCGGATGCGTCGCCCGGTCGCGGCCGGCCGGTCCTGCCTCTCATGGCGAACGACCGTAGACCGAGACGTGGCTGCCGCTCGACGCGGTGAACGGCTCCCGCTGCCAGCTCCCCCACCGCTCCTTCAGCCGCAGCCCCGCGATCCGCGCCATCAGGTCCAGCTCGCTCGGCCACGCGCAGCGCGTGACGATCGGTTGCAGGAGGACGCGGTCGTCCGTCAGGCGCACGTGGTACTCCTCCAGGGTCTGAGCCGAGCGGTCGTGGCGTCCGACGTCCAAGCGGACCTCGGCGACCCCGACCGCCTCTGCCTCGACGTACCGGCCGCGCGGCAGCTCGTGGAGGAACGACGGGACGATCGCTTCGACGACGAAGCACCCGTCGTCCGTCAGGTGCGCCGCCGCGTTCTCGAAGCACCCCACCTGGTCCTCCTGCCCCTCCACCGGCGCATCCAGCCATACGCGGCGCGCGGCGTCAAACGCCGCAGTGTTACCGGTGCCCGGCCGGGGCGTAGTCGAACAGGAGGAGACGTGTCGATCGAGGGAGGACGCCGTGAACCGTTGGACGAGGGTCGTGGTCCCCTCCGTAGCTTTCTTGGTGCTGCTCGCCACCCCGGCGCCGGGCGCGCCGCGGGAGCGGACGGAGACCGTGCCGTACGACACCCCCGGAGCGCACGTGCTGGACGTCGCGTGGGTCGAGGTGAACGGCGCACCCGAGGCCATGCCGCAACGCGGCGAGAAGACCGTCTCGGTCGCCCTTCAGGACGATTCGGGGCGGCCCGTCGCGGCGGTGCTGCACCAGGGCGACGCCGAGCTGGCCGAGTTCTGCGGCGAGATGGCGGAGCCGGTGCGCCTCGTAGGGCGCAAGGCGGTGCACGTGCACGTCTACTCGGGCCCGGGTTGCTCCGACGTGAGCATCGCGACGCAAGGCACGGCGGCGTTCACGTTCGGCAGGTAGCCGCGGCTACATCTCCCGCAGCCCCGGGTTCACCGCCGACGACAGCGCCGTGAGGACGTAGGCCCCCCCGAGCAGCAGGAACGTCGCGCGGAGCCCGATCCAGCCGATCAGCGCGCCGGCGGCGAGGCCCCCCAGCGGTATCGCCATCCACGAGAGCGCGCGGACGATCCCGAGCGCACGGCCGCGCATCTGCTCGGGTATCCGCTCGTAGAGGACCGCGCCGAGGATGCCGTTCAACGGGCCGGCCGCGGCCCCCGAGATCGCGCCGTGGACCAGGACCCACCACAGTGGGGGGAGGGCGCCCACTCCCAGGAAGAACGAGCTGACGACGACGAAGCAGACGACGAGGGTGGTCCGGCGGGGCACACGGTCTCCCCACGCGGCGAACGCCAGCGACCCCGCCGCCGCGGCCGTTCCGATCACTCCGAGAAGGAGGCCCAGCGTGGGGGGGCTTTCCAGCACGCGCTCGGCGAACACCGGCAACCCGACGAACGCAAGCCCGGCGTCGAAAGCGTTCATGGCGGCGACCAGGCCGATGACCGACATCAGGGCGACGTCGCGGCGGACGAACGCGTACCCCTCCCGCAGGTCCGCGAGGTACGTCGTCGCGGGCGTGCCCCGCTTCTCCTTCCGGGGGATCGCGGCCCCGACGACCACTGCCGAGAAGACGAACGTCGCCGCGTCGACCCACAGGACGTCCGCGGTGCCCGCAACCGCGATCAGCACTCCCGCGATCGGAGGTCCCGCCAGCGTCGCGATCCGGTCCACGGCGTTGAACAGGGCGGTCCCGCGGTCGAGAGACAACCCCGAGTCGCGGACCAGGTCCGGCAGAAGCGCCGAGCGCGCGGTGTTGCCCGGGGAATCCAGGAGCGCACCGAGGAAGACGAGCACGAGCAGCTGCCAGAACTCGATCCCGGTCGTCCGGTGGAGCAGCGGGATCGCCGCGACCGCGAGCGCGCTCGCGACGTCGGCCGCGACGCTCGTCGTCCGGAACCCGAGCCGGTCCACCAGCGCACCGCCGAAGAGGCCGGCGATGACCGTCGGCAGGAACGTGAAGAACATCGTGACGCCGGTGCGGGAGGCGCTTCCGGTCGCCTCGAGGACGAACAGGGGGATCGCGACCAGCGCCATCTGGTTGCCCGCGATCGAGACGCCCTCGGCCGCGAGAAGCGCGACGAGAGGAAGCCGTCGTTTCTCCTCCGCCGCCAAGAGCCGGATCGTATCCGACCCGGCTCCCGTCGCCCCCTTCGACGACGACGCGACGACAGGGGGTTTGGTCGACCTGAGGTCGGCAGATCTCCGTCAGCGGCGATCCGGGGGCCACGAACCCGACGCGCTGCGCAGCGCTCCGAAGAACGCGGTCGCCGTCTCCTCCCACGTCGGGAACGTCTGCGCGCGTTCGCGTGCGGCGTTGCCCAGCCGGCTCCGAAGCTCCACGTCCTGAGACAGCCGTCGAAGCGCGGCCGCCAGACCTGCCACGTCGTGCGGGTCGACCACGAGGCCCTCGTGCTCGTGCCGGGCGAGGTGAGGGAGGTTGCCGGCGCGCCAGCCGACGACCGGCAGGCCTGCGGCCATAGCCTCCGCGTAGGCGGTGCCGTACGGCTCCTTGAGGCTCGGCATGACGAACACGTCGGCGTCGCGGTACAGGGCGGCGACGCGCTCCTTCGGCACGACGCCGTGCACGACCACGCGGTCGGCCACGGTCGAGATCCTCCGCCGGACGCGGCGCGCGTAGCGCGCCTGCACGTGGTCGTCGCCGACGAGGTGGAGCGTGGCGGCGCGGTCGTCGAGCTGTGCGAACGCGTCGAGGAGCTCGACGATCCCCTTGCGCGGGACCCAGTTCCCGACGCAGAGGAACGCCGCGGCCCGCCCCCGGCGTAGGTCCGACACGGCGGGATCGGGCGCGGCCGCGACGTCTCGGCCGGGCGCGATCACGCGGACGTCGTGATGCAGGTCGCGCAGGTCTTCGGCGAGGGCGTCGCTCGCCACGAGGAGCACGCGCATGTGGCGGTAGGCGAGCCTGTCGAGCCGCGCCTGCAGCCGCGTGCGCAGCGGCCCGTGGTCGATCCCGCCGGGCCCCTGGTGAAGCATCCCCACGACCGGCCGCCTCGCGCGCCCGAGCCACGGCCCGGCGTATGCGGCGGCGATGCTGTCGACGACGACCACGTCGGCGGCGGAAACCGCGGTCAGGACGTCACGTCCCGAGGCCGCGGGGAGCGGGAACGGCCGCCCCGGAAACGACACGAAGCCAAAGTCAGCACCGTGCCGCGGAGCCGCGCCCGCGAGCCGGCGGTGGTAGAGATAGCCGCCGGTCTGCGTTCCGGGATCGCCGAGCGTCACGAGGGAGACCCGCATGCGCATCGTTCACCTATCCCCGACGGCATTCGGCGCGGACGGCCTCTTCGGGGGTGGCGAGCGGTACCCGGTCGAGCTCGCTCGCGCGCTCGCGCGCCACGTCGAGTGCAAGCTCGTCACGTTCGGCCGCCGCCCCGCGTCGTATCGCGACGAGTCCCTCGAGGTGCGGGTGCTCGAGCGAGGCGTCCTGCTGCGAGGGCATCCCGCGCATCCCGTCCCCCGCGGTGTGGCGCGCGAGCTGAGAGGCGCCGACCTGCTCCACGCGCACCACCTGCGCGCGCTCCCGACGCGCGTCGCCGCGGTCGTCGCGTCGCTCTCCGGACGCGCGCGCGTCGTGACCGACCACGGCTTGGGACCTGGGCGATGGCCGCGCGCCGACGCGCGTATCTTCGACCATTTCCTCACCGTCTCACGTTATTCGGCACAGACGCTGTCGGCTCCGGCGTCGAAGACGACGGTGATATACGGCGGCGCGGATACCGAACGGTTCCATCCCGAACCCGCAACGCGCCGCGCGGGCGTTCTGTTCGTGGGACGGCTGACCCCGCACAAGGGCGTCGACCGCCTCATCCAGGCTCTGCCACACGGTGCGACCCTCACGATCGCGGGGGCCTGGAGCGACGACGCGCGGCCGCCCGAGACCGGCTACCCCGCCCTGCTCCGGCGGCTCGCGGCGTCGCGCGACGTGCGGTTCCTGGGCGCGGTCGCCGAGACCGACCTCCCGGCGCTGTACCGGCGGGCGCGGGTGCTCGTTCTGCCCTCCGTGGAGCGAACGTGCTATGGGAGGCACGTCGCCATCCCGGAGCTCCTCGGGCTCGCATTGCTCGAGGCTATGGCCAGCGGCACCCCCGTCGTCGCGTCTCGAGTCGGGGGCCTCCCCGAGGTCGTGGTGGACGGCGTCACCGGTTTCGTCGTCGAGCCCGGCGACTCGGCGCAGCTGCGGACCCGCCTCGAGCAGCTGCTCGGCGACGACCGGCTGCTGGCGGAGATGAGCGGGAACGCGCGGCGGCACGTCGAGGAGAGGTTCACCTGGGAACGCTGCGCAGACCGGTGTCTGCCGGTCTACGACGAGCTGACCCGCGCGCGGTAGCCGCCGAACGCGACCGGCGATTCCCACGCGCGCACTGCCAGGTCCGCGTCGAGCTCGAGGTGCGACGAGAGCTCTTCGTGTACCCACCGAGCCAGGACCTCCACCGTGACGGCCTCGGCTCCCGGAGGTCGGATGACCTCGAGGTTCTGGCCGGCCACGCGGCCCACGACCTTCTCCAACGCCGCCTCGAGCAGGTCGAGGTCGCAGACCATACCGAGGTCGTCGACGTCCGGACGCGACACGACCACGTCGACCCTGTAGTCGTGCGAGTGCAGCGTTCCCTCCGGCCCGTCGGCGCCCGGCATCACGTGCCACGCGACGAACCCCCTCGAGAGACCGACCTCGTACATCTGTCAGGACCGCTCGTACGCCAGCGCGACGTGCATGACGTCGCCGTCGCCCCGGTCGAGCATCCTGAACGCTTCCGGCGCGCGCTCGAAAGGGACCTCGTGGGTCGCGAGCCTCTTGAGCGGAAGCTCCGCCAGCAGCGCTGCCGCGCGCTTCCTCCTCCGCTCGATCGTCCAGCGCGCGGACAGCCGCGCCGGGATGGTCGAGACCTGGGTGCTGCGGATCGTCAGGCGACGGCGGTGGAAGTCCCTCCCGAGCGCGAGCGTGACCGGCTTCGTGCCGTACCACGAGGCGACCAGAGCCGTCCCCTCGTGCGCGAGCAGGGGCAGCGACGACGCGAGCGCGGCCGGGTTCCCGCTCGCCTCCACGACCACAGGGACGCCGTGCCCCGCCGTCAGCGACGCGACGCGATCGGGGGCTGCGTCGGGAGCGACGGCCTCGACGTCGACGTCTCCCGCCAGGAGACGCCGCGCCCGGACGGGATCCACGCCGACGACCCGCGCTCCGGCGCGCTGCAGCAGCAGCGCGGTCAGGAGCCCGACGCTGCCGAGCCCGGTCACGACCACGGGGTCGGCGAACGCGTCGCCTACGTCGAGCGTGATCTGGAGGGCGGTCTCGACCAGCGGGAGCATCGTCGCGAGACGCGCGTCGGCGGCGGGAACGGGCACCGCGTCCGCGGGACGGCATACGAGCCGGTCCTGGTGCGGATGCAGCACCGCGACGACCGTCCCGGGGCCGACGGCGGCGTTCGACCGCTCGACGATCCCGACACAGCCGTATCCGTAGCGGAACGGGTAGGAGAACGTCTGCGTGAGGGTCCCGATCTCCTCGTCCAACGGCAGGTCGGGGTCGATCTGGCCGCGGTATGCAAGGAGCTCGGTGCCCGTGCTGATCCCGGAATACAGCGTCCGGACGACGATCTCATCCGCCCGCGGCTCTGCGAGCTCCAGCTCCACCAGGCGGACGTCGCGAGGAGCCGCGAACTCGAGCGCGCGGGCGCGTATCACGCGTGACGTAGCCTCCCAATCACGAGTCGCAGCGGACGGTCATCGTCTCACGAAAGGCATCGTGGCGAGATGGGAGCTTCTCACGTAGCGCGGGTGCAGCTACCTACGGCCTTCGGAACCTTCGACCTGAGGGCGTTCGAGACCCCGGCGGGCTTCGTCCACCTCGCATTGATCGCAGGAGACGTCGGCGAAGGGACCTCCGTTCTCACCCGCGTCCACTCCGAGTGCCTCACGGGCGACGCGCTCGGCTCGCTGCGCTGTGACTGCGGGGTGCAGCTCGCGGCGGCGCTGCGGGCGATCCGCGCCGAGGGCACCGGGATCCTGCTGTACGTGACCGGGCACGAGGGCCGCGGCATCGGCCTCGTCGACAAGCTGCGTGCCTACCTCGAACAAGACCGCGGCGCCGACACGCTGGACGCGAACCTGCACCTGGGGCTGCCCGTGGACAGGCGCGACTACTCGGAGGCCGCGGACGTCCTGAAGCAGGTGGGCGTCCGTTCGGTACGGCTGATGACGAACAACCCCCGAAAGGTCGCGGGTCTGGCCGCGTCCGGCATAGAGGTGGAGTCGGTGCTCGCCCTTCCGGTCGCCGCGAACGGCCGGACCATCCGCTATCTCGAGACGAAGCGCGACCGCCTCGGCCACGGGAACCCGCTGGGACCGCCCCCGCAGGAGATCCTGACGCCGGCTCCCGACGTCTCGTCGCTCATCGGACCCGCCACGCCGCACGCGGAGCGGCCGTTCGTAGTGGTCAAGTACGCGCAGTCGCTCGACGGCCGGATCGCGACCGCGACGGGCGACTCCCGCTGGATCAGCAGCGACGACGAGCGGGCGATGTCGCACGCGATGAGGGCGCGCTGCGACGCGGTCATGGTCGGGGTCGGCACGGTTCTGAGCGACGACCCACGCCTGACGGTCCGCCTCGTCGCGGGTCCCTCACCGGCGCGGGTCGTCCTGGACTCGAGGCTGCGGGCGGACCTCGGCCGCCACGTCTTCGACGACGGCGCTCCCACGGTGGTCGTGACGACGGACCGGTCGCCTGCGGAGCGGCGCGCGGAGCTGCGGCGACGTGACGTCGCCGTCCACGTCGTACCCGCGGGTCGCGGAGGCGTCGACGTGCGCGCCGCCCTCGAGCTGCTCGCGGAGCTCGGGATCACGTCTCTGCTGGTGGAGGGTGGGCAGCGCGTGATCACGTCGCTCCTCGCGGCGCGTTGCGTGGACCGCGCCGTCGTCGCGATCGCCCCGATCGTCCTCGGTAGCGGGATCGACAGCGTGGCCGATCTCGGGATCGAGCGGGTCGAGGACGGGGTGACGTTGGCGAACCGAGCCGTGGTCCTCGCCGGAGCCGACGTCGTCGTCGCGGGCGACGTCGCGCATCCTCCCGACCGGCGCGGGGACGTCGCGGCCACACGTCTCGCACCGCGTTCGGCCACCGCCCTCGGGTAGACCGATGGAGCTCCGTCGACGCGGCGTCCGGCGGATCCGGCGGGAACAGGCCCGGGACGCGTTGCATCGATCGCTGGAAAGACGCGGCGGTTCGCCGGTCGGGACGCCGCTGCGCGACCTGTACGCCCGAGACAATCCGGCGGCGAGGCCGGTCGAGACGCGGACGTTCTGGGGCGCCGAGATGCAGGTAGTGCTGCCGGAGCTGGTCTCCTGCGAGATCCATGCGTACGGCTTGATCGAACCAGCGCTGAGTGCCTTCTTCATCGAGGCGATCGACTCCGGAACCACGGTCTACGACGTCGGCGCCCACCTCGGCTACTACTCGCTGCTTGCGGCGGCCCTGGGTGGCGACGTTCATGCTTTCGAACCGTCGAGGGACACCGTCGAGATCCTCGAGGCCAACGTCGTGGGTGCGGCGACCGTCGTGCCGGCCGCGGCGTGGAGCGGGGACGGGACGCTCCGGCTCAAGGACTTCGGCGCCGCCCACTCTGCCGTCAACACGTTCCTGTCTTCGAAAGACGAGGATCTCGTCGCGCCGGAGGTAGAGTATGACGTCCGCGCACTCACGCTCGACGGTTACGCGCGCACGACCGGCACCGTCCCGCAGCTGATCAAGATCGACGCGGAGGGCGCGGAGCTGCAGGTTCTCCAGGGGGCGCGTGAGACGGTCCGTGCGGTGTCGCCGGTCATCAGCATCGAGGTCGGCGACACGTCGCGGGAGCGGACGAGCCGGCGCGCGATCGACCTCGCGATCGACCTGGGCTACGTGCCCTACGACCTGACCGGCGAGGGACTGCGACGTCACGACCTGCGCGACGTCTACGGTCACGGGAACGTCCTGCTGGTTCCTGCGGGTGCGCCGCGCGCGGCCTCCCTTACCGAAGCCTTGTGGCGCGGTCGATGACCAGAGCGACCCGCGCGCCCGCGCGGGCGCCGGAGGACGGAGACCCGACGACGTGGAACCCGGCGCGAGGTAGCCGCCCCCAAGGGATCGTGAGCACCGATACGCCAGGGGGCGATACGAGCGGGTGGGATCGTCGGCAAACCCGGCGCCGGGAGACAAGGGTGCCGCGGGTACGGTCGCTGCGTGGATCGGCTCGTGACGGCGCGGCTCGTGCTGCGGCCCTGGGACCGCACCGACCTCGGCCCCTTCGCGCGGCTCGCGCGGGACGAGCGGGTGATGCGGTTCATCGGCGACGGCTCGATCTGGTCCGACGCGCGGACGCAACACGTCTTCGAGCGCCAGCTCCGGCACTGGGGCGAGCACGGCTTCGGCTGGTACTCCGCGAGCCTCGCGTCGACCGGCCGCTGGGCAGGCTTCATCGGCCTCAACCACGTCGGGCCCGAGGCCGTCGAGGTGACGGACGACGAGGTCGAGATCGGCTGGTGGCTGGACCCGGAGGTGTGGGGGCGGGGCCTCGCGACCGAGGGCGCGCTGGCAGTGCGGGACGTGGCCTTCGGGCGCGCCGGCCTGGAACGGATCATCGGCCGCCACCGCCCGGCGAACGCCGCCTCGGCAGCGATCATGAAAAGGCTCGGCATGACGTTCGAACGCGACGCCACCGGCAGACACGGCGAGGTCGTGCGGATCTGCGCGCTCGAGCGCGACCGGTGGCTGCGGATCACCGGAAGCGAGGAGTAGAGCGGCGCCTAACGCCCCACGAACTTCGCCTTGCCGGGACCGTGCTCCACGAACGACTCCATTCCCACCTTCTGGTCCTCGCTCGCGAACAGCGCTGCGAAGGCCTGGCGCTCGATCGTCAGCCCCGTCGCGATCCCGGCGTCGATGCCGTTCTGGATCGCCTGCTTCGCGGCCATCAGCGCGACGGTCGGCCCGGCCGCGTAGCCCTCCGCGATCTCGACGGCCGTCGCGTACACGTCGGCGGCCGGGACGACCCTGTTGACGAGCCCGATCGACAGGGCCTCGCCGGACTCCACGAACCGACCCGAGTAGATGAGCTCCTTCGCGCGGCCCGTTCCGACGAGGCGCGGGAGCCGCTGCGTCCCGCCGGCCCCGGGGATCACGCCGAGGAGGATCTCCGGCTGGCCGAGGCGCGCGTCGTCGGCGCACACGCGCAGGTCGCACGCGAGCGCGAGCTCGCACCCCCCGCCCAGCGCGTACCCGTTGACGGCCGCGATCGTAACGACCGGGAGCTGCGCGACCCGCGTGAAGACGTCCTGGAAGCGCCCGATGTAGCGGTACATCGCGACCGCGTCGAGGTCCGCCATCTCCTTGATGTCGGCGCCGGCCGCGAAGATCCGCTCGCCGCCCCACACGACGAGCGCCCTCACGTCGTCGTTCCGCGCCGCGGCGTCGACCGCTTCGCCGATCTCGCGCGCGACCTGCTGGTTCAGCGCGTTCATCTTCGGCCGGTCCAGCCTCAACGTTGCCACTCCCGAGGCCGCGACCTCGAGGTTCACGAACTCTCCCACCGCTGCCTCCCGCGCTCCGAGCTCCTAGTCGGTCTTGCAGAGCGCCAAGGCTACGATCATCCGAAACGAGAGGAGCGACGGTGCCATCGGAGTTCGAGCGGTCCTTGCGCGACGCCCTCGCCGGCTACCGCCCCGCGCGCGTGAGCCTACGCGGCGCGCGCGCTGCCGCGGTGCTGATCCCCGTGCTCGAGAAGCCGGATCCGACGATCCTCTTCACCGTGCGGACGGACACCGTGAGGAGCCACAAGGGCCAGATCTCGTTCCCCGGCGGGTCGGTCGACCGCGGCGACCCCTCGCCGGAGGCCGCGGCCCTGCGCGAGACCCACGAGGAGATCGGGCTCGATCCTTCGTCGGTCCACGTCCTGGGCGAGCTCGACACGACCCCCACGTTCGTGAGCGGATACGTGATCAGCCCCTTCGTCGGCCTCCTGCGCGGCGAGCCCCGGCTGCGGCCGAACCCGGCCGAGGTGGCGGAGGTCCTCGAGGTGCCGCTCGCCGACCTGAACGACGAGATCAGAGCGGAGCCCGGCTTCGCGCACGCGGGGCGCACCTATCCCACCGAGGCGTGGATCTGGCGCGACTACGTGATCTGGGGCGTCACCGCGCGGCTGATCCGGCTGTTCCTCGGCGTGCTGGCCGGATCGGGGCTGGTGCCGGCGCCGTCCGAGACGCGCTCCTGGACGGGATGGTCCGCGTGATCCCGTGGCTCGTCGCGCAGACGCCCTCGCCGTCTGCGAGCTTCGTCGTCGACCCGCCCCCGGCGGGGCCTGCGGAGACGGTCGGCGCGGTCGCGGCGATCCTGTTGGCGCTCGCCGCGGGGATACTGGGGTACCGGATCATCAGAGGGGGCAGAGGACTGTGACCTCACGCAGATGCGGAGCGGCGGCGCTCCTCGCGGCGACGTTCCTCGCCGGAGCGTGCTCCAGCCCGCAGGGCACCGAGCGCGAGAACTCGCTCCTCGGCAAGGAGGAGGATCGCAAGGGGCGGGCGTCCGGCGACGGGAACGCCGCGGGCCGAAAAGGCGGCCGCGGGAAGCAAGGGCTTGCCGGCGTGACGCCGCCGCCGGGCGCGGCGGTCGTCGCCCCGTCCCCCGGGGGTTCGGCGGCGCCCGGCAGCGGTGCCGCGAAGACCGAGACCGAGGTCACGTCGAGCGGCACGGCGGCGACCAGCGCGTCGGTGCTCGTGACCGAGCCGGACCCCGACGCGGAGAAGAGCGGCCTGCCGCCGGACTTCGCCGACATCCTGTCGACGCTGGTCGAGGGATCGCCGAAGAGCTTCCGCGTCACGATCACGTTCCGCGGGGAGCTTCCGGAGAGGATGCCGGACGACAAGACGTACATGGTCGCCGGGGTCGCTCTCGCCGGCGACAAGAGGCACGACGGCTACGCGTTCGGCGCGCAGGCGGACGCGGACGGGTGGACGCCGTACGGCGGGTCGAAGGACGGCGGCGCAGCCGGGTATCCGGGGACCTTCTCGCTGCAGGGCGCGAAGCTCGTCTTCACGGTGCCGTGGTCGGCGGTGGGGGGGCCGCGCCCGTTCGAGTGGTACTCGCAGGGGACGTGGTTCCGGTCCCTCGCAGGGACCACGCACTACTCGGCGGACAACGTTCCCAACGAGGGCCCCGCCAGATACCCCGCGGGCTGATCCTCGAGCAGGGCCCGGCCCCACTCGTCCGGCGGCGCGGGCTCCTGGCGCATCGCGGGGAAGCGCGTGGCGTTGTACTCCCGCAGCCACTCCTCGAGCTCGTCGGCCGGAACGGGGCGCGTGAGGTAGTAGCCCTGCGCGAGGTCGCACCCGAGCGCCGTGAGCTGCTGCCAGATCCCCTCGTTCTCGACGCCCTCCGCGACCACCCGCAGCCCGAGGTTGTGCCCAAGCTCGATCGTCGAACGGACGATCGCGGCGTCGTTCTCGTCCACCGCCATCTTCATCACGAAGGACTTGTCCATCTTCATCTCGCGGACGGGAAGGCGCTTCAGGTACGACAACGACGAGAAGCCCGTCCCGAAGTCGTCGATCGCAAGACCCACGCCCATCGAGTTCAGCGTCGATAGGACCGCGAGCGCGCGGCGCGCGTCGGCCATGATCGTGCTCTCCGTGATCTCGAGCTCGAGCGACGTCGCCTCCACCTGCCACTTCTGGAGCAGGCGCGCTACCTGGTCGGGCAGCTGGAGGTCGAGAAGGCTCCGCGACGAGAGGTTGACCGCGACCTTCAGCTTGGTCCCGCGCTTCTCCCACAGCGAGATCTGGTGGATCGCCTCGTCCAGGAGGTTCATCGTTAGCGGCCGGATGAGCTGGGTCTGCTCGGCGAGCGGGATGAACTCGTCGGGCCCGACGACGCCGCGGTACGCGTGCTGCCACCGCGCGAGCCCCTCCACGCCGATGATCTGGCCCGTCCGCATGTCCGCCTTCGGCTGGTAGTAGAGGACGACCTCCTTGTTCTGGATCGCGTTGCTCAGCTCGCTGCCGAGCGCGAGCCTGCGGAGGCTGTTCTGGTCCCGGTCGGGGTTGTAGAACTCGTAGCCGGTCTGCGTCTCCTTCGCGGCGTACATCGCGACATCCGCCCTCTGGAGAAGAGCGTCGACGCCGCGGGCGTGGTCGGGGAACATCGAGACGCCGATGCTCGCGCCGACGTCAAGCGTGAGCCCCATGAAGAACAGCGGCTGCTTCAGGCAGCTCAGGATCCGCTCCGCGGTGCGGACCACCTGCGTCACGTCCGCCACGTTCGTCAACAGGACCGCGAACTCGTCGCCGCCGAGGCGCGCCACGGTGTCTGACTCGCGGAGCTCGGTCTGGAGGCGCTTCGCGATCTGCCGCAGAAGCTGGTCGCCGTTGTGGTGACCCAGTGTGTCGTTGACCTCCTTGAAGCGGTCGAGGTCGATGAGCATGAGGCACGCCCGCTCGCCGCTCACCTTGCCCTCGGAGATCGCCTGCTCGACGCGCTCGCGGAAATAGGCGCGGTTGTGCAGCCCCGTCAGCGCGTCGTGGACGGCCTGGTGCTCGGTCTCGCGCGCCTGCCGGTGGTGCGTGCGCGACGACCGGGCGACCGTGGCGAGCATGAACAGATAGATGACGACGAGCGAGCCGACGAGGACGGCCAGCGCCGTCCGCTGGTCCCTGTGCCCGGCGGCGGCCACGGACGCGTAGTCGAAGTCGACCTCGAGCGCGGCGGTCGTCACGCCGGACGCGGACTTCAACGGCAGGTAGACCTGGAGGAGGTCGTTCGCGGCGGTGACCCCGGCAGGCGTCCGGCGCGATACGGCCGTCGTCGCCCGACCGTCGAGCGCCTCGTCCACGAGGTCCGGATCCTCGGCGGCCGCTCCGGCGAGCGACGCCTCCGTCGAGTACAGGACCTCGCCGGTCCGGCCCCACAGCGTCACGCCCGACACCCCGTCCCTGGCGGCGACCGCCCGGAGCTTCGTGTCGAGAGCCGCCTCCTCGCCCTTCGTCAGGACGGCGTCGAGGTCTTCGAGCGGGATGCGCGGGCGGACGTCTGCCTTCGCCGTCAGCGTCGCCACGTCGAGCGCGCGGTGCCGCGCTTCCGCTCGCATGGTGCGGAGAAAGGTCTGGGCGAGGACGCCGCCGAGTAGCGCCAGCGCGACGAAGCTCACGGCGGCGAACTCCGCCAGCAGGCTTGTCCTCGCTCTGAGCCTACGCATCTCGTCTCCCTCCCAGACGGGCGGTCCTCGAAGCGCATAGACCGGCCGTTACCCGAGGGAATCGGCAGGCGCCGAGGCGCCCTTGAGCCGCCCGGGAGGGGGAAGGACCCGGGAGCCGGCGGAGGGGGATCCCGGGGTTGTCGCGGATCGTCGCCTAGAACATCGGGGGCTCGGTGTAGACCCCCCACACGTCCTTCAGCGCCTCGACCATCTCTCCGAGAGTGACGTACGCCTTGGCGGCTTCTACCAGGACCGGAACCGAGTTCACGGCGGGGTCCGCGGCCATGTCCTTCAGCGCGCGGATCGCGTCGTCCGCGGCGGCCTGATCCCGGTTCGCACGGACCTCCGCGACGGCCTTCTTCTGGCGCTCCTCGGTCTCGAGGCCGATCAACAGCACCTCGGGCATGTCCTGGACGGTCTTGGTGAAGCGGTTGATGCCGACGATCACCTTGCGGTCCTGCTCGAGCAGCTGCTGGTACTTGAACGCCGCGTCGGCCATCTCCTTCTGGAAGTACCCCTGCTCGATCCCCAGCAGCATCCCGTTGAGGATCGACCCGTCGCCCATCTCGTCGATCCGCGCGAAATAGCCCTCCGCCGCGTCCTCGATCTTGTCCGTGAGCGCCTCGACGAACCACGAGCCCCCGAGCGGGTCGATCACGTTCGCGACGCCCGTCTCGTAGGCGATGATCTGCTGCGTCCGCAGAGCGATCTCCACCGCCTCGTCGGTCGGGAGCGCGAGCACCTCGTCGAGCGAGTTCGTGTGCAGGGACTGAGTTCCTCCGAGGACCGCCGCCAGGGCCTCGGTCGCGGTCCGAACGACGTTGTTGGACGGCTGCTGGGCGGTGAGCGAGCAGCCGGCGGTCTGCGTGTGGAACTTCAGCATCTGCGCCCGCGCCGTCGTGGCGCCGTAGCGCTCCTTCATCCACCGTGCCCAGATCCGGCGCGCGGCCCGGAACTTCGCGATCTCCTCGAAGAAGTCGATGTGGGAGTTGAAGAAGAACGAGAGCCGCGGCGCGATGTCGTCGATCGCCATCCCGCGGCGCATGCCGAGCTCGGCGTGGGCGAATCCCGAGGCGATCGTGAACGCCAGCTCCTGGGCCGCCGTCGATCCGGCCTCCCTGATGTGGTAGCCGCTGATCGACAGCGGGTAGTACTTCGGGACCTCCTCGAGGCAGTGCTCCATCATGTCCGCCGTCAGGCGAAGGTGCGGCTCGGGCGGGAACAACCACTCCTTCTGTGCGATGTACTCCTTCAGGATGTCGGTCTGGCAGGTGCCGCCGAGCTGTGAGATCGTCGCGCCCTGCTTCTCCGCGGCGGCGAGGTACATCGCGAACAGCATCGGAGCCGGACCCGAGATCGTCATCGAGGTCGTGATCCCCTCGAGGTCGATGCCGCCGAACAGCACCTCCATGTCGGCGAGGGAGTCGACCGCGACGCCGCAGCGCCCGACCTCGCCCATCGAGTGGGGGTCGTCGGAGTCGCGGCCCATCAGCGTCGGCATGTCGAAGGCGACGGAGAGGCCGGTCTGGCCCTGCTCGATGAGGAACTTGAAGCGCTCGTTGGTCTCGTCCGCGGTGCCGAAGCCGGCGAACTGCCGCATCGTCCACAGGCGGCCGCGGTACCCGCTCGGATAGATCCCGCGGGTGAACGGATACTCGCCGGGGAGGCCGATGCGGGGGTCGACCTCGCCGTCGGGGCCGTAGAGGGGCTCGAGCTCCATGCTCGAGAGAGTGTCGAAGTCGACGTCGTCTCGGAGCCGCGCCTGCTCGTACCGCTCGCGCCGGCGGGAGGTCATCTCATCGGCCATGGCCGGATTCTACAGGGGGGCCGGTCGGGACCCTTCGTTGAGCAACGGCGGTCGCCGTGCGTACGAAGCTGCTCAACGAGCGGCGAGGGCTTCCATCAGACGGTCGGCCGCCGCGTAGGGGTCCAGGCGGCGCGCCGCTACCTCGTCCGTCAGCTCGTCCAGCAGGGCCCCCGCGTCGAGCTCGATCCTCGATCGGTACCGTTCCGCCACGATCTCCTTTATCTCCCGCTGCACCCGGCGGCGGCGCCGGGCCTCGAGCAGGCCGTGCTCCTCCTGGTACGCGCGGTGCTTCTCGATCGCGGCCCACAGCTCGTCGATCCCGGTCCCCTTCGTCGCCACGGTCTCGACGATGTCGGGCTTCCACGGAGCCTCCGAGAGCTCCAGCATCTGCCGCAGCTCCTGCACGGCCTGACGCGTGCCGTTGCGGTCGGCCTTGTTCACGACGAACACGTCGGCGATCTCCATCAGCCCCGCCTTGGCGGCCTGGACCGCGTCGCCCCACCCCGGGTTCACGACCACGAGCGTGGTGTCGCACGCATCGGTGATCTCGACCTCCGCCTGGCCGACGCCGACGGTCTCGATGACCACGAGGTCCTTTCCGACGGCGTCCAGGACCCGGAACGCCTCCGGAGTCGCGAGCGAGATGCCTCCGAGGTGACCGCGCGTCGCCATCGAGCGGATGAAGACGCCGGGATCGGTCGCGTGGCTCTGCATCCGAACGCGGTCGCCCAGTAGCGCGCCGCCGCTGAACGGGCTCGAAGGATCGATCGCGAGCACGCCCACCGACAGCGCCTCCGCCCGGGCGCGGCCGACGAGCCGTTCGGTGAGCGTGGACTTTCCGGCCCCCGGCGCGCCCGTTATGCCTATCGAGTACGCCCGGCCCGTGTGCGGGTACAGCGCCTGCATCGCGCGCCCCAGGTCGGCCCCCCCGTCCTCGACGGGCGAGATCAGCCGGGCGACGGCGCGCCTCTCCCCGTCCAGGGCGCGCCGGAGCAGCTCGTCCAGGTCCAAGAACGGCTCAGGCTTCGATCGCGACTACTTCGGTGATCCCGGGAACGCGCTCGTGCAGGATGCGCTCGACGCCTTGCTTCAGCGTGACGGGGGAGATCGGACACGCCTCGCACGTACCCGACAGGCGCACCGTGACCTTGCCGTCGTGGATCGCGATCAGCTCGATGTCGCCGCCGTCCATCTGGATCGCCGGCCTGATCAGCTCGAGGGCTTCCCGTACTCGGTCCTCGACCGTCAGCGCGCCGCTCATCTGTTGATCCTACTTCCCAGGGTGACGACGACGAGGCCCAACAGGAGGATCCCGACCGCGAGGCGCGCCACCCCCGCGGCTATTCCGCCGTCGTCCTCGGGAGCAAGCGCCCGCCCCGTCCCGCGCCCTGCGACCACGCGGATGCTCACGCTGCGCGCGTCGGTCTCCCGCGGCCCCGCCGACGCGACCAGCGTCAGCTCGTACTCCCCCGGGTCGGGAGGCGCCTTCCACGTCACGGTCCCTCTCCCCGGGCGCCGGAGCTTCGCTTCGCCGGGGGACGCGCCCGGGTGCACGAGCCGCAGCCGGGCCGCCTTCGACAGCGCGAACTCGATGCGGACCCGCTCCCCCGCCGACACCTTTGCCGGAGCACGGACGAGCCCGACCCGCAGGGGCAGGGTGTTCCCCGGAGGCGGCTGGACGGCGACGACGCCGTCGCCGGCGGACGTGAACGTCCACGAGCCGAGGGCGTCGCGGACGGCGACGTCTCCCGTGCGGTCGACGATGTCGAACGCTCCCGTGGCGGTCACGGACGAGCGCCCCCAGTCGACTCCGACCGCGATCGAGCGGCGCGTCGCAACCGCGCCGATCGTCGCCCCCGAGTAGTAGTGGGCGAGGATCTCCTCGTACGTCGCTCCGCGCGCGGCCATCCCGTACGCTCCCCATTGCGACATGCCCGTGCCGTGGCCCCACCCCCGGCCCGTCACGACCGCGACGCTGTTCCTCGTGGCTATCGAGATGCGGTTCGCCGGCAGCGTCTCCGGCAGCCGCCCGCTGGTCGTCGGCCACGACGACGGGTACGTCCCGGGATACAGCTCGGGACCCGCGGTCCGGACGATGTCGCGCAACGACTCGGCGTCGATTCGGAGGTTGCGCTTGCTGCCCCTGAGGACCACGTCGGGGTAGTGAAGTCCCTCGGACGACGCGACCGTCCTCACGCTCCTCAGCGCCCCGTGCTCTTTGGTCCAGACGCCGGCGAGCATGGCGCGCAGGTGCCGCAGAGGGAAGCGGACTTCCCAGCGGTAGAGCGGCGACGCGGTCTCGGTCGGGCTCGGCACCCCCTGCAGGTACGGGTAGTCGGGCTCGCCCGGAAACGCCTGCGAGTTGTCGAGCGTGTGGCCGCCGGACGTCGAGTGATAGCGCGCGAGGATCGGTCGCCCGGCGTGCAGCAGGGCCTCGCCGGCGGTCGCCGCCACGGCCGCGGCCCATCTGCGTCCTTCGGGAGTCGCGAGCACGTCCGCACCCGCGAAGACCTGGCACTCGACCGAGGCGCAGATGTCGAAGCCGTAGGCCGCCGCCGCTCCCGCCGGGGGCCGCGCGAGCGTCCACAGGGCGTACGTCCGCGCCGCGACCGCCTGCGCCTTCAGCGCCTCCTCCGGCCAGCGCGGAGGCACCTCGTTCAACCCGAGCAGGTATCGCTCGACCGACAGGCGGACGACGACGACGAGCCCGTCCGGCGCCGGGGCGATGGCGACGCTTCCGAAGTACCGGTGGAGCCCCGAGACCGAGATCGTCTCCCCCGGCTGCGCCACGAGCCGGATCGGCCCGGCGAGCGCGCCCGGCGGCTTGCGCGCCTCCGCCGCCGCCGGCGCGGGTGCGACGACTGCTGCGGCGGCGACGGCGGCGACCCACCTGCGCACCCACATGCCTGCCAACATAGGACGGCAGGCGGTCTATCTCGGGGCGTCCACCAGCGAGACGTTCGCTCCCAACCCGTTCAGCTTCTCGACGAACCGCTCGTACCCTCGCTCCACGTGGCCCGTGTCGTACACCTCGGTTCGCCCCTCCGCGCAGAGGCCGCCGACGACGAGCGCGGCCGCCGCGCGGATGTCGGGGGCGCGCACCGGGGCCCCCGAGAGGCGCTCGATCCCGCGGATGACCGCGTGGTGGCCCTCGACGCGGATCCGGCACCCCATGCGGTTCAGCTCGTCCACGAAGAGGAAGCGCGCCTCGAAGACGTTCTCGGTGAGGATCGACGATCCCTCCGCCTGGGCGAGCAGCACCATCATCGGCGGCTGCAGGTCGGTCGGGAACCCCGGGAACGGAAGGGTCGCGAGGTCCAGCGCCTGCGGCCGGCGGCGCATCCGCACGCGCACCTCTCCGTCGCCACGCTCGACCTCGGCCCCCGCAGCCTCCAGCTTCTGCAACGGCAGCTCGAAGAACTCGGGGCGCGTGTCGAGGAGCCGGACGTCGCCGCGCGTCGCCGCGGCCGCGATCGCGTACGTCCCCGACTCGACACGGTCGGCGATGATCCGGTGCCGCACGGCTCCGAGCTCGCGCACGCCCTCGACCGAGATGAACGGCGTTCCGGCACCCTCGATCCGCGCGCCGCACGAGTTGAGGAACGCCGCGAGGTCCTGGATCTCGGGCTCACGAGCCGCGTTCTCGATCGTCGTCCGCCCCTCCGCGAGCACCGCGCCCATAAGAAGGGTCTCCGTCGCGCCGACGGAAGGGAACTCGAGGAGGACGTCCGCCGAACGCAACCGGTGCGCGACGCCTTCGACGTATCCGTGCTGCGAGGTGAACTTCGCGCCCATGCGCTCGAGCCCTTGGAGGTGGAGGTCGATCGGGCGAGACCCGATCGCGTCTCCGCCCGGCATCGCGACGCGCGCATGCCCGAGCCGCGCGAGGAGGGGGCCGAGCACCTGGATCGACGCTCTCATCCTCGTGACGAGGTCGTACGGCGTCTCCTCGGACAGCTCGCCCGACGCGTCGATCCTGACCGTTCCGTCCTCGAACGCCACCTGCGCGCCCAGGCGTTCGAGGACCTCCCCCATCAGGTGGACGTCCGTGATGTCCGGCACGCGTTCGATCACGACCTCGTCCGTGACGAGCAGGGCCGCCGCCATGATCTTCAACGCGGCGTTCTTGGCCCCGCTGATGTGGACGTCGCCTTCGAGGGCCGCGGAGCCCTCGATCAGGTATCTCCTCACGGCGGCATCTTAGGGGGCAAGCAAAGAGGGCGGTCCGTCGCGGACCGCCCTCTGCACGTGGATCGAGCCGTCTAGCCCCTTCTTCCGCCGGACCTGCGAGACCCGGACGATTTGCGGCCCGTGGACTTGCGGGAGCCCGTGGACTTGCGGGCGGTGGACTTGCGGGCGGCGGTCTTCTTGCGGGCGGTCGACTTGCGGGCGGCGGTCTTCTTGCGCCCGGTCGACTTCCGGGCGGTCGTCTTCTTGCGCCCGGTCGACTTGCGGGCGGTCGACTTCTTGCGCCCGGTCGACTTCCTCGCCGTCGTCTTCTTGCGTCCGGTCGACTTCCTCGCGGCGGTGGACTTCCTCGCCGTCGTCTTCCTGCGTCCGGTCGACTTCCTCGCCGCGGTTTTCTTCCGGCCGGTCGACTTCCTGCCCGTCGTCTTCTTCCGGCCGGTCGATTTCTTACGGCCGGTGGACTTCCTCGCCGTCGTCTTCTTGCGTCCGGTGGACTTCGAGCCGCCGCCGCGCCGGGAAGACCTCGACGCCGCGCCTCCGTCCGCCGATCCCTCGGACCCACGGTCGCCGCCGGTTCGGGCGGCATCCGCCGCCGTTTGCGCGCCGGTCGCAGCGAGCTCCCGCGCCTGCGCGGCAGGGCTCGATCCCGAGCCCTCGGTCGAGAGCACGCCGGCGGCGGTTTCGGCCATTCCGGCGGCGGCGTCGCGGATCTGGCCCACGATGCCTTTGTCCTCTGCCATGCCCTCCCCTTTCTTGACGGGACTCATGAATCCGTACCGTGGATTCCCCGCCAATGCAATACCAAAACAAGGGCCGCGTTGCACACAAGCAGATTGTGAGGACGCTTGATCACGAGGACGTCGTGCAGAAGGGGCCGCAAATGCGGTCGCGCAACTACCCGTCGACACGCGTGAACGACCACGTCGCCGCGCTTGGAGCGCTGCGCGACGTCGCGCAGCGCTCGGCGCGATCGAACGAAGCCGGCTCCGGCCGGCGCCTGCTCCACGTCGTGGACAAGGCAGAGTACGTTCGGAAGGCGTCATCGCCGACGCGGTAGTGATCGGCGCGGGACCGAACGGTCTCGTCGCGGCGAACCTGATCGCCGACGAGGGCTGGGATGTCGTCGCCCTCGACGCCCGCATCGGACCCGGGCGGAGCCGTGACGAGCGGCGAGCCGACGCTCCCGGGATGGAGGCACGACCTCTTCGGCGCGTTCTACCCGCTGGCCGCCGACGGCTCCTCCGACAAGGTTCGCGTTCGGCTATCTCGGCTCCGCGTCGATCCATCCCGGGGAGGCGTCCACGGCGCGCCGGGAGCGGCGGCCGCGGCGGGCGCGCTCGCGGCCGAGCGGCGGGCGTCCTGGTTCGGGCTCGCGAAGCCTCGCTACCGCCCCAGCGGGTAGCCGACGGCTTCGTCGGACGACAGCGCGCGGCCCTCGTCCCACAGGGCCGCGAAGCTCTGCTCACCGAGCGCGGCGCGGGCCTCCGACCCCGGCGCCCGCGTGTTACGGGGGCTTTGCAGATTGGTTGCAAAACGGGAGGAATCGGACATGTACGGTCGAATCCCTGTTGAGATGCTCTTAACGACGAAGGGGGAGGCATATGCGCAAGACACTCCGGAGGGGCGCTCTCGCGGCGATCGCGGCGGCGGCGCTCGCGGTACCGGTCATGCCGGCGGCTCCGGCGGGAGCGCAGGATTACGACTGCGAGATCGTCATCATCGGCCCGTCGCACATCCCGCAGGAAGTCGTCGACTGCGCCTACTACATCCTCATCACCGCGATCAACGACCCGGACATCCCGCCGGGCCTGTAGCCGCCGGCACGTCGACCACAGGCGTTGGTCGAGAACACACGCGCTGCGTACGTTTTCGCGCAGCGAACGGTCAGAAGCCCGACCCGGGGTCGACGTCGAGGCGGGCCTCGATGAGCCACAGGTTGCGGCGCACGCACTCGGGGCACAGTGCCAGGCGCCGGCCGCTCGCGTCCGGCATCTCCTGCCATCCCAGCGGGACCAGCCCGTTGCGCCGGGACGCGGAGGACCCGCAGGAGGAGCAGAACACGCGGTTGCGCAGGTTGTCGGGGGCCGCGTCCGTCATGACCGTCTGCCCGCGCTAGTGCCCGCGGCTCTCCGCGATCTCCACGCGGGCCAGCGCCACACGCATCTCCGCCTCGGCCCGCTCGTCGACGTCCCCGTCGCGGCGCCGCTTCGCTTCCTCCGCGATCCGGCGCGCCTCCGCGAGGTCGATGTCGGCGAGGCTCTCCGCCGAGTCGGCCAGGATGATCACGTGGTAGTCGTCCGCCGGCCCCGAGGCCTCGAGGAACCCTCCGGGCACGAAGAACTCCTCGCGGCTGCTCCCGCGCACGACGGCGACCCGGCCCGGTATCAGCGCGGCGAGGAACGGGATGTGGCCGCGCATTATGCCGAACTCACCCTCGGGTGAGCGGGCGACGACCATGTCGGCGTCGCCGCGCCACACCTCCTCCTCGGGGGAGACGATCGATACCTGCATCTAATCCGACAGCTCCTTCGCCTTCGCCTCGGCCTCCTCGATACCACCGACGAGGTAGAACGCCTGCTCGGGAAGGTGGTCGTAGTCGCCCTGCGCGATCCCCTTGAACGAGGCGATCGTCTCGTCGACCGGGACGTACTTCCCCGGAAGGCCGGTGAACTGCTCGGCGACGAAGAACGGCTGGCTGAGGAATCGCTGGATCTTGCGCGCCCTCTGCACGATGATCTTGTCCTCCTCCGACAGCTCGTCGATCCCGAGGATCGCGATGATGTCCTGGAGGTCCTTGTAGCGCTGGAGGATCCTCTGCACCGTGAGCGCCACGTTGTAGTGCTCGTCGCCGACGTACCGGGGGTCGAGGATCCGCGACGTCGAGTCGAGCGGGTCCACGGCCGGGTAGATCCCGAGCGACGCGATCTGCCGCGAGAGCACCGTCGTGGCGTCGAGATGCGCGAACGCGGTGTGCGGCGCGGGGTCCGTGATGTCGTCGGCGGGCACGTAGATCGCCTGCAGCGAGGTGATCGAGCGGCCCTTGGTCGACGTGATGCGCTCCTGCAGCTCGCCCATCTCCTCCGACAGCGTCGGCTGGTACCCGACGGCCGAGGGCATGCGCCCGAGGAGCGTGGAGACCTCTGACCCCGCCTGAACGAAGCGGAAGATGTTGTCGATGAACAGCAGCACGTCCTGGTGCTCGACGTCGCGGAAGTACTCCGCCATCGTCAGCGCGCTCAGAGCGACGCGTAGCCGCACGCCGGGCGGCTCGTCCATCTGGCCGTAGACGAGCGCGGTCTTCTCGAGGACGCCCGACTCCTTCATCTCGAGCCAGAGGTCGTTACCCTCGCGCGTCCGTTCGCCGACGCCGGCGAAGACCGAGACGCCGCCGTGCTGCTCGGCGACCCGGTAGATCATCTCCTGGATGACGACGGTCTTGCCGACGCCGGCGCCCCCGAACATGCCGATCTTCCCGCCCTGCACGTAGGGCTCGAGCAGGTCGATGACCTTGATGCCGGTCTCGAACATCTCGGTCTTCGGCTCGAGCTCCTCGAAGGGCGGAGCGTTGCGGTGGATCGGCCAGCGCTCGACGCCCTCGGGAAGGGTGGACTCGTCGACCGGCTCGCCGAGCACGTTGTACACGTGCCCGAGCGTCGCGGGACCGACCGGAACGCTGATCGCCGCGCCCGTGTTGATCACCTTCGTGCCGCGCACGAGACCATCGGTCGGCTTCATGCAGATCGCCTTGACCACCGACTCGCCGATGTGCTGGCTGACCTCCGCCGTGATCGTGTCGGTCGTCCCCTCGATCGTGCGGTCGACCCTGAGGGCGTAGCCGATCTCGGGGAGCGCGTCCGGCGGGAACTCGACCTCGATGACGGGGCCGGTGATCGTCATGACGCGGCCCTCGCTGGTCCGCGTCTCCTTCCGATCCAATCTCTCTTCGGTTACGGCCATCGGCGCCTCCTTACTTCGCTTCGCGGCCGGCCCGCAGCGCTTCCGCGCCGCCGACGACCTCCATGATCTCCGTCGTGATCTCTGCCTGGCGCGCCTGGTTGTAGACCCGCGTCAGGCCCTCTATGAGCTCGTCCGCGTTGTCGGTCGCGGCCTTCATCGCCCGCCGGCGCGCCGCGTGCTCGGACGCCGCGGCCTCCAGCATCCCCTGGTACACCGACCCCTCGACGTAACGCGGCAACAGGTAGCCCAGGATGTCCGCCGGATCGGGCTCGAAGACGTAGTTCGCCGACGGTCCTCCGGATCCCCGCTCCTCTTCGAGGTCCTCGCTCGGGACCGGCAGAAGCTTCAGCACGACCGGCCGCTGCGACAGCGCCGACTCGAAGCGGGTGTAGACGAGGCGCACCTCGTCGACGTCGCCGTCCGTGAACGCACCGGCGGCGGCTTTGGCGACCGCGCGGGCGTCGTCGATCGACGGCTGGTCCGACATCCCCTGCCACGACTCCGTGAGCTCGTACCCGCGGAACCGGAAGTACGAGACGCCCTTCTTCCCGGCGACGAACAATCGCGTCTGCTCGTGCTCCCGCATGTCCCGCTCGGCCGCCCTGATCACGTTCGAGTTGTACGCGCCGGCGAGGCCGCGGTCGGCGGTGATCACGATCGTGCCGACGGTTCCGACCGTCTCTCGCTGCTTCAGCAGCGGGTGGTCGATGCTGCCGGCGTTCTTCGCGACGGACGCCATCAGGCTCCGCATCTCCTCGGCGTACGGACGGGCCGCGTCGACTCGCTGCTGCGCCTTGATGATGCGGGACGAGGCGATGAGCTCCATGGCGCGCGTGATCTTCTGGGTGGACTGGACCGACCCGATCCGGCGCTTGATGTCGCGGAGCTGAGCCATCTAGCTACTCTCCCGACACCGAATCCGTGCCGGCCGTCTGCAGGTTCGCCGTGGTGTCGCCCGGCGTCGCCGCGTTCACCGCGCCCCGCCCTCCGGTCTCGGGCACGCCTTCCGCAGACGCCGTGGTCTCGGTCGTGTCGCCCCATGCCGACTTGAACTCCTCCACCGCCGACTTGAGGCTCTCCTCGGTCTGATCGTCGAGCTTGCCCGTCGACCGGATCGTCTCGCCGGTGCTCGCGTGGCGAGTGCGGACGTGGTCGAGCAGCGCGGACTCGAACGCCGAGACCTTGTCGACCGGCACGTCGTCCGCGTAGCCGTTGGTCACCGCCCAGATCGTGATGATCTGGTCCTCGACCTTGAACGGCGTGTACTGCGGCTGCTTCAGGATCTCGACGATCCGCGCGCCGCGGTCGAGCTGCGCCTGCGACGCCTTGTCGAGATCGGATCCGAACTCCGCGAACGCCTCGAGCTCGCGGTACTGGGCGAGGTCCAGACGCAGACGCCCGGCGACCTGCTTCATCGCCTTCACCTGCGCGTTGCCGCCCACGCGGCTGACCGAGATGCCGACGTTGATCGCCGGCCGAACCCCCGAGAAGAACAGGTCCGACTCGAGGAAGATCTGCCCGTCTGTGATCGAGATCACGTTCGTCGGGATGTAGGCGGACACGTCGCCGCCCTTGGTCTCGATGATCGGCAGCGCGGTCAGCGACCCGGCGCCGTTCTCGTCCGACAGCTTCGCCGAACGCTCCAGCAGCCGCGAGTGCAGGTAGAAGACGTCGCCCGGGTACGCCTCGCGGCCCGGCGGGCGGCGGAGCAGCAGCGAGAGCTGCCGGTAGGCGATCGCCTGCTTGCTCAGGTCGTCGTAGATGATCAGCGCGTGCTCCCCGTTCTCCATCCAGTGCTGGCCCATGGCGCAGCCGGAGTACGGCGCGAGGAACTGGAACGGAGCGGGGTCGGACGCCGCGGCGTTGACGACGACCGTGTACTCCATGGCCCCCGTCTCCTCGAGCGCACCGACGACCTCCGCGACCGTCGACGCCTTCTGGCCCACCGCGACGTAGATGCACTTGACCTGCTGGTCGGTGCCCCACTGGTCGCGCTGGTTGATGATCGTGTCGATGGCGATGGCGGTCTTGCCCGTCTGGCGGTCGCCGATGATCAGCTCGCGCTGCCCCCTGCCCACGGGCGTCATCGCATCGATGGCCTTGATGCCGGTCTGGAGCGGCTCGTGCACCGGCTGACGCGCGGTGACGCCGGGGGCCTGAACCTCCAGCGGGCGCCGCGTCGACGTCCGAATAGGTCCCTTGCCGTCGACGGGATTGCCGAGAGCGTCGACCACGCGGCCGAGCAGCTCGTCGCCCACGCCGACCGACAGGATCTTGCCGGTCTGCTTGACGGGGTCGCCCTCCTCGACGTGGCTCGCCTCACCCAGAATGACGCAGCCGATCTCGTCCTCGTCGAGGTTCATCGCGAGGCCTACGACCCCGCCGGGGAACTCCAGCATCTCGTTCGCCATCGCGCCCGGAAGGCCGCTGATGCGCGCGATCCCGTCGCCGACCTCCGTCACGATCCCGACCTCCTCGCGCTCGGTCGTGGGTCGGAAGTCCGTGACGTAGCGCTTGAGGGCGGAGGAGATCTCGTCGGGCGAGATCGTCAGCGTGCCGGTCGCGGCGTCGATCCCACCGCCGTCTGCCCCGCTGTTGCCGTTTGCCACTATCCCCTCACCTGCTCTTTCAGCTGTTCGAGACGGCGCCGGACGGTGCCGTCGATGATCGTGTCTCCGACCTTGGCCACGACGCCGCCGACGACCGACGGGTCGACCAGGACCTTCACCTCGACCTTCTTGCCCGTCGCCTTCGACAGCGCCTCGGCGAGCTGCTCCCGCTGCGGTCCGTCGAGCGGGACCGCGCTGCGGACCTCGGCGACGGCGGTGTTGCGCGCCTGCGCGGCGAGGTCGCCGAGCTCGTCGAGGATCTGCGGCAGCTGGCGCGCCCGCCCCTGGGCGACGATGAACGTCAGCAGCCCGAGCGTGTGCTCCGAGACCTTGCCGGCGAGGAGCTCCTCGAGGAGCCCGCGCCGGCGCGCGACGTCCATCGTCTGGTCCGACAGCGCCTGCTTGAGCTCGTAGTTCGACTCGAGCAGCTTGCCGAAGCGGAAC
>JBHELD010000030.1:0-80577 GCA_046263255.1 Actinomycetota bacterium
GCAGCAACGGCGGCGCCGACAAGCCCAACGGCCCCGGCGGGGTCGACAAGGCCGACCAGGACGGCAACAACGGCTGCGGCAACGACGACGACTTCGAAGACGACAACGAGGGCTGGTGCGGCGGCAAGCCCAAGCCCGCCACGTCCGCTCCGTCAGGGCCGTGCGACGCCGACGCCACCATGCCGGGCCTCCAGCCGTGCGTCACCGGTGTCCTCCCGACGGCACCGTGTCCCGAGGAGACGATGGCCGGCGGCGTCGGGGCCTGCGAGGACGACGTGGACGTGCTCGGCGGCGTGATCACCCGGCCGGCAACGCCGACCGTGAAAACGGAGGAGAGCGCCGAGGTCCTCGGAGAGCGCCTGGCGCAACCGGTCGCCCGCGGCGCCGACGAGGCCTCGGAGCGCGGCGCCGTCTTCGCCGGGCGGCAGCTCCCGTTCACGGGCTCGGGGTTGCCGAGCGTGGCGGGCGTCGCCGTGTGTCTGCTCCTGATCGGCGCGGGGATCCTCGCGGCCCGGGGCAGCGCGGGGTAGGGCGCTCACCGCTCAGGGCTCCGGGAAGGACCAACGCGAGCCAGTCACGGGGGCCGGTTTTCCGGCCCCCGTCGCGCGCCCGGATGGACGGCGCGCGCGGAAGCGGCGGCGGCGTGTGCTTGGGACTAGTCCGAAAGGACTGCTGGAAACTTTAGGAAAATGGCCCGCCAGGACGTTGTGGTGGCTCCCAGGATCTGGAAGACTGCTACCAACATCTGGAAGCGATGTCGGCAACCGGGTGGAATTCCTTTAGCGGCCGGTACTCCCGCCGGTCAGGCAGTCGAAGCAAAGGAGCCGCAGGTGTCGAAGACAGTGCGCAGGAACCAGAGGGCTTCCGGTGTCCTCGCGATGATCGTGGGCGTCCTGATGATCGTCGCCGGTCCCGTGTTCGCCGACTCGGGCAACGGGAACTCCGGTAAGAAGGACGAGTCGCTTCCCGCCGTCGCGTCCGCCGCGGCCCCCGAGTCGAACGGCAACAACGGGAACGGGGGCGAGAAGAAGGACGAAGCCCCCGCGGCGGCGTCCAACAGCGCTCCCGGGAACTCCGCCGACAAGGGCAACGCGGGTGGCAACGGCAACGGCAGTGAGAACGGCAACGGAAACGCGAACGGCAAGAACGACGCGGGCTCCGCTCCCGGCGCATCGAACGGCAACGGGACCGCCTCGGACGGCTCGTCGCCGGCCGGCGGGGGCTCCTCGGCGTCCGCGGGCAAGGACGACGGGTGGGAGAGCGCTCCCGGCCAGGACGGCAAGGGCTGCGACCAGAACGGTCAGGGCTCGGGTCCCTACGCCTCGACGTGTGACGGGTCGCCGTCGCAGAACGGCAACGGCGGCGGCAACGGCGGCGGCAAGCCGTGCGCCGGCTGCGTCGGCAACGCCGACAACAAGAACCCTCCGGGCCAGCTGCCGAACGGCAAGGACCCCAACAACGGCTACGAGTGTGACGGCAACAACGGCATCGGCAAGGGCAACCCCGCCCACACCAGCTGCACCCCCGGCTCCACGCCGCCGCCGTGCACGGGCAAGAAGTGCAACCCCGGAAAGCCGGAGTGCCCCGGGAACAGCTGTGGCAAGCCGGAGTGCCCCGGCAACAGCTGCAACCCCTGCCCGGGCAACAGCTGCCACACCCCGCCGCCGAACGGCCCGTGCGACGCAGACCCGAACATGCCGGGGACGCAGCCGTGCAACAACCCGGAGGGGCCGTGCGACGCAGACCCGACGATGCCCGGCACGCAGCCGTGTGTGAACCCGACGCCGCCGCCGGGCAAGGACCCCGACGTGGTGAAGCCGGACGTGATCACCCGCCCCGGTCGCCCGAACAGGCCCGACAGGCCTACCGTGCTGGGCGAGCGCATCCAGCGGCCGGAGACGCCGACGCTGGCGAGCCGGCAGCCGACGGCGCCGCTCGGAGGGCTGCTGCCCTTCACCGGAGCGAACCTCCTGATCTTCCTGGGGACGGGGCTGTCCCTCACGGGCGCAGGAGTCATGTTGAGCGGGCGCAGGCGCAGGTAGAAGATCCGCACCTCGCAAGGGAGAGAGAAGGAGGCCGGGCAACCGGCCTCCTTCTTCTTATTGCGTAGGCTCGGGTCATGGCCGACGTCACCGAACGCGTGGCCGCGCTGCGCGAGAAGCTCTCTCACGTCAAGGAGTACCTTTGACGTCGACCGCAAACGCGCTCGTCTAGACGAGGTCCGCGCTCGGGCTGCGGCCCCCGACCTCTGGGACGACCCCTCGTCCGCACAGAAGACCATGGCGGAGCTGGCGCGCCTTGGCGACGACGTCCGGCTCTACGACTCGATCGCGCAGCGCCTCGACGACGCCGAGCTCATGTGGGAGCTCGCGGAGTCGGAGAAGGACTCCGGTGCCGCGGGCGACGTGGAGGAGGAGCTCGGCGCGCTCGAGAACGAGATCGGATCGCTCGAGGTCGTGTCGCTCCTCGGGGGCGAGTTCGACGAGAACCCTGCGATCCTGTCCGTCAACGCGGGAGAAGGGGGAACCGATTCGCAGGACTGGGCGGAGCAGCTCCTGCGCATGTACCTGCGGTGGGCCGAGCGCCGCGGCTTCGCGACCGAGGTCCTCGAGGTCACGCCGGGGGAGGAGGCCGGGCTGAAGAGCGCCACCGCGACCGTCACCGGCCGCCACGCCTACGGGCTGCTCGCGGCCGAGCGCGGCGTGCACCGGCTCGTCCGGATCTCTCCGTTCGACGCGAACAGGCGCAGGCACACTTCGTTCGCCTCGGTGGACGTGACGCCCGAGGTCGAGGACGACATCGACGTCGAGATCTCGCCGGACGACCTCCGCGTGGACACCTACAGATCGTCGGGAGCGGGGGGGCAGCACGTCAACGTGACCGACTCGGCGGTGCGGATCACGCACCTCCCGACAGGCATCGTCGTGTCGTGCCAGAACGAGCGTTCGCAGATGCAGAACCGGGCGGTCGCGATGCGCGTGCTGAGGTCGCGGCTGCTGGCGAAGGCGCGCGAGGAGCGGGGGGCGGAGATCGACGCGCTGCGGGGGGAGCGCCGCGAGATCGGCTTCGGCTCGCAGATCCGGTCGTACGTGATGCATCCGTACCAAATGGTCAAAGACCACAGAACCGAGGCCGAGGTCGGCAACGTGCAGGCGGTTCTCGACGGCGACATCGACCGCTTCATCGAAGCCGAGCTCAAGCGCAAGGCCACGGTCGCGCACTCGTGACCCGCGCTCCGGTACGCTCTAGACGATGATCAGGACCGTAGACGTCTACAAGGAGTACAAGGGGGGCATCCGCGCCCTGAGCGGCGTCTCGATCGACATCGAGAAGGGCGAGTTCGTCTTCGTCGTCGGTCCCTCCGGCTCGGGCAAGTCGACGTTCCTCAAGCTGCTCACGAAAGAGGAGGAGCCGACGCGCGGCGAGGTATACGTCGCGGGGAAGAACCTCGCGAGCCTCCCGCGCTGGCGCGTCCCTTATCTCCGGCGCAACGTGGGGTGCGTCTTCCAGGACTTCAAGCTCCTGCCGAACAAGACGGTGTTCGAGAACGTCGCCTTCGGGCTCGAGGTGATCGGGCGCCCGCGCGCCGTCGTGCAGCGGCAGGTGCCGCAGATCCTCGAGCTGGTCGGGCTCGGCGAGAAGCTCGACCGCTTTCCCGACGAGCTCTCGGGAGGCGAGCAGCAGCGGGTATCGATCGCGCGCGCGTTCGTCAACCGTCCGCTGATCCTGATCGCGGACGAGCCGACGGGAAACCTCGACCCCGCGACGTCGGTGGGGATCATGCGGCTCCTCGACAGGATCAACCGCACCGGCACGACCATCGTGATGGCGACGCACGACCACGCGATCGTCGACTCGATGCGGCGGCGCGTGATCGAGCTCGAGAGCGGTGACGTCGTCCGCGACCAGTCCCGCGGCATCTACGGCGTCGGGACGTAGCGTCATGCGGGTCGGTTACTTCCTCGGCGAGACCGTCACGAACCTGCGGCGGAACCTGTTGATGACGATTGCGGCCGTCTCGACGGTCGCGATCTCGCTCCTGCTCCTCGGCGGCGTGCAGATCCTCGGCATGATCGTGAACAAGGCCACGCTCGGCTGGGAGTCGAAGGTCGAGATCTCCGCGTTCCTGCGTGACGACATCGCGGACGGCGAGCTCCAGGCGTTGCAGGACGACCTCTCGAACATGCCCGAGGTGGAGGAGATCACGTACATCTCCAAGGCGCAGGCGTTCGAGGAGTTCAAGGAGCTCTACGCCGACCAGCCGGAGCTGTGGGAGACGATCCCCCCGAACTCACTCCCGGCGTCGCTTCGCGTCAAGCTCGTCGACGCGAAGTGGACCGAGGAGGTAGCGGCTCGCATCGACGGGGCGCCCGGGATCGACGAGGTGAAGTTCGGCGGCGAGTTCATCAAGAAGCTCCTCAGGATCAACGCGCTGCTCCGGACGATCACGCTCGCGATGTCGTTGGTCCTTCTCGTGGCGGCGGCCGGTCTGATCGCGAACACGATCCGCGTCGCGATCTACGCGCGCCGTGACGAGATCGGGATCATGAAGCTCGTCGGCGCCACGAACTGGTTCATCCGCATCCCGTTCATGCTCGAGGGCGTCTTCGCCGCGCTGGTAGGCGCCGCCGTCTCGGGGGCGGTCGTCCTGGCGGCGAACGCCTTTCTGTTCCCGCCGATCCGGGACTTCCTGCCCTTCCTGGAGGGCGTGTTCGCGTTCTCGGGAGGCGAGATCCTCTCGGTTCTGCTCGTTCTGGTGGGCGTCGGCGCCGGCGTCGGGATCGTCGGGTCCTCGCTCGCCTTGCGGCGGTTCCTCGAGGTCTAAAGGGTCCGCCCGAGCGCGCCGACGATCCTCAGAGGGGCGCGCTCGCCCGGTTTGGGCGTATCTACTGTTGTTATTGGGGGCTCTGTTACTTAGGATGACGCCGATGCGGATGTTGCCGAAGCTGACCGGGCGCGGGATGGCGGGCGTCCTGCTTGCCCTGCTGGTGGCGGGTCTCGGGATACCGGCGGCCGCAGACCCCGGCGGAGACCTCGACGAGATCCGCGACCGGCAGGAGCGCGTCGAGGCGCGAAAGAACCAGAAGCTCGCACGCGCCGCCGACGTCGACGACCGCGTCGCGGAGCTCGACCGTCAGCGCGACGAGGTCGAGGCGAGGGTCGAGGAGCTCTCGGCCGATGTGGCCGCCGTCGACGTCAAGATCTCGAGGACCAAAGAGAAGCTCGCGGTCGCGCAGCAGCAGCTGGCGCTCCTCGAGGAGGAGCTCGACGGGATCCGGCGCCGCCTCGACCGCCGCACCGACCTCCTCACGACGCGGGCCATCGAGGCCTACAAGGCCGGTCCCGCCGGGTACCTGGACTCGCTGCTCTCGTCCACCGACATCGCGGAGCTCGTCGACCGTGTCGAGTACCGGCAGTCGGCCATGGAGACCGACGCCGAGCTGATCGACACGATCGAGGTCCTGCAGGAGGAGACCGAGGTCCAGGAGGAGCTCGCCGAGGAGAAGCAGCTCGAGATCGCGGAGGCGAAGCTCGACCTCGAGGCGGCGCGCGCCGAGCTGGCGGCCAAGCGAGACGAGCGGGCCGCGGTCCTGGCGCAGAAGGACGCGGTCCTCACCGAGAAGCGGATCCTGCTCGGCGACCTTCGCTCGGACGCTCAGCGTCTCGCTAGGGTCGAGGCACAGCTCGAGGCGGACGAGGCCCGGATCCTCGCGGCCCTCCAGGCGGGGCCGGCCCCCGCCGGACCGGCTCCCGTCGGAGGAGGACAGCTCCTGTTCCCGGCCGCCGGCCCGATCACGTCGCCGTACGGCTACCGGACGCACCCGATCTTCGGCGACCGGCGGCTCCACACGGGGATCGACATCGGCGCGGGGTACGGCGCTCCCGTCGTCGCCGCCGATGCCGGCACGGTCGTGTTCGCCGGCGTGATGAGCGGCTACGGCAACGTGATCGCGGTCGACCACGGCGGGGGCCTCGCGACCACGTACAACCACCTCTCGGCCTTCTACGTCGGCAGCGGACAGATCGTCTCGCGGGGCAGCAGCATCGGAGCCGTGGGCTGCACCGGCTACTGCACGGGCCCCCATCTCCACTTCGAGGTCAGGGTCAACGGGTCGCCCGTCGACCCGATGCCCTACCTCCAGTAGCCGTCTCCCAGCGACTACCCTGAAGGCATGCAGCAGTGGGTGAAGGTCTCGCTGGCCGTGCTCGCGGCTCTGGCCGTCTGCCTCACCGCGTTCACGTTGGGCGTCGGGGTCGGCGAGCGGAACGGCGCCGGGGGCCGCGGGTTCCCGCTCTCCGGTAGCGACGACGCCCGGGGGTTCGACCTCGTCGAGGACGCGTACGAGGAGATCCAGTCGTCCGCGGTGGAGGCGCCCGGCGCCGACGAGCTGGCGCGCGGCGCGATCAGGGGCATGCTGGAGGTGCTCCGCAAAGACGATCCCTACGCCCTCTTCTACTCGCCCAGCGCCTACCGGTCGTTCCAGGAGCTGACCACCGGCGAGTTCTCCGGCATCGGCGTATGGCTGAAGGACAAGGAGGAGGGCCTGACGATCGTGTCGGTGCTTCCCTCGACGCCCGCGCTCGAGGCAGGGCTGCAGGAGGGGGACGTCATCCAGACGATCGACGGCCGGCAGGTGTCCAGCCTCACCTCCGACGAGGCCGTCGCGCACATCAAGGGGCCCGAGGGGACGGCCGTGTCGCTCGGGATCCTCCGCGACGGCGAGGTCCTCGACTTCCGGATCGCGCGCGCGGAGATCGCGCTGCCGAACCTCCAGGCGAACCTCCGCTCCGACGGCCTCGGGTACGTCCAGCTCTTCGGTTTCGCACGGGGTGCGGGCGAGGAGGTGCGCGACGAGGTGTCGGACATGCTCGACGAGGGAGCCGAGGGGATCGTGCTCGACCTCAGGAACAACGGCGGGGGGCTGTTCAGCGAGGCCGTCGAGGTGGCAAGCGTCTTCATCGAGGAAGGCGAGATCGTGATCTATCGGGAGAAGACGAGGACGGGCAGCGCCATCGACGACACGACGTACGCGGCCGAGGGCGACGCGTTCGAGGACGTGCCGCTGGTCGTCCTCGTCAACGAGGGCACGGCGAGCGCGTCGGAGATCGTCGCCGGAGCGCTGCAGGACCAGGAGCGCGCGACGCTCATCGGGACCACGACGTACGGCAAGGGGTCGGTCCAGGAGGTCGTGAGGCTGCGCGACGCGTCGGCTCTGAAGCTCACCACGGCCGCGTATCTCACACCGGACGGCCGCGACATCAACGGCTCGGGCATAGAGCCCGACGTCGAGGTCGCCGAGACCACGGAGCAGAAGGACCGGGCGGTCGAGATCCTGAAGGGGATCATCATCTCGACCGACGGCGCGCAGGGCTAGTGGCCGGCGGCTCCGACGCCGGCGGGACGAAGCTGATCGCGCAGAACCGCAAGGCGCGGCACGAGTACGTGATCGAGGACACGGTCGAAGCCGGGCTCATGCTCGTCGGGACCGAGGTCAAGTCGTGCCGCGAGGGCAAGGTGTCGCTGACCGACGCCTACGCGGCCGTGCGGGACGGCGAGGCGTGGCTGCTGCAGTGCCACATCAACCCGTACTCCCATGGCAACCGGCAGAACCACGACCCGATGCGGCCGCGCAAGCTGTTGCTGCACCGCTCGGAGATCGAGCGCCTGGACGAGGAGGTGGCGCAGGGGGGCCGGACGCTGGTGCCGCTGCGGCTGTACTTCAAGCACGGCCTGGCGAAGGCCGAGATCGCGGTGGCGCGGGGAAAGAAGACCTACGACAAGCGCCAGAGCGAGGCGAAGAAGGATGCGGTGCGGCAGATGCAAAGGGAACTCGGCCGCCGCCGCTGAGGGGATCTTGCGCCGCCCGTTGCGCGATCCCGTACGCCCGGCGCCGGTTTTTGCTCAACGAGCGCGGCTCTCGGGAAGGATCCTCGCCCCTCGGTCGTTACACTCCTGTGGCACTTTGAAAAGAACTTTGTCTTGGGGCTGAACAGGTATCGACTCTGATCAGACCGAGGCAGGGGAAGCGAGCCGAGGATTCCGGGTGTGACCTCGTTAAACATTCTCGGAACACCAATAAATGCCGCTGCCTAACAGCACGGTCGCCATTCCTTAGCAATGGCCGTCGGCCCGGGGATCGCCTGCGCCCCCGGGATCCGGCGTCGCTCAGCAGGCTTACCGTCCGGAGCGTGCTCGGGGCGAAGGACGGGACACCTCACCTGAGCTAGGCACCGGCCGCTGCCGTCTGCGGGCCGGCCGGGGCCGAAATCGAACCGCAGACTATGCTCGTAGAAGCCCTGCCACGGGGTCGGAGGACCCGGGTTCGATTCCCGGCAGCTCCACTTCATCTGCCAGCTAGCGTGCCGAAGGTGCGTGAGTTTTCGAGGTGACCGATTCAAACGGCGGAGGGCCGAGCAGTACGATGCTGTCCGATTTCTCAGCAACAGCTCGCAACCGGTCAAAATCGGGAGGTCGCGCCTCGTCCTCGGCGGATGACACCGGCTCGGTCAGCGCGTTGTAGAACGCCTCACCCGTGCCTGGCGTCTGAAACGCGATGATCCGCGCCGTCTCCGACGTCACGAGGAATGCATGCGGAATGCCGCGCGGCAGGAAAGCAAAGCCACCTGGTCCCACCCGATGCTCCTCGCCGTCGATATGCACTAGAACCTCGCCGTCGATGAGCCAAAACGCCTCGTCCTCGTTGGGGTGGAAGTGAAGCGGAGTAGTCTTGCCGCGGACCATCTCGTCTTCCAACAGAAATAGGGCACCGCCCGTATCTGCTGCGCTCGCTTTCATCGTGAAGGTGCCACCGCCGGCGAACCAGAGCCGTTCGCCCTCTCCCGCCTGCCGGATGATCGGAACCGCTCCGCCCATCGCCCCTTCTCCCTTCGCTATTCCCTTATGGGATGTTAGTACCATGATGGACATTAGAGTATCATCAGGGGCCATGTCAACCCGATACGAGACGTTCGGCCGGACTCAGCAGAAGGCCCGCACCCGCTCAGCCCTGGTAACGGCCGCGCGCGAGCTTCTCGCCGAGGGCCTCGATCCGACGGTCGAACGCGTCGCCGACCGTGCTGCGATATCGCGTACGACTGCTTATCGCTACTTCCCGAATCAGCGGGCTCTTCTGGCGGCGACCTATCCGATGCTCGAGGTGTCGTCCCTGCTCGGCGAGAGCCCGCCGAGTGATCCCGTCACCCGTCTCGACATCGTCACCGAACTACTGTGCCGGCACCTTCTCGATTACGAGCCCGAGCTGCGGACTCAGCTTCGCCTGTCTCTCGAGGCTGGCGAAAGGGACGGGGATGACTTGGTGCTCAGGAAGGGACGCGCAGTCCCTTGGATCGGGGAAGCGTTGACGCCGCTCCGGGATCGGTTGGGAAAACAAGAGCTACGCCGACTGGTGCTCGCCATCCGCGCGACTGTCGGGATCGAACCGCTCGTCTGGCTGGTGGATGTCGCGGGCGTGTCGCGCGACGGGGCCGTGGACATCATGCGGTCGTCGGCCCGCACGCTGCTGATCGCTGCGATGCAGGAGGCGGCAGCCGAATAATCCGTCTTGGGCCAAGAGGCGGGCGGGCCAGCCAATCGCGGTTCGCGCACCGATCAATCAGCTCCACTAACGCGCGGGACCTGCTGCTCTATCGCGGCACCGCGTTCCGCTGCCCCGCCCACGCCCAGCGCCTCGATTCCCGACAGCCCCACCGGCGTTCCGCTGCCCCGCCCACGGGCGCCGCAGAAAGCGGGCCGAGCACGCCGAAATTCCCCTCATGGGCCCGGCGGAGCAGCGTGGCCGTCTCTGGGACCGCGACCTGCACCTTCAACTTCCTCTTCCGCGGGAGCGACGGCAGGACCTACATGGGCCGCGTTCGACTCGTAGACGAGGTCTCCGTCCGCGGTGCGGCGACCGTGCCCGAAGCGCCGAGAGCGAGCGGTGACGTTCGTCAGTCCAGGCTGAGCCAGAACCCGACGAAGCCGCGCTGCCGGATGCCTGTGTGCACGGCGAAGTTCCCCCACGCGTAGTCCCCCGCCTCGAGGTTCCACCGCGCGACCCATTCGAGATAGGCGAAGTCGCTCAGCGCCCTCCACGTCGAATGGTTCGACAGCATCGATCCGGTCGGGCAGCCCGGCGCGAACGCCTCCGAGGCAGGTGGATGATCGTAGAGGAAGCATGCACCCGCGTCGCCGATTTGCAGCGGCGGCCGGTCCGCCGGAGCCGGCGCGAACCGCTCGTGCGGCCCGGCGAACCAGAACCCCGAGAAGACGAGGTTCGACTTCCCCGCGACCGTCGCGGCCATCCCCGCACCGTGAGCGGCGGCCTCTGCTCCGCTCTGGGGCGTCGAGTGGTAGTAGGAGTGCGTGGGTCCACCGACCTCACCGACCGCGGGCGTCCCGGGCGCGATAGAAGTCGTCCCTCGGAGACCTTCGAGCTTCAGGGTTACCTCCACGGGTCGCTCCGTCATTACGTAGAGGCGATAGGTTCCCGGAGCGAGCTCGCAATAGCGGCGAACCTGGCACAGGTCCGGGCCGAGGGAGACCAACCTCTGCACGGCCCGCGCGCCCTGTGGAAGGCGGGCCGCCACGTACACCGCGTCCGCGTCGTCATCGGACGCGATCACTATGGCACCGAGCGTCGCACCCGGGGAGAAGCGGGGCACACGGGCGGCCTGCTTCTTCGACCAGTAATTGAGCGACAGCCGCACCGGGCGAGGAACGTGCAGCCTCGTATACACGGGAGCGTCGGCGGTAACGACCATCGTTGCGGCCGCGTCGAGCATCGTCACCGCGCGAGCGGTTGCCGGTGCGACGTTAAGCGGCGCGGCGGCGACGGCGGCGAGCAGCGCCACCGCCAGCCGCCGCCGCGTCATCAGACTGCGACTTGCGCGCATCCGCCCGTTGGGACCTGGTGCGGCGCGCCCGTCAGGACCGGGAAGATGCCGAGAACGTTCCAGCACACGGGCTTCCTTTCGAGCGTCCCCGTCGTCGTGATCAGGGGGACGGCTCCGGCCGAGCCGGGGAACGACATGGTGCGGCTGTTTCCACCGATGCTGCAGGAGATCTGGATGAGGCTTGCGCCCGGTCCGACTCCCGTGCAGATGGCGACCGCTGTTCCGACCTCGGTGACGGCAGGGACAACCGAAACGGTGGTCCCGCCGTTCGTCGACATCGCGCTGCCCTTTACGCAATGGCCGTCATGGTCGCAGTTGGTCGACAGTCCGGCGCTTGCGGCCGCCCCCGCCGTAGGGGCGGCGAGGGCGGCGATCAACAGCGCGCCGACGGCGACTGCGACGGCAGTTCTCTTGCTCATGTCCTTATGTCCTTCCATTTCGATGTTGTCCTTCATCCGCGATCCGCGTATGTAACTTCGCTGTTCGACTTTCTCCTCCTGCACGTGTAACGGTGGTCACACGGATGCCCCGCCGCGCTGCCGGGACCAAACCGGCGGCAAGATCCTGTCTCGGAGACGCGGGGGGATGAGTGGATTCGCGAGCGTCCGCGGTGCTTGTCGTGGAACTACACGAATGGGATCAGGCCGTTACGATCGCACAGTCGGCGTCGGTGACGGTGATGACGCCGCCCAGCGGGTTGATGAAGAAACCGGTCGAGGACCAGCAGACCTGATGCCCCGTGAGCTTGCTGGTACGAGCGACCACGGCCGAGGCGCCTACGGGACCCGGCAGCGACACGGTCCGGCTGGCGCCTTCAGACGAGCAGGTCACCGACGTCGCGAGCGCGCCGGTGGTCTGGGCCTTGCATACGGCCGTGAAATAGCCCTGGGTGACCGTAGTCCCGGCGCCTACGCCGGCCACCTCGGTCGTTACGCAGTGAGTCATGGTCTCGTCACACGTCGTGCCGAAACCGGCGCTGGCGACGGCGTTCGCGGGAGATGCCGGGAGCGCCACGCCCATCAACGCCACGATCGCGGAGACCGCGGCAATGTTCCTCTTTCTCATATCCCCACTCCTTTTCGTGAACCGGAAGGCCGCCTAGCGATCCGAACACCAGCGAATCCGAAGAGAAGGTTTCGTCGGAGGTGCCGCTTCTCCTTCAGCGAGTGACGTCGAGCCAGAATCCGACGAACCCTGGATCGCGGATCCCGGTGTGCACCGCGAAGTTGCCCCACCCGTACTGCCCGGGGCCGATGCCGATCGCCGCGCCCCAGTGCTGGAAGGCGAAGTCACTGACGGCGCGGAACGTCGAGAAGTTCCCTCTCATATCCCCGGTCGGGCAGCCGGGGGCGTAGGCCTCCGGCGGAGGCGACCCCCGGAAGCGACAGATGCCCGCGTCCCCCACCTGCAGAAGCGGCTTGTTCGCCGGAGCTGGCGTAATGACGTGATCGGAGCCGGCGAACCAAAACGTCGAGAAGATCAGGTTCGCCCGGCCGGTGGGCTCGGGCGAGAAGCCGGCGCCGTGCGCGGCGACCTCGACCGGACCCCCCGGCGTGGAATGGAAGTAGGACTCGGTCGCGCCGCTCAGCTCGCCGGTGGCGGCCGTCGTCGCCGCAATCGTTGTCGCCCCGGTCAACCCCTGTAGCTCGATCTCGACCCGGACGGGTTCTTGCGTCACCACGTACAGCCGATACGTGCCAGCGGGCACCCGGCACGCCTTCTCGAGCTGGCACAGGTCTTCGCCGATCGAGACGTAGCGCCGTGGCGCCGATCGGGTCCTGGGGAGGCGTGCGGCGAGGAACGTCGAATCGAGCCTGTCTTCCGATACGAGGACGACCGCCGCGAAGCCGTCGCCGCCGACAAAACGAGGAGCGGCATGGTCGCGCTTCGAGTACTGGAGTGCCAGGCCTGCCGCCTCTGGGACTTCCACGCGGGTGTATGCCAGTCGCCCGGCTGTAACCGTCGTCTGCCCGGCGGCCTTCGGGATTGCCCCGCGCGCGTGTCGCGCCGCCGCCTCCGGGAGGCCGAGGAACAGACACCAGATGGCTACGGCTGCTGCAGCCCGGTTCCGCACGGCGGGCGTCACGAGCACGGCTTCTTCCAATCGTCCGCAGGTCGTCAGACCTGTCATTCGATGTCGCGTCGAGAGTTCCTGCGAGACAAGTCGTCGGTTTGGCGTGATCCGGGCAAATCGGGCGGCCCCCGAACCAAACCGGCCCCGGCTCAGTCTTCTCTTTCGTAACCGGCCGAAGGAGGGACTTAATGCGCAGCGTCAGGGCAGCCGGATTGCTCGTCATCGTCCTCGTCATCGCCGTCGGCTGCGGCGAACCGCCCGAGCGCGGCGCCCAGGCCGCCGACCTCCTCTACTTCTCGACCGGAAAGGGCGTTGCAGTCGTCCCCGCCGGCGGCGAGGCGGCGCCTCCGACCACGCGCGGCGTTCCCTCCACCGACTGGTCGAGCGTCGTGACGTCAGACCCGCACCGGCTCGCGACGGAGGTCGAAGCGCGGGACGCGATCACCGGCGACACGCAGTGGCGGAAGGCGATCAAGGGGCCCCGGCTGCGCGTGAAGGTCGTCTCCCACGAGGCGAGGATGGTCGCTCTCACTCCGCTCTACCAGCAGCACTACACGACCGGCCGCACCGCGACGACGCTGGTCGTCGCCGGGAGCGACGTGGAGCCGCGCACGATCGAGCTCGACGGCAACTACGAGCCGGAGGCCTTCTCGACCGACGGCAACAGCGTGTTCCTCCTCGAGTACCTGCCCCCGCAGGCGCCGACGAGCTACCGCGTGCGGCGCCTCGATCTCGCGACCGAGAAGGTGGAAGGCGTCTACAGCGTCGACGCCGAGCTGCAGGAGGCGATGCGCGGCACCGCGCGCGTGCAGGCGATGAGCCCGAACGGGAAGTTCCTCTACACGCTCTACACCACCGGCGGCGGAAACCTCGGCCCCCGGCGCGCGTTCGTCCACGTCCTCAACCTCGACGAGCTGTGGGCACACTGCATCGATCTGCCCGCGGACTTCGGACAGGCGCGGGAGCCGCAGATCGCGATCAACGTCACCCCGGACTCGAAGCGGTTGTACGTGACGGACTCCGCGTCGGCAGCCATCGCGGAGGTCGACACGGAGAGTCTCGAGGTGCTCCAGACGAAGACGACGGCTCTGCTGACGTCGCAGTACACGCCGATCGCCGCGCACGACGGCCGTCACACCCTCTACGTCGCGCAGGGGCCGTTCGTGTACCCAGTCGACACGCGCGACATGGTGGCCGGCGACCGCTGGGCCCTGGACGGCGCGATCTCGGGCGTGCAGGTCTCTGCGGACGCCACGAAGCTCTACGCGTCGGTCGCCGGGAAGCTCGTGACGATCGACGTGACGACGGGGGCCGAGCGCCGGGTCGACACGCCCCCCGGCGTCGGCCGGATCACCGAGGTCGGCCGCGTGATGCAACGGATCGAGGACCCGTTGCGCAAGCTCACCTGCGCCTGCTGACACCAACCCCGTAGCCGCCCTCGCCCGGCCGTGCGACCCTGGTGTCGTAGCCCGGACGAGGGGGACGCGTGGAGGACCTCGAGAACGACGAGCCGCGCCGCCGCGGGCGCACGTGGGGCCGCGCCGCCGCGACGGTCACCGCGGTGATCGTCTTCGCCGGCGGCACCGGCGTCGCGATCCTCTCCCTCGACGAGGTCGTGACGCCTCCGGGACCCTCGTCCACCCCCGCGCCGGGAACTCCGCCGCCGTCCCCTCCGCCCGAAGAGCCCTCCGAGCCGGAGCTCGTCGTCGACGCAGCTGCGCCGACGGTCTACGACGCGATCGACGACGTCCCGAAGTGCGCGACCAGCCGCAGGCCTTACCCCGATCCTTCGGGCGCCGCCGGCTTCGAGGACGACGTGGAGAGGATCTCGCGCAGCGTCGAGCGCATCCGCGAGCTCGAGTTCGAGAGGGCGATCGACACCCGCGTGGTCCCGGCCGAAGAGGTCGGCCGCCGCTATGCAGCGTCGACGGCGCGGGGGTACTCGCCGGTCCAGGCGGACGGCGACCGGCGCTGGATGGCGGTGCTCCGGCTCGCTCCCGAGGACGTCGACCTGCGCACGCTCGCGGTGGACGTCGCGAGGGAGACGGCAGCCGGCTTCTACAACCCGCGCAAGGACCGTCTGTTCTCCCGGTCGAGCGGCGGCGTTCTCACGCCGATCGACGAGGTCGTTCTCGCGCACGAGCTCGACCACGCGCTCGTCGACCAAGTGCTCCGGCTACCGGGGACTCTGTCGCGGGATCCGATGCTGTCGGACGTGATGCTGGCGCACCAGGCTCTGATCGAGGGCGACGCGACCCTCGTGATGAGCCGGTACGGCGCGGGGACTCTCGACCGCGCGACGCTCGAAGGCTTTCTGAGGCGTTTCTCGAGCCCCCAGATCGCGGCCTACCCCGGCGTCCCGTGGTACCTCCAGCGGACGAGCGGCTTCCCGTACTTCGAGGGGCTCCTGTTCGCGTGCGATGCGTGGAGGCGGGCGAGGTGGAACGCGATCGACCGGATGTACCGCCGTCCGCCGGCGTCGACCGCCGAGATCATCTTTCCGTCGCGCTACGAGGAACGAGCCGCCGGGGAGCTCCCGCGGCCGGCGGGGTCGCCGGGGTGGCGGTGGACGGAGCTGACGGTCGCGCAGTTCGGCGCGTTCGACCTCATGCTGATGCTCGAGAACGCCGACCTGCTCGCGACGGGGCGGGTCGAGCCCGGGAGCCGCGTCGACGACGTCAGGGGCTGGAACGGCGGGGTCTTGAACGTCTGGACGAAGGGAGCCGCGACCGCGATCCATCTCTCGTTCCTCGACGCCGGCGTGTTCGAAGGAGACCGGCGCCGGCGAGACCTATGCGGCGTCCTGCGCGGCTGGGTCCGACGCACGTTCGATTCGGCACGGCAGGTCGGCCGCAGCCTGTGGGAGCTCGAACGGGGGTTCGCGGGGTTGCGCTGCGCGGGCGCTTCGGTGCGGCTCGCGATCGCGCCCGGGCCGCGCCCCGTTCGAAGGACGCTCGGCGGGTAGCCGTTGCCTCACCGCGATTCCCCGGCCGCGGCATGTTCGTTCGCCGGCCGGCTACGGCGGCGGCCGCGTTAGTGTCGGAGGCTCTGCCGACAGGAGGTCCTCCATGCAGGAGAAGATCCACAAGTCCGAGGAGCAGTGGCGCGAGGAGCTCACACCCGAGCAGTACGCCGTGCTGCGAGAGAAGGGGACCGAGCGGCCGTTCACCGGGAGGTACGTCCATTCGAAGGACGACGGGATGTACCGGTGCGGGGCGTGCGGGGCGGAGCTCTTCTCGTCCGACACCAAGTTCGACTCCGGGAGCGGGTGGCCGAGCTTCACCGAGCCGGCGAACCGCGCGAACGTCGAGCTCCGCACGGACACGAGCCACGGGATGATCCGGACCGAGGTCACGTGCGCCCGATGCGGGTCGCACCTCGGGCACGTCTTCGACGACGGACCGGGCCCGGAGGGTAAGCGCTACTGCATCAACTCGTGCGCGCTGGAGCTCGAGGCGCAGAAGCAGGCCTGACCGCAGGTATCGGGGCAAAGGGAACGAATAGGACGAGGATGGACTCGATGCGTTCCAGGCCGGCGCTGCTGGGCGCTGCCGGCCTTGCCGCAGCCCTCCTCCTCGGCTCGCTCCCCGCCGACGTCGCCGCCACTCCAGTGTGCTCGGACGAGCCCCGCGCCGCGTGCGGGGGCCGCATCTTCCCGGAGGCCGAGAACACCGCCTCGTTCGTCCAGCACGACAACGGCGAGTACGAGGCGGGGATCCTCGCGCTCGAGGAGGAGTTCCCGAGGTTCTTCCGCGCGACGACGTTCTCGGAGCTCCTCGGCGAGGAGGCGCTGTCCGTCGAGGGGCGCGAGATCTGGATGGTCGAGATCACGGACTTCAACGCGCCGGAGAAGGGAAAGATCCCCGTCGCCGCGTCGCTGTCGGTGCACGGCCCCGAGCGCGCCGGGCTCGAGGGCGGCGTGCGGTACATGGAGGACCTCGCCCGCTGGGCCGCGGACCGGCCGTCGCACAAGCTGCGCAACGGGACCGAGCCGGACTCGATCGCGGTCCCGGTCTCCGAGGTCATGAAGAAGGTCCACTTCTACCTCGCCGACATCAACCCGGACGGGTGGGCGCGCGGCGACGTCCAGAACGGCGGCGTCTTCCAGCGCGGCAACGGCAACGGCCAGGACCTCAACCGCGAGTACCCGACGATCGGCTGGACCGACCTCGGCAACACGCCGATGTCGGAGCCCGAGACCAAGCACTGGGTCCGCCTCATGCGCCGCGTCGAGCCGGTCGTAGCCACCGACATCCACGGCGAGCTCACGTCCGCGAACAACGCGTTCGCCGACCTGATGCTGCCGGCGGGGCAGTGGGATCCGGTCGAGCAGGCGCAGGAGGAGCGCCTCGCCCGCCACATGGCGTCGAACGTCGAGCGCTACTTCGAGCAGGAGAACATCGACACGTCCGAGGTCATGGGCGAGGAGGGCATGAAGCCCGCGGAGTACGCGACGGGCTTCGACGTCGTCGGCTACGACGCGTCGGGCTTCATGGGCGACTGGTTCACGCAGAAGGGCGCCGTCGACATGGACGTCGAGCACTTCCTCTCGCACGTGGTCCCCAACTCGACGTGGGTGCACGCGCTGGAGAAGGCGCACATCGCCGCGGTCCGGGGAGAGCTCGAGACGCTGCTCGTCGAGGCGCTCGCGACGCGGCACGTGAAGGTGTCGTTGGACCTCGGACGCGTCAAGTACCTCGCGAACGGCAAGACGGTCAAGAGCTCCGACGGGTATGGGGGGCCGAAGCCCCCGAAGAAGGCCGACCCGGCGCCGTACCACGCGAACCGGATCCGGTACTTCCGCGACCTGTCCGAGCACGCGCGGCGGCCGCTCCGCGCGGTGAGGGCCGCGCGCCTGGCCCGGCGCGGTGCAGGACGCGCGCAGACGCTCGTCGTGACCGGCTTGTTCGGAAAGGCCTTCACGAAGATGGCGAACCCGAAGGCCGCGCGACGCGCTGCCACGCGGAACGTGAAGAGGTTCGTGCGGAGGGGCGGAAACCTCGTCCTCACCGACGGCGCGCTGAAGCTCCTTCCCAAGCTCGGCATAGTCAAGAAGCGCGCGGTGGGGCGGCGCGTCTTCACCGCGGGGCACGTCACGCCGACCGCGTGGGGCGACCCCTACCTGCGGAAGGTCCACCGCACCGCGAGCCAGACGTACTACGAGGTCCCCCTGGGCTACTCGCTCGACGACGACACGTCGCCGCACTGGGTGGTCGCGCAGGGCGCGTGGGAGAACGCGGGGGGCAAGAGCATCGCGTACGCCGGCGAGGAGACCGACATAGCGCTCGGCCGCGTGAAGCTCGGCCGCGGCACCGTCGGCATCTTCGGCGCGATCCTCCCCGACCCGACGGAGAGGTACGACCACCTCTACGGGCTGGCGGACTACGCGGTGACGGTGGCGGGGGGGCAGATCCTGAACAACATGATCGCCCTGGGCCGCCGCTAGAGCTCCTCCGGCACCCTCTCCAGCTGCGCCTCGAGGTGCGGCTGTAGCCCGCTCTCCCCGAACGCCATCTTCAGCTCGTACGAGAGGACGTCGCCGGCGAGCCTGAACGTCCGCGCGACCGCCTCGACCCGGTTCGCCGTCGTCGTCGACACGAGCCTCCTGCTCCGGACCGAGATCGTCGTCTCTTCGACCGTCCCCTCCTGGACCTCGACGATGCCGAAGGCGTGCGCGAGGACGATCTCGACGCCGTCCGGTCCGGCGGGGCGCCAGTACCCCATCTCGGAATGCATCGGGGCCTCCGTTGCGAGCGACCACGTCCGCTGCGAGTACGCGAGCACCGGCCGCCCGTAGTGCCAGAAGCGGATCTCCTCGCCGTACTCGAAGTCCTCCACGCGCGGGTAGCGCCCGGAGCCGGTCCCGCGCCAGGTCCCGAGCAGGAACGAGAGGGGTTGGAGGGCGGGGTGGAGGGAGGCGGCGTCTGCCACCCCGCGACTCTACGTGTCGCGCCGGGTCGCTACTCGGCGGGCGTGGCGGCGGTCCGCGCGAGCCGCGGCCGGACGAGCCGGAACACCACGTACGCGAGGAGCGCGAGCGCCGCCAGCGGAAGGACGAAGCCCGCTCCCACGATCGCTCCCGACACGACCGCGACGAACGTGTCGCGCGCCTTGTCCCAGGCCCTCTCGAAGGGTCCCGGCTCCGCAGCCACGGCGCCCGACTCCGTCACCCACACCGAGATCGTGCTCAGGTCGGTGCGGTCCTCGAGGTAGCGCAGCCGCCCCCGCAGCCGCTCGATCTCGAGCTGGACGTCTTCGAGCTCGCGCTGGACGCGGATGGTGTCGGCGATGCTCTGCGAGCGGTCGTAGAGCCGGAAGAGGACCTCTTCCTGCGCCGTCGCGTTGCGAAGCCGCGCCTCGAGGTCCACGAACTCCTGCGAGACGTCCTCGCCGCTGACGTGCTCGCCGGCGATCTCGCCGAGGCCCTCCAGCGCCGACAGGGTCTCCTCGAATCGCTCTGCGGGGACGCGGATCGTGAACTGCCCGCTGCGCCGGTCACTTCCCTCTATCGACGTCGCCAGCACTAACCCCCCGGCGGCCTCGGCGATGCGCCGTCCTTCCCTGAGCGAGCGGCCGATCGAGCCGTCCTCGACCTCGAGCCGCAGCTCGGCCGTCTTGATCACGCGCTCCGGGCCGAACGGCAGGTCGGCCGCTACTGCGGTCCCTCCGGTGCTCCCTCCGGAGTCGTACGCCACGGCGGCGCCGGCTCTCTGGGGCACCGCGCGAGGCTCCGACGCGACGGAGCCTCCGCCGGCTCCCGCGTCCCCGCCGGCCCCTGCGTCCCCGCCGGCGAGGCGGGCCACCTCTTCGTCCCTGGCCGCGCTCGCGTCGTTGTCCCCCGACGACGACGAGCATGCGGTCCCCACGACCACGACGAGTGACAGGACCAGAAGGCCCCACGGGCGGTTGCGCATCGCGACGTCCCCTCCTTCGCTCCCTTTTCCTCGGTCAGACGGAGAGGCGGCGTCGAAAGGTTCCAGCCTCTGCGGGAACAACCGCGCCCGCCGGCGCCGTCGAAGCGCGCGAAGACCACGCGACAAAGAGGGAACGGGGGAACGTCATGCGCAGGTGGATCGCGATCGCCTTTGCAGCCGCAACCACGATCGTCATGGCGGCTCCCGCGTGGGCCTGTGGTGGCCTGGTCGCGCCGAACGGGACCATCAATCTCCTGCGCACGACGACGCTCGCGGCGTATCACGGCGGCGTCGAGCACTACGTCACGTCGTTCGAGTTCGCCGGCGGGGGCGGCGAGTTCGGATCGATCGTGCCGCTGCCGGGAATCCCGTCGGACGTCGTGCGCGGAGGCGATTGGACGCTACAGAGGCTGGTCCGCGAAGTGTCGCCGCCGTTCGTCGCGCTCGAGGCTGTCAGCGCCGGAGCCGCCGCGAACCGCTCGAGCGCGGAGGTGCTGCTCGAGAAGCGGATCGACGCGCTCGACATCACGATCCTCAGAGGCGGCGCCGACGAGGTGGGGCGGTGGGCGCTGGATCACGGCTTCGCCCTCCCGCCCGACGCGCCCGAGGTCCTGAAGTTCTACGCCGACCGGAGCCCGATCTTCATGGCCGCGCGCTTCGACGCGGGCGCAGCCGCGCGCCTCGGCCAGAAGATCGGCGACGGGACGCCGATCCACCTCAGCATCCCCACGCAGAGCCCGTGGGTGCCGCTGCGGATACTCGCGCTGGGCCGCCGCGCCTCCGAGACGATCCGGGCCGACGTCTTCCTGCTCACCGACGCCAGGCCGAACCTGCTCCCGCAGGCCGGGCAGACGATGACGCTCGAGCGCAGCGAGCCCGCGTCGCGCAGCCTGATCGACGACTTGCGCGGCGACAAGGGCATGGGCTGGATCCCCGAGTCCGGCATGTGGCTGACCTACCTGTCGATCGACACGCCCGCGCGCGACCTCGACCACGACCTGGCGATCGAGCCGACCGGCTTCGGAAGGCCGTCGCCCGTGGCGGCGGGGGTCGCGCTTCCCGAGGACGTCGCGGACCTCGCGGCCGAGGGCGCGCCCCTGTGGGCGTGGGCCGCGGGCGCCGTGCTGGTGGCCGCGGCGCTGGCCGGCGTCAACCGGATAGTCGGAGACCCGAGGCTCCCGCGCCGGTAGCCGCCTATGCTTCCCCGACGCGCTGCGCCGGGGGGAGGAAGCGACGCTCGAAGACTACGAGCTCGTCCTGCGGATCGTCCTCGCGGCCACGCTCGGCGGCCTGATCGGCTTCGAGCGGGAGCTGTCGGACCAGCCGGCCGGCTTCCGCACGCACATGCTCGTCTCCGTCGGCGCGGCGCTGTTCACGGTTGCGGGCGCCTACGGCGTCGAGGACCTGTTCGGAGAGGAGGCCGGGCGGGCCCGCTACGACCCCACGCGGATCGCGGCCCAGATCGTGACCGGGATCGGGTTCCTCGGAGCGGGGGCGATCATCCAGCAGGGCCTCAGCGTCCGCGGCCTCACGACCGCCGCGTCGCTGTGGGTCACCGCCGCGGTCGGGCTCAGCGTGGGCCTCGGGTACTACGCGGGGGCCGCGGTCACGTCCGTCTTCACGGTCCTCGCGCTGTACACGCTCAAGCGCCTGAGGGGGGTGCTGTTCTCGCGCCTGAAGAAGGGCGAGTGCCGTATCACCGTACGCATGGGCGAGAACCTGCGCCTCTCCCAGCTCGTCGACGTCCTCGAGCTGCGCGGCTCCACCGTCGAGTCGATCAAGTTCGCGGAGGACGAGGACGACGCCAAGCAGCTCGTGGCGAAGGTGAAGCTCGGACCCGACGTGGCGCCGGAGGATCTCGTGACGCGCGGGTCGGACCTCCCGGGAGTCCGTGCTATCGAGTGGGTCCGCTGACGGGGCGCGCGAGCGGGAGGACCATCGTGAAGGTCGACCCGCGCTCCGGGGACGACTCGACGTCGAGCGACCCTCCCGACGATTCCAGCACCCGGCGTGCGATGTACAGCGACAAGCCCATCCCGCCGACGCGCCTCGTCGGCGACGCGTCACCCTGACCGAACGGCGCGCGCAGCAGGCGGTCCAGCGTGCCTGCATCCAGGCCGGGGCCCTCGTCCGTTATCGCCAGCCGGCCGCGTCCTTCCGACGCGGACAGCGCGACCCGCACCGTCCCTTCCGTGAACTGCAGCGCGTTCTCCATCAGCTGGAGCGCCGTCTGCACGATCCGCCCTCGGTCCCCGGTCACGTGGACCTCGTCGGGAGCGTCGACCACGATCGTGCGCGCGGGGAAGGTTCGCTCCAGCGCGGCCGCCGCGGCGCGCGCGACCTCGCCGAGGGGGAACCCGCCCGCGGCCAGATTCAGGCCGCCGCCCTGGATGCCCGAGACCGTCAGGATCTGGTCGACGAGGTGCGTGAGCCGGTCGCACTGCCGGTCGATCTGGTCCAGCAGCTCGAGCTTCGTCGGGTCGTCGAGCCCGTCCCACGCCTGCTGGAGCGTGCGGACGCCGCCCTTGATCGACGTCAACGGCGTGCGGAGCTCGTGCGAGACGACCGAGACGAACTCGGTCTTCATGCGGTCGAGCTCCTCCAGCGAGTCCGCGCGCCGTTGCTCGTCGCGGTAGAGCTGGGCGACGTCGTCGATGACGCCGCGCGTCACCTCCTTGTCGAGGGCGCCCTGGCCCAGCGCGACCGCCTCGAGCGAGTTCAGGAGCTCGTCGGTCGAGCCTCCTTTCAGCAGGTATCCCGACGCGCCGGCCTTGATCGATGCCGAGACCAGCGACATGTCGCCGAACGCGGTGAGCGCGAGGACCTTCACGTCGGGATGACGCCGCTTTATCTCGCGCGTCGCCTCCACCCCGTTCATGACCGGCATGCTCATGTCCATGAGCACCACGTCCGGGCTGGTCCGCGCGACGGCCTCGACCGCGTCGCGGCCGTTCGCGCCCTCACCCACGACCTCGTACCCCGGCCGCAGCTCGAGCAGCTGGCGCAGGCTAGCCCGGATCGGCGCGTGGTCGTCCACGAGGAGCACCTTCACGACCCCTTCTTCGGCGCGCCGCGGCGGGCGATTCACCCGGCCGAGAACTCTGTTCCAATCGGATGCGACCGGCCGGTCGACGAGCGGGAGGAGGTGAGGGTCGGTGGAGGCACCCGAGATCAGGCTGACGTCCTATTCGCACGGCGGGGGCTGAGCCTGCAAGCTCGGAACGACCGAGCTGGCGCAGGTCCTGCGTCACGTCAGGAACGCCCATGACGATCCCGCCCTGCTCGTAGGGCTCGACACACCCGACGACGCCGCGGTCTACCGGGTGTCGGACGACCTCGCCCTCGTGCAGACGGTCGACTTCTTCACGCCGGTCGTGGACGACCCCTACGACTGGGGCCGGATCGCGGCCGCGAACGCCCTCTCCGACGTCTACGCGATGGGCGGACGGCCGGTCACGGCCCTGAACCTGGTCGCGTGGCCGCGGTCGCTCGACTTCGCCCTGCTCGGACGGGTGCTCGAGGGCGCGGCGGCCGTGTGCGCCGAGGCGGCCGTCTCGGTCGTGGGGGGCCATTCCGTCGACGACCCGGAGCCGAAGTTCGGCCTCTCCGTGACCGGCCTCGTCGACCCCGGCGTCGTCGTGCGGAGCCGCGGCGGGCGCCCGGGCGACGTCCTCGTCCTCACGAAGCCGCTCGGAATGGGCATCATCTCGAGCGGGATCAAGGAGGGACGGACGTCGCCGGAGACTGCGCGTCGGGCGGTCGAGGTGATGGCGACGCTGAACCGGGCTGCGTCGGAGGCGATGCTCGCGATCGGCGTCGCCGCGGCGACGGACGTGACCGGGTTCGGGCTCGTCGGCCACCTGCTCGAGATGCTCGAGGCGGGCTTGGGGGCGGAGCTGTACTTCGACGCCGTCCCCGTGCTCCCGGAGGCGTTCGATCTCGCCGCCGAGGGAGTGTTGCCCGGCGGGAGCAAGAGAAACGTCGAGGCGATGGCGTCCCGCGTCGAGGCGGAGGGGCTCGACGAGCCGCGGCGGGCCATGCTGTTCGACGCACAGACGTCCGGCGGCCTGCTGATCGCCGTGGCCGAGGGGTCGCGCGATGCCCTTCTCGCGGCGCTCGAGGAGGGGGGCGTGGAGGCGGCGGTCGTCGGACGCCTCACCGAGGACGGCGGGAAGATAAGGGTGACCTAGGTGGACAAGCCGGACCTGCAGATGACCAGGGCCCTCGCCGACGAGATGATCGAGCACTGCCGCGCCTGGTACCCCAAGGAGGCGTGCGGCCTCCTCGGGATGAAGGACGGAGAGATAGTCAAGGTCTTCCCGACGACGAACACGAAGAACAGCCCCGTCCGCTACGCGATCCACGGGAGGGAGCAGCTCGCCGCGGAGAACACGATGAGGGCGAACGGCTGGGACCTTGGCGGGATATTCCACTCGCACACGCACACCGAGGCCTACCCGTCTCCCACCGACGTAAGGGAGGCCGTCGAGGTGGTGCCCTACGTCATCGTGTCGCTGGCAGAGGAGCCGCCGTCGGTGCGGGCGTTCTTCATCAACAAGGCGTCGCCGGCCGACGAGGATGGGGAGATCGGGGAAATACCGGTGGTGGTGATCGGTTAGGCCTTCTATAGGCTTTGCGTCGGAGACAACCAAGAGGAGAGTGTCGTGACCGTATCGGTGCGCATCCCCACCGTGTTCCGCAAGTTCACGGACAACGCGAGCGTCGTCGAGGTCGAGCCGGGGACGATCGGCGGCATCGTCGACCAGCTCGAGGGCCGCTTCCCGGGCCTGAGGTCCCAGCTGTTGACCGAGTCGGGCGAGCTCCACCGCTTCGTCAACGTCTACGTAAACGACGAGGACGCGCGTTACCTCGACAAGCTCGACACGAAGGTCTCGGAAGGCGACACGGTCTCGCTCCTGCCGTCGGTCGCCGGCGGGGCGAGCTTCGCCGGGGCGTGAGGTACGGCTCGATCCTCGAGACCATCGGGAACACGCCTCTCGTAGAGGTCCCCCATCTCAGCCCGGCCGAGAACGTCCGGCTGTGGGTCAAGCTCGAAGGCGAGAACCCGACCGGATCGCTCAAGGACCGCATCGCGCTCGCGCTGGTCCAGTCCGGGGAGGCGTCGGGCGACATGCACGCGGGCAAGACCTTGCTCGAGCCGACGTCGGGCAACACCGGGATCGCGCTCGCGATGGTGTGCGCGACGAGGGGTTATCGGTTCACCGCGGTGATGCCCGACAACGCGAGCGCGGAGCGCGTTCAGATGCTGCGCGCGTTCGGCGCCGACATCGTCTTCTCGCCGGGCGCCAAGGGCAGCAACGGCGCCGTCGCGATGGCCCAGGAGATCGCCGCGGCCGACGACTCGTACTACATGCCGTTCCAGTACGGCAACCAGGCCAACGCCGACGCGCACTACCGCGGGACCGGACGCGAGATCGTCGAGGACCTGGCGGACGGGAACCTCAGGGCGTTCGTCGCCGGGCTCGGCACCGGCGGGACGCTGATGGGGGTCGGACGGCGCCTGCGCGAGCACGACCCGTCGATCAGGATCGTCGCCGCGGAGCCGAAGCTCGGCGAGACGGTCTACGGGCTGCGCTCCCTCGAGGAGGGGTACGTCCCGCCGCTGTTCGACCCCGACGCGATCGACGGCAAGGTCTTCTGCGCGGCGCGCGAGTCGATCCTGTGGACGCGGCAGCTGCTGAAGAGGGAGGGCATCTTCGCAGGGATCTCCGCGGGCGCCGTGATCTGGGTGGCGCAGAGGGTCGCCGAGCGCGTGTCGGCCGAAGGAGGCGGGGACGTCGTGTGCCTGCTAGCGGACGGCGGGTGGAAGTACCTCTCGACCGAGGCGTGGACGCAGGACATCGATACCGCCGAGAGCCAGGTCGAAGAAGTGCTCTGGTGGTAGCGGAAGGAGCCGATCGGCCGATCGGGATGTTCGACTCCGGCGTCGGCGGCCTCACGGTCGCCCGCGCGGTGATCGACCTCCTGCCCCACGAGGACCTCGTGTACTTCGGGGACTCGGCCCGCTGCCCCTACGGCCCCCGCAGCGCGCAGGAGGTGCGCAGGTTCACGTTCGAGATCATGGACCTCCTCGTCGCCGAGGACGTCAAGCTCGTCGTCATCGCGTGCAACACGTCGGCGTCCAACGCGCTCGCGGAGGCGCGCCACCGCTACGACGTCCCCGTGATCGGCGTTATCGAGCCCGCGGTCCGCAGCGCGATCGCCGCGACGCGGAACCGGCGCATCGGGTTGATCGGGACCGAGGCCACGGTCAGGTCGAACGCGTACGACGACGCGGTGGCTGCCACGAAGGCCAACGTCTCGCTCGTCAGCCGCGCGTGCCCGCGCTTCGTAGAGTTCGTGGAGAGAGGGGACCAGGCCTCGGACGAGCTGCTCGGAGTCGCTCACGAGTACCTGGACCCGCTGAAGGAGCAGGGCGTGGACACGCTGATCCTGGGCTGCACGCACTATCCGTTGCTCTCGGGGATGATCCACTACGTCATGGGAGAGGAAGTCGTCCTGGTGTCGAGCGCGGAGGTCGCGGCGGCGGACGTGTACGCGAAGCTCCGCGACGACGACCTGCTGAAGCCGGACACCGCGCTCGGGGAGCACCGCTTCATCGTGTCCAGCGAGGAGGGGATCTCGAGCGAGCTCGGGACGCGCTTCCTCGGGCCCGAGTTCCAGAAGGTCGAGTACCGGCCGTGGGGCCGCGGGTGACGACGAGATTGACGGTGCTGGGCAGCTCGGCGCGCTTCGCCACGCCCGAGCGCGCCTGCTCCGGCTACCTCGTCGATCTCGACGGCCACAAGGTGTGGCTCGACGCGGGCGCGGGGGCGTGGCAGAACCTGCTGCGGCACTGCCGGTTCGAGGACCTCGAGGGCGTCGTGCTGACGCACCGCCATCCCGACCACGTCACCGACGTCTTCCAGCTCCGGCACGCGCTGCTGTTCGGCCCCCGCGGCCGCCTCCCGGACCTCCCGTTGTGGGCGCCGGCCGAGACGATCGAGTCGCTCAGCGCGTACGACGACCTCTCCGACGGGTTCGACACCCACGCGGTCGACGGAGGGACGAGCATGACGTTCGCCGGCGCGACGTTCCGCTTCGTGTCGATGGCGCACCCCCCCGATACGGTCGGGGTGCGCATCGAGTCGCGCGACGGCGTCGTCGCCTACTCCGCGGACTCGGGCGAGGGCGCGGACTTCGCCGCCCTCGCCGGAGACGCCGATCTCTTCGTCTGCGAGGCCTCGAACCAGGACTCCGACGAGCTGTGGGAGGGGCATCTCAGGGCCGCGCAGGCAGGGCGGGTCGCGCGCGAGGCGGGAGCACGGAGGCTCGTGCTGACGCACCTCCCCGTGGGAAGGGACCTCGAGCGGTCGCTCGCGGAGGCGCGGCGGGAGGCCGGCGACGTCCCCGTCGAGCTCGCCGCCGACGGCGCGGTCTACGAGGTGGCGCCGTGAACCGCATCGACGGCCGCGCGCCGGACGAGCTGCGCCCGGTGGCGATGCAGCTCGGGTTCATGCCGTATGCCGAAGGGTCCTGCCTGGTGGAGATGGGCGAGACCAAGGTGATCTGCACCGCGACCGTGGAGCAGTCGGTGCCGCGGTGGATGCAGGGACGCGGCAAGGGGTGGGTCACCGCCGAGTACTCGATGCTCCCGCGGGCGACGACCGAGCGCGTGCCGCGAGAGGTGAACAAGGGCCGCCCGTCGGGGCGGACGCAGGAGATCCAGCGACTGATCGGGCGGTCGCTGCGCGCCGTGACGGACATGGACGTGCTCGGGGAGAGGACGGTGTGGCTCGACTGCGACGTGCTGAGGGCCGACGGCGGGACGCGCACCGCGTCGATCACCGGCGCGTTCGTCGCGCTGGCGGAGGCGTTTCGCTGGCTCGAGGAGCAGGAGCTCGTGGCATCGTCGCCGGTGGTCGACTCCGTGTCGGCGATCAGCGTCGGGATCGTCGACGGCACCCCCTGCCTCGACCTCAACTACGCCGAGGACTCGACCGCGCAGGTGGACATGAACGTCGTGATGACCGGCGGCGGGAGGATCGTCGAGGTGCAGGGGACCGCGGAGCAGGGGGCGTTCGACAGGTCCGAGCTCGACCGCCTGCTGGACCTCGCGACGAGCGGGATCGCGGAGCTGACGGCTCGGCAGCAGCGCGCGCTGGGAGCCCCGGCCGCGGAGTGAAGGCCGTCCTCGCGTCGCGCAACCGCCACAAGGCCGAGCAGGTCGCGGTGTTGCTCCCGATCCTCGACCTGGTGCCGGTCGACGACGTCGCGCCCGGCCTCGACCTCGACGAGCCGTTCGACACGTTCGAGGCCAACGCGCTGGCGAAGGCGCGCGCGGTGGTGCGCGCAACGGGTCTGCCGGCGGTGGCGGACGACTCGGGCCTCGAGGTGGACGCCCTGGGAGGCAAGCCGGGGGTGTGGTCGGCGCGTTACGCGGGCGAGGACGCAACCGACGCCGCGAACAACGCGAAGCTGGTCGCGGCGCTGAGCGCCGTCCCGGAGGAGAGGCGGTCGTGCCGGTACCGGTGCATCGCCGTCTTCGTGGACCCGAGCGGGCGGGAGCTGGTCGCGTCGGGTTCCTGCGAGGGACGCGTCGTGTTGGAGGGCCGCGGGACGCTGGGCTTCGGCTACGACCCGCACGTGGTGCCCGAGGGCGAGACGCGCACGATGGGGGAGATCCCGCTCCACGAGAAGCTGAGCTTCAGCCACCGGGGCCGCGCGTTCCGCGCGCTGGCGGCGATGCTCGCCGGCGCCCGATGAGCGGGCCGTCCGAGTTCCCGGAGCTCAACGAGTCGATCGCGCGGCTGCGGCGCGACCACGGCGTCGCACCGCTTGAGCCGGACGATCTCGATCCCGACCCGATCGTGCAGTTCGGCCGTTGGATGGAGGAGGCGCTGACGGAGGGGCTCCTGCTCCCGAACACGATGACGCTCGCGACGGCGGCGCGCGAGGGCCGTCCGTCGGCGCGAATGCTCCTGCTGAAGGGGTTCGACCACCGCGGCTTCGTCTTCTACACGAGCTACGAGAGTCGCAAGAGCCGCGAGCTGCTGGATAACCCGTATGCCGCTCTCGTCTTCCACTGGCAGCGCCTCGAGCGGCAGGTGCGGATCGAGGGCCGCGCCGAGAAGGTCGCGGAGGAGGAGTCCGACGAGTACTTCGCCACGCGTCCGCTCGAGAGCCGCCTCGGCGCGTGGGCGTCGCGGCAGAGCGCGCCGCTTGGGTCGCGGGAAGAGCTCGAGCGGCGCCTCGAGGAGCTCGAGCGGCAGCACGCCGGGATCGAGGTGCCGCGGCCCCCGCACTGGGGAGGCTGGCTCGTCCGGCCGGACGCGATCGAGCTCTGGCAGGGCCGCCCGAATCGCCTGCACGACCGCTTCCTCTACGAACGCAGCGGCGCGGGGTGGACGCGCGTCAGGCTGTCGCCCTAGGCCCGCTGCAGCAGCTGCAGGATCTCGTCGTGCAGGACGCCGTTCGTGGTCACGCAGCCCCCTCGCCGCCACTCGTCGCCGTCGAGCCCGGTGATCCTGCCGCCGGCCTCGCGGACGATCGGTTCGAGCGCCGCGACGTCCCACACGGAGAGGTCCGGCTCGACCATCACGTGGGCCGCGCCGCGTGCGACGAGAGCGTGCCCCCAGAAGTCGCCGAAGCCGCGGCTGCGCCACGATCTGCGGAGGAGCTCGTCGAAACCGGCCGCGTGCGGCGTCGCGGCCCAGCTCGTCGCGTCGGCGAACAGCACGGTGGCCTCGCCGAGGTCGCCGCGGCGATCGACCGCGATCGGCTCGTCGTCGAGCCGCGCGCCCAGGCCGGCGGCCGCGTCGTACGTCTCGCCGAGCGCCGGCGCGTGCGCGACGCCGACGACGCTGTCCCCGTCGACGCGCAGCGCGACGAGCGTCGCCCACACCGGGATCCCGGCCATGTAGTTGTTCGTCCCGTCGATCGGGTCGACGATCCAGGTCGGCGCGCCCTCGACGGCCGCGCCGCCGCCGGCCGCGGTCAGCCCCTCCTCCTCGCCGAGGACGTTGTGGCCGGGAAAGGCGCGCGCGATGCGGAGCCGTATCTGGGCCTCGACCGCCCAGTCGGCCTCGGTGACCCACGTGCCGTCGTCCTTGCGCGTCGACGAGAGCCGCTTCCGGAAGTGGCCGAGGGCGACCATCCCGCCCGCGCGGGCGAACTCGAGCGCCGCGGCGAGCTCGCCGGAGTAGTCGGTCATCGAACGACCATAGTGCGGCCGCGCCGGCCTCGTTCGTGATGGGGGCGATGGTGCCGTGCGGAACCATCACCCCATCGGAAGCGAGGTCGCCCGCGCGCGCCACTGAGGTGAGCCGCGGGTGGGCCACGTCATCGCCCTCCGGACGGAAGTGCGAGAGGGGGGACTCGAACCCCCACGTCCGGAGACACCGGCACCTAAAGCCGGCGCGTCTGCCAATTCCGCCACTCTCGCGACGACGCGATGTTAGCGGGAGCCCGGAGCTCAGACGGCCGCGGCGGCCTTCGAGATGATCTCTATCGCTTCGTCGATCCGGCCCTCGTCGGTCCGGTGCGAGAGCACCGCCACGCGCACGTAGCGCTCGCCGGCGAGCTCCGTCGCCGAGACGTAGATGCGCTTGCTCGCGTTGATCTCCTCCAGGAGCCGGTTCGTCGCGTCGTTGCCGCGGCGGCTCTTGAAGGCGACGAGCGAGAGCTGCGGCTCCCACGGGACGTCGAGGTCGCCGCAGTCGCGCAGCGCGTCGTAGACCTTGCGAGCGAGGTCGAGCTTCTCGTCGAGCGCCCTGCGGAACGCGCCGACGCCGTGGAGGTGCAGCGGCAGCCAGACGCGGAGCCCCCGGTAGTCGCGCGACAGCTCGGGGGAGTAGTCGGCGAAGTCGGGCAGGTCGGTCTCGCTCTGCGCGGGCAGGTACGAGGCGCCGCCGACGTGCGCGGCCTTCAGGTCGGAGCCGCGTCGCACGATGAGGCTCCCGGTCCCGTAGGGCAGGAACATCCCCTTGTGGGGGTCGAGAGTGACGGAGTCCGCGCGCTCGATCCCCCGGAACGCGTCCCGGCCTCGGTCGGTGAGCTGGAAGAAGCCGCCGTACGCGCCGTCGACGTGGAACCAGAGATCCTCCTCGGCGCATACCGACGCGAGGTCGTCGAGCGGGTCGATCGCGCCGGTGTTGACGGTGCCGGCGGATCCGACGACGAGGAAGGGACGCTCGCCCCCGCGCTTGTCGCGCCGCACCCGGCGTCTGAGATCCTCCGGTTCGATCCTGAGCCGGTCGTCGCAGCGGATGCCGCGGAGCGCCGTCGGTGGGAAACCCGCGAGCCGCGCGCTCTTGGCGATCGAGTGGTGGACGTGCTCGCTGACGTAGATCGTCCCGCTCAGGAAGTCCTCGGGCAGGCACGTCGTCCGCGCGGTGACGACGGCGGAGAAGTTCGCCATCGACCCGCCCGACGTGAGGATCCCCTGTGACTCCGGCGGGAACGCGAAGAGGTCGCAGAGCCACCGCGCGACGTTAGCTTCGAGCCGCACGAGCGCGGGTGCCGGCGCGGCTAGGTTCACGAACCGGTTCGTGACGCACGCGACCATGTCGGCGAGCGCGGCGGAGAAAAGGCCTCCGCCGGGGATGTACGCGAGGTAGCCGGGGCCCGCGGTGTCGTAGGCCTTGGCCGCGGCGCGGCCGACGATCTCGAGCAGCTCGGAGAGCTCCTTCGGCTCTTCGGGCGGAGCGGCCCGCAGCGCTTCGGCCAGCTCGCCCGCGCCGTCGAGGTCGACCGCGGGGGCCGTCGCGCGCGCCGCGACGAAGTCGACGGCGAACCGCAGGGCCGCGGCGCCGGCCGCTTCCATCTCCGGGGCGGGGAAGTCGAAGCTCTCGTGAGGGATCGGCACCTTCCGATGCTATGAGGCGGTGCGGGATCGGAGAGCCACGCCTGCCCCGGCCCTCCCGTAACCTCGGTAGTCGCCGCGCCGTTTACCGTCCGCGAGCGACGATCGGAGGGTCCGGCTCGGTAAGGGTCGAGTGAGAGGAGAGGGCGTGAAGGTGAGATCGGCAGTTGCGGCGCTCACGCTGGTGGCGCTCGTGGGGGGTGCGTGCGGAGGAGACGACGACGGGGGCGACTCCGGGGGAGGCGGCGCCGTGACGCTCACCGCGGCGGACTTCGCGTGGGACCCGGCCGACCCCTCGGTCGCGGCCGGCGGGTCGATCGAGGTCGTCAACGAGGACGACACGGAGCACAACCTGACCGTCGAGGACGCAGGGATCGACGAGGACGTCGAGGCGGACGGGAGCGTGACGGTCGACCTCGCGGACGCGGAGCCGGGCACCTACGAATTCTTCTGTAAGTACCACCCCGACACCATGACGGGGACGCTCGAGGTCACCGAATAGCGCTCGGCGGTCGCGAAAGACGAGGAAGAGGATCAGCACCCCGGGGAGGAGGGCCGCGACGAGGGCCTCCGACGGGCGCTGGAGAGCGACCGGCTAGAGGCGGGCTGCCCTGCCTGCGCGCAGGAACGGACTTCCTCCGGGCGAACCTCACCCGTAGCCGAGGAGAGCCGGCGCGCCTGAGCGCGTCCCGGAGGAGCCGATGCAGTCACGACGCGACTTCTTGAAGATGGCGGCGGCGGGGGGAGCCGCGCTCGCCCTGCCGCGGTCGCTGACCGGTGTCGCCCGCGCGGCCTCCGCGGTCGAGCCGTTCTCGGTCCCGCTGCGGATCCCCCCGGTGCTCGAGCCCGTCCGCCGGGCGGGGAACCGCGACTACTTCGAGACCACGATGCGTCGGGCGCGCGTGCGGATCCTGCCGGGGAAGCGGACGCCCGCGTGGACCTTCGACGGCAGCTTCCCGGGGCCTACCATCAAGGTCACGCGCGGGCGCGAGGCCGTCGTCCGCCGGTACAACCGCCTCGACGTGCCGGTGACGATCCACCTCCACGGCGGCCGCGTCCGGCCCTCTAGCGACGGGCAGCCGCTCGACCTCATCCGGCCCGGCGGCCACAAGGAGTACGTGTACCCGAACGAGCAGCCGGGCGCGACGCTCTGGTACCACGACCACACGCACCACCGCACGTCGCGCAACAACTACATGGGCCTCAACGGGCTCTACGTGATCGAGGACCCGGACGACGAGCAGTTCAACCTGCCGAGCGGCGCCTACGACGTCCCGCTGATCCTGCAGGACCGGCGGTTCCGCCGGGACGGGTCTTTCCGGTTCAGGGACGACCACGACGACGTGCTAGGGCGGACGTTCCTCGTCAACGGGCGGCCGGCGCCCTATCTGCGGGTGGCGAACCGCAAGTACCGGTTCCGGATCCTCAACGCGTCGAACTCCCGCGGGTACAACCTCGCCCTCGACACCGGGGAGCCGCTCGTGCAGATCGCGTCGGACGGGGGATTGCTCACCGCGCCCGCGCCGGCGGCGACGATCCCGCTGTGGACGGCGGAGCGCGCGGAGGTCGTCGTCGACTTCTCCCGCCATCCGGTCGGGACGCGTGTGATCCTCGGCGACCGGCAGGATCCGATGGACCCCGCGTCGCTCGTGCCCCTGGTCGCGTTCGACGTCGACCGCGAGGAGGAGGACGCCAGCGAGCTGCCGACGATGTTCCGGCCGATCGAGCGCATGCTGACCGGCGACGTCGAGCGGGAGTTCACCCTCGCGCGCAACTTCGAGACGCAGCAGTGGGAGATCAACGGGAAGACGTTCGACCCCGACCGGATCGACGTCCGGCCCCGGCTCGGCGACACCGAGATCTGGACGTTCGTCAACGAGTCGTCGGCGACGCACCCCATGCACCTGCACCTCGTCCGGTTCCAGGTGCTCGATCGCGACGGGCTTCCGCCGTCACCGGGCGAGATGGGCTGGAAGGACACGGTTCTGGTCGCGGGGGCCGAGCGCGTCCGCGTGGCTACGACCTTCGAGGGTTACACCGGCCGCTACATGTTCCATTGCCACAACCTCGCGCACGAGGACCACTCGATGATGGGGCAGATGAAGGTAGTGAGCTAGCTCAGCTCCCGCTCCCGCGCGCGGCGGCGCGCCCGGGACGTCAGAGGCAGTGCTTCCACTGGAGGAGCTGGGCGCAGGCGCCTGCCGGGGTGGCTCCGAAAGCCAGGGCGGCACAAACGACTGCGACGAGCGATGCGATCCGGATCACGTCGGGCCTCCTACCTCGGCGACTCTCGGGCTGCTCCTGACTCCCTGCTTCTGACTACGGCAGTTACTATAAGTCAGCCCCATAGTAATACCACGCGCGCCTCCCGTCTGCCCCGCGTACGCTTGCCGCCATGACAGCGACGAAGGACGCCGGGCTGGGTGGGCGCATCCGCGCTCTGCGGACGAAGAAGGGGCTGTCGCAGCGCGACGTCGCGGCGCCGCTCCTGACCTCGTCCTACGTCTCGCTGATCGAGGCCGGGAAGCGGATCCCGTCGGACGAGACGCTCGAGCACATCGCGGAGCGGCTCGGCGTAGACCCGGTCGAGCTTCGTACCGGCCAGTCCCCGGGGGCCGAGGTCGAGCTCGACCTGCGGTTACAGGACGCGACGCGGACCCTTCACGCGGGGGACCGGGACGGCGCGCGCTCTCTCGTGCGCTCCGTCCGAAGCGACGCACGCAAGGGCAAGTGGCGCCGCGTCGAAGCCAAGGCGCTGTGCGTGCTCGCGGCCGTGGAGGAGCACGAAGGACGTCCCGAGGCGGCGCTCGAGCACTACCGGGCGGCGGAGGCGCTCTGGAGCGGCGAGGCCGGGCACCTCCGCTACGAGGCGGTGGCGGGCGTCGCGCGCTGCACGCTCGCTCTGGGCGACTCGCGGCTCGCGATCCACATCCTCAACGAGTACCTCGACTCCCTCGAGCGCAGCGGTCATCCCGATCCGGTGGCTCAGATGCGCGCGCACGCGGGGCTGGTGGCGTGCTACTTCCAGGTCGGGCTGCGCAACAAGGCCGCGCACGAGGCGGAGCTGGCCCTCCGGTTCGCGCCGCTGACGGACGATCCGGCGGAGCTCGCGTGCCTCCACATGAACGTCGCGAGCTCGCTGCTCGAGCAGGGTCGCCACGCCGACGCCGCGGATTCCGCCCGGAAGGCCGAGGAGCACTTCTCGATGCTCGACTGGAAGCTCGGGGCGGCCTGGGCGCAGATGAATAGAGGGATCGTCCTCCTGGAGAAGCGGGACCTCGACGGGGCGCGGGCCGCGTTCGAGACGGCCCTCGCGCGGCTCGAGCCGGTCCCCAGCGCCGGTGTGGACCGCGCGAACGTGTTGAACGAGCTCGCGCAGGTCGAGCGGCTGAGCGGACGCGCCGCGCGCGCGCAGGCTCGGCTGGAGGAGGCGCGCTCCCTCATGGGCCCGGTGGGGCCGGCGATCGTGCGCGCCACCAACCATCGCGAGATGGGCCGGGTGCTCGCGAAGAAGGATCCAGCAGCCGCCGAGCGGGAGCTGCGGGCCGCGATGCAGCTGTTCCGCGACGCCGACGCTCTACGCGAGGCCGCGTCCACTGCGCGCGAGCTTGCGAAGCTGCTGCGCGACCGCAGGAAGCAGAAGGAGGCGCTCGCCGTCCTCGAGGAGGGGCTCGAAGCGGTCCTGCAGGCGGACTGACGCCGCGGCCGCGCGCCGGTCCGTGCGGCTCCGCCCCCGCGCGCCGAGGCGGCAGCAAGCCAAGCCGCCGGGAGGAGGTTACGGTCTCTCCGTAGAACCTGACGGAGAGTCGTCAACCTTCTACTTGAGGAGCTGAGCGGATGCGTCGCGCGCCCCTCCCGTACGCCGTCGTCGCCGGGGCGCTCGTCCTCGCGCTCGGCGCATCTCTGCCCGTCCCCGCGGCCGCCGGCACCGCCGTCGACTCGTCCGTCCGCTCGGCGACCGACGCATGGGCGGGCGAGGCGAAGACCCCCGCCGCGCCCCGGGCCGAGCATCCGGAGGATCGCTACGCCATGGCCGGAGGCTGCTACGCGATCAAGGCGAGCGGCGGCGGATACGTGGAACGGTCGGGCGACGGATTCGCCGCCACGGCTGCGTCGGCAGCCGGCGCCGAGCCGTTCCACTTCCAGGCGACCGATCTCGGGAGCTACCTGCTCTTCGGGTCGGCCGGCTATTTCGTCGCGGCCAGCGAGGGGGCTCTCGGCGAGGCCGCCTACGCGGTCACGGATTCCACCCCCGGCGCCACCGCCGGCGGGCTCGTCCTCGAGCAGACGGATGCCGCGGCGGACGCGGTCGCGCGCAGCGACGCGAACCGCGCGGCCGGCCGCGGGGCCGCCGTGGTCGCGGCGGCGCGCCCCGGCGAGCTCGCGGACTGGACGATCGCCGGCGATCCCGGCGCGTTTCGGATCACCCTTCCCGCGACCGAAGGGGCGCTGACGACCGGCGACGCCGGGGAGCTCGTCCTCGGCGACACGCCCGCGGCGTTCGCGTTCGAGCGCCGGCCCGGATGCGCGCAGTTCCCCGAGATCGAGGTCGACGTCGAGGGCCCCGTGCTGGGCGGGCAGACTCCCTACCAGGAGGTGCGCGGGCACCTCGAGGCCCACCTCCACATGATGGCGTTCGAGTTCATCGGCGGCCGCTCCCGCTGCGGCCGGCCGTGGCATCGCTTCGGCGTCGAGCACGCGCTGGTCGACTGCCCCGACCACGAGCCCGGCGGGCACGGCGCGGTGCTCGAGGCGGCGCTCAGCGGCGGGAACCCGGTCGAGGGTCACGACACCGACGGGTGGCCGACGTTCGAGGGATGGCCCAAGCCGCACTCGCTCACGCACGAGCAGGTCTATTACCGCTGGCTCGAGCGGGCATGGCGCGGCGGACTGCGGCTCCTCGTGAACCTGCTCGTGGACAACGGCGCGCTGTGCGAGCTCTACCCCTACAGGCGCAACAGCTGCGACGAGATGGAGAGCGTGAAGCTGCAGGCGCGCCGGATCCGCGAGCTCGAGCGGTACGTCGACGCCCAGAGCGGAGGGCCAGGCGAAGGTTGGTTCCGCATCGTCGACGACCCCTTCGAGGCGCGCGCGGTGATCAACGACGGAAGGCTTGCGGTGGTGCTGGGGATGGAGGTCTCGGTGCCGCTCGGCTGCGGGATCGTCCGCGACGTCCCCACCTGTCCCGCCGGCGAGATCGACGACCGGCTGGGGGAGGTGTACGACCTCGGCGTCCGGCAGATGGAGCTCGTGAACAAGTTCGACAACGCGTTCACCGGCGTGACGGGCGACTCCGGGATCCAGGGGCCGATCGTCAACGTGGGGAACTTCTACGAGACGGGGTCGTTCTGGCGGATGGGCACGTGCTCCGACGACGACGGCCACTCGCACGACCACGGGGAGGCGCACGACCACACCCAGCCGAACTTCCACGACGAGTCGGGGGCACCCGACGAGCTGTCGGGCCGCGACTCGATATTCGCCGCGGTCCTGGCGCTGTTCGGACAGACGGGCGCCGCGCCCCTGTATCCCGGAGGCCCCCACTGCAACTCGCTCGGGCTCAGCGACATGGGCGAGACCGCCATCCGCGAGATGGTCGAGCGCGGGATGATCTTCGACCCCGACCACATGAGCTCGCTCGCGCGCACCCAGGCGTTGGAGCTCGTCGAGCAGATCGGGCGGGAGCTGCGCGCGGCGGGGTCGACGGTGACGCCGGGCGTCGTGTCGAGCCACTCGTGGGCGGACGACACGGTCTACGAGAAGATCTACGAGCTCGGCGGCGTCGTCACGCCGCACGCCGGAGGCTCGGCGAGCTTCGTCGAGAAGTGGGAGAGATACCGCGGCTGGGCCGACGACCGGTTCCTGTTCGGGATCGGCTACGGGTCGGACGCGAACGGTTTCAGCAACCAGGGGCAGCCGCGCCGGAACAACGCCGCCACCCCGGTCGAGTATCCCTTCGAGGGCTTCGGCGGCACGACGGTCCACAAGCAGGTGAGCGGGACGCGCGCCCCCTACGACGTCAACAGGGACGGCGTCGCGCACTACGGGCTCTATCCGGACTGGATCGAGGACCTGAGGGTGCAGGCCGGTCGGGCGATCGTGGACGACATGCTCCTCGGCCCCGAGGCGTACCTGCAGATGTGGGAGCGTGCCGTCGGCGTGCGCGGGAGCGCGTGCCGCAGCGACGTCTCAGACCTCACGCCCGCGGACTTCGCCCGGCTGCGCGCCGGCATGACCGCGGAGGAGGTCCTGCGCACGCTCGGCCAGCCGCGGTCACGGCTCGGGACGACGTTCGAGTACTGCATGGCGGGCGATGCGACCGGCAGCGTGCGCTTCTCCCCCGGGGGGGAGGTCGTGGGGTGGGACGACGGCACGATCGTGGCGCCCCGGGAGACGACGTTGACGCTGGACGACGCCGTCGCGTCCCGAAGTGAGGCCGCAATCGCGCGAGCGGTGTTGACCACGGACGCCGGACCGCTCCCGGGGAAGACGATCTCCTTCTACGTCTCCGACAAGGTGAACGGCAGGAAGACGCTGACGTTGTTCGCGACCGCGACGACGGACGCCGGCGGCGCGGCGACGGCCGAGGTTCCGCCGCGGTACGTCTCCCCGTTCCCCCGCGGCCTGCAGGCGGTGTTCGAGGGAGACGAGGAGCTCCTGGGCGCGACGGCGGCGGCCTCGGTCTACCGGGTGTAGCGCCGGGCGGGTTCTAGCGGTGCTCCGGGTTGGGCTGGTCCCACCGGCATCCCGCGTCCCATTCAGAGCGCTGGTTGCCGTGCGCGGGGAACCCGCGGCGGTCCACGAGCATGCGTGCGGTGTGCATCAGGTTCCAGGTCATAAACGTGGTGTTCCGGTTCGTGAAGTCGTTGTCGAGCCCGGCTCCGTCGTCCCCGTACGACGGTCCCGGGCCCGCTTCGCCGATCCAGCCCGCATCGGCCTGCGGAGGGATGACGTAGCCGAGGTGCTGCAGCGCGTAGAGGACGCTCATCGAGCAGTGCTTGATCCCGTCCTCGTTGCCGGTGACGAGGCACCCGCCGACGCGGCCGTAGTACGCGTACTGTCCGTGCTCGTTCAGCAGGCTCGAGTTCCCGTAGAGGCGCTCGATCACGTGCGTGCAGACCGACGACTTCTCCCCGAGCCAGATCGGCGTCCCGAGCACCAGGATGTTCGCCGCGAGCACCTTCTCGAACACCTCCGGCCAGACGTCGGTCTCCCACCCGTGCTCGGTCATGTCCGGCCACACGCCGGTCGCTAGGTCGAGGTCGACCGCCCGCAGCACCTCCACCTCGACGCCGTGGTTGCGCATGATCGCGATCGACTTGTCCATGAGCAGTTGCGTGTGCGACGGCTCGGGAGACCGCTTGAGCGTGCAGTTGACGTAGAGCGCGCGGAGATCGCCGAAGTGCAGAGGGTCCATCGCCTCCTCCTCTCGTTGGCGGAACCGTATTACGGAGGCCGCGGGCCGGCGAGGGGCTCGCCCGGGGCTGGGGCCCGACACACCTACGCGGCGGAGGCCGTCGAGTAGATGGGGGTGATGGTGCGCTCCCGCGCCATCGGGCCCCATCAACAATGCCGGGGCTCCGCGGGCAGGAGGTACGCGAAGAGCGGGCCCTCGCACCCTCCTCTGCGTCGATTACGTAGAAAAGCCTGGTCCCGCACCGGCCGATCACCCCCTTGTCGGGAGCCGCGGGCTAGTCATCGGACGCGGCTCGGATCGGGACTGGGAGGTCTTTCGATGGGGCGCCGTTTCCGTACGTCGTTGCTCGCCGCCGCGGTCGCGGCCGCGGCGCTGGTCGCCGTGCCTTCCGTGGCACAGGCCGCCGCGTCGCTGACGATCACGCCGACGACGTGGAACGTCATCGGGCTCGACTCGAACAAGCCGTCGGTGTCGAGCGGGCGGCCGAACGAGTTCCCCGTAGGCGCGAAGGTCTGCAACGGCGGCGATGCCGCGGCCTCGGGCGTCCAGGCGTCGTGGGCGTGGACCACGGCGAACTCGAACCTCTCGCTCGCGACGCCGTCTGCGACGACGCGGGCGATCGGCACGCTAGCGCCGGGCGCCTGCGCACACGTCACCTACAACGTCTTGATCAACCGCAACCAGCAGTCGTTCAACGCGCGCACGCGCGGCTACCAGATCACCGCGACCGCCGCGGGCGGGCTGACGGCCGCGACCCCGGCGAGCCGCGAGCTGTACGTCGAGAAGCTCGTCTCGCAGTCGCGGAACTCCGTCCTCGGCATAACGAGCGCGGCGTGCAGCGGCGGGAGCTGCACCGTCTACCGCGGCCAGACGTACACGTTCACGTTGAACTCGAAGACGGCTACGGGCGGCTACGAGCAGCTCGAGACGTTCGTCAACTTCCCCGACTCGATCTTCGAGATCGTCGACGTCAAGACGTCTTACGCGGCCCCCGCGGGAGCGACCAACGACCAGGTCTACGCGGACGCCTGCGGGTGGGACGCCGTGACGACGAGCCCCACGTACAGGAGCTGCGTCGGCCCCACGCGCTACTCCGGCGGAAAGGCCGGAGGCAACCCGATCAAGACGGTCTACACGGTGAAGGTCGTGGGGACCGGCAGCGGCACCCTCTCCGGTCTCGTCTACGACTTCTCGGGCAGCAGCTTCCACTACAACGCGGACTTCGGCAGCGGCGTAAACGCGCTGCCGTTCACGGCGTCCGACGCGGCCGACCTCTCGGTGACGAAGTCGCACGGCGGCGCATTCGTCCGCGGGGGCACCGGGACCTACAGGATCACCGTCGACAACGCGGGGCCCGCGACGTCGGGCTCGATCATCGTGACCGACACCCTTCCCGCGGGCCTCACCTACCGGTCCTCCTCCGGGAGCGGCTGGTCCTGCTCGTGCAGCGCGTTCTCGCAGACGCTCCAGCTCACGCGCAGCGGCCTCGCGCCGGGTGCGTCGTCGTCGTTCGACCTCACGGTCGACGTCGCCGCGGGCGCGGCCGCTTCGGTCACGAACACCGCGTCGGTCCTGCAGTCGACGTCGTCGACGCTGAACGACCCGGCGTCCGGGAACAACTCGACCGCCGACCCCACGACGGTCGCCGATCCGGGGGAGGCCGACCTCGTCGTCACGAAGAGCCGCGACCAGGTGTTCACCCCCGGCGGCAACGAGACGTACACGATCCACCTCCGCAACGACGGCCCCGGGACCGTCCTCGGACCGGTCACCGTCACCGACGAGCTGCCGGCGGGCCTCACGTACGTCTCGGCGACCGGGACCGGATGGACCTGCGGCGCCGCCGGCCAGACCGTGACCTGCACCCTCCCCGAAGACCTGAGGGCGCTCGAGCAGGCCCCCGACATCACGCTCGTGGTCGCGGTAGCGGAGAACGCGCCGCCGCGGGGCACGAACAGGACCTCGGCCACGGGGTCGGTCGACAACGACCCCAACGACCCGAACAACGTGAACCTCGACGACACCGTGCTGGTCGGCGAGGCCGACCTCTGGATCGAGAAGTCCCACACCGGCAGCTTCGGCCGCGGGGGGAGCGGGAGCTACTCGATCGTCGTCGGCAACAGGGGGCCCCACGCGGCGGCGACCCCACGCGTGGTCGACTCGCTTCCGTCCGGTCTCACGTTCGCGTCTGCGTCGGGAACGGGATGGACGTGCTCCTCCGCCGGCCAGGCCGTCACCTGTGACAGGGCGAGCGGCCTCGCCTCCGGATCGACGGCGCCGCGCCTCACGATCGTCACCGCGGTCGCGGCAAACGCGGCCTCGTCCGTCACGAACCACGCGACGGTCTGCTCGGTCGCCGAGGCCGGCTCGGTGACCGGGTGCCCGAACCTGAGCCAGGGGACACACGAGGTGGCGCCCTCGGACAACTCCGCCGAGGACCTCACGGCCACGGTCGCGCCGACGGACCTCTCCCTCGCCAACACCGCGTCGGTCGCGTCGGTCGACCCCGGCACGGCCTTCACCTACACGCTGGCGGTCACGAACAACGGGCCGAACGCGGCCGCGAACGTCACGGTCGTCGACACGCTGCCGGTCTACATCGACCCCGCGTCGATCTCGACCAACCCCGGGTCGAGCAACAATGCGACGCCCCCCTACTGCGACGTGACCGAGCGCGAGGTGACGTGCTTCCTCGGCACCGTCTCGGCGACGGCGGGGTCGAACACGGCGACGGCGACGATCACCGCGAAGGCCCTCTCGACCGCGGCCGGTCGAACGATCGTCAACACCGCGACCGTCTTCAGCGACCTCGGCGACACGAACGCGAGCAACGACAGCGCGAGCTCGTCGGTGGCAGTGAACGGGGCGCTCGTGAACTCCGCCCCCGTCGCGGCGGACAAGACCGCGACCGTCCGCCGGTCGAGCACCGCCGGGACCGACGTCGTCCTCTCCGCCACCGATGCCGACGGCGATCCCCTGACCTTCGGGCTCGCCGGCGCGAACGGCGGCGCCGCGCACGGGACCGTGACCGTGTCGGGGAACGTCGCGACGTACGTTCCGTCGGGCTCGTTCGTCGGCACCGACACCTTCCAGTACCGCGCGAACGACGGAGCGGCCGACTCGGCCCCCGCGACCGTTTCGGTGACGGTCACGAACGCGGCCCCGACCGCGGCCGCGCGGACCGCGAGCGTGCCGCATCGCGGCACCGGTGCGGCGATCGCCCTGACCGGCTCCGACGCCGACGGCGACGCGCTCACGTTCGACCTGGTCGGACTCGACGGCGGCGCCGCACGCGGCAGCGTCACGATCTCCGGAGACACCGCGACGTACGTGCCGTCGGGCGACTTCGTCGGGACCGACACGTTCGAGTACCGCGCGAACGACGGTGCGGAGACCTCGGCTCCGGCCACCGTCACGGTGACCCTGACGAACGCCGCGCCCACGCTGGCCGCGGCCGCGCTCACACCGGAGACGATCGGCGCGGCAGGCACGTTGACCGCCGCCGCGGTCTCGCCGGCCGACGCCGACGGCGACGACCTCACGTACACCTACGTGTGGAGGCGCACGCGCGGCGGCGTCACGGAGACGCTCGAGACGTCCACGCTCGCGACGGCGACCGACACGTACGAGCTCTCCGGCGGCGCCGCCGGCGACGAGATCACGGTCTCGATCACCGCGCACGACGGACATGCCGGCTCGCTCGCGCGCTCGGACTCCGCAGTCGTCGGCAACTCGCCTCCGACCGCCGCCTCGGCGACGGCGACGACGACGGAGGACACACCGGAGCCGATCACGCTCACGGGTGACGACGCGGACGGGGACCCGCTGGCGTACGTCGTGACGTCGCTTCCGGCGCATGGGTCTCTCTACGAGGGCGCGCCGGCGGGGGCTCCGATCGCGACGCTGCCGTTCGACCTCGCCGGAGACGACGTCACCTACGTGCCCGCTCCCGGCTACAACGGATCCGACGGATTCACGTTCCAGACGAACGACGGCAGCGTCTCCTCATCGCAGGCGCTCGTGACGATCTCGGTCCTGCCGGTCAACGACGCCCCGGTCGCCTCGGCCGGGACGCTCACGGTCGCAGGAGACGAGACGTCCGGCGGGCTCGACCTGGCAGGGCTCGCGGCCGACGCCGAGACGCCGGACGCGAACCTGACCTACGAGATCGTCGACGATCCAGCGGGCGGCACCGCGACCCTGAACGGCTCGACGGTGACGTACACGCGCACGGCCGCCGGTCGTAGCGCGGACTCCTTCTCGTTCAAGGTGACCGACCGCGGCGACCCCGACGACTGCGGGCTGCCGCTCACGACGAGCTGCTCGGGGGCCCTCGACAGCAACGTGGCGACGATCTCGGTCGCCTTCGACAACGCGGCTCCCGAGGCGACCCGTGACGCGCTCGTCACGGCGGAGGACACGCGCGTCACGATCACTCTCAGCGGCACCGACGCCGACGGCGACGACCTCTCGTTCGACGTCACGTCGCTGCCGGAGCACGGGTCGCTGTACACGGGAAGCGATGCCTCGGGGACGCCACTGGCGAACGTTCCGGCGACGCTGCCGGGCACGCGCGTGACCTACGTGCCCGACGCCGGCTACAACGGCCCCGACGGCTTCGAGTTCACGGCGTCCGACGGAACCGCCGCTTCGGCCACGGCTCCGGTTGCGATCACGGTCACGCCCGTGAACGACGCGCCGACGGCGGGGCCGGGCGAGATCCACGTGGCCGGCGGGGCCACCTCGGGACGGCTCGACCTCGCGACGCTCGCCGCCGACGACGAGACCGCCGACGCAGACCTCACCTACGAGATCGTCGACGGCCCCGCGAGCGGCACCGCGACGCTCGCCGGCTCCACGGTGACCTACACGCGTACCGCACCGGGGCGTGACGACGACTCGTTCACGTTCAAGGTCGCCGACGGCGGCGACCCCGACGGCTGCGGGACTCCGGTCCCCGGCGAGTGTGCGGCCTCCCGCGACGGCGCCCCGGCGACCGTCTCGGTGACGTTCGGCAACGCGGCGCCGTCGGCGGCTGCCGGCGCCACGACCACACCCGAGGACACTGCGGTTGCGATCACGCTCGGCGGGACCGACCCCGACGGCGACGTGCTGTCGTACGAGATCGCGTCGCTTCCCTCGCACGGCGCGCTCCGCGCCGGAGCGACGGAGATCGACGCCGTGCCGTTCGAGCTGCCGGGCTCGCAGGTGACGTACGTGCCGGACGCGAACTTCCACGGCGACGACACGTTCGGGTTCGCCGCGTCCGACGGACGCGCGGGCTCGGCTGTGGCCGCCGTCGCGGTGGCGGTGACCCCCGTGAACGACCGTCCCGGGGCAGCCGGCGGAGCGATGACGGTTGAGGGTCCGTCCACCGGCGCGCAGCTGGACCTCGCGAACCTCGTGGACGACGTCGAGACCGACGTCTCGGACCTGACGTACGAGCTCGTCGCCGGCCCCTCCAACGGAACCGCGACGCTGCAGGGATCGACGCTCACGTTCACGAGAGACGGCGCCGGCCGCGACGCCGACGAGATCACGTTCAAGGTGACCGACCGCGGCGATCCGGACGACTGCGGGGAGCCCGTGGCGGACGTGTGCGCCGCTCCGAAGGAGAGCGCGGTCGCGAGGGTGACGGTGGCGTTCGACTACGTCCGGCCGACCGCGTCCCCTCAAGACGTGACGACGCCGGAGGACCAGCGGGTGGCCCTCACGCTCGAGGGCGAGGCCCCCAGCGACGGGGACCGGTCTTTCAAGGTGACGTCCCTGCCGGGCCACGGGTCGTTGTTCGACGGGAGCACGCGCGTGGGCACGGTCCCGTTCGAGCTCACCGGGGCCGAGGTCGTCTACGAGCCGGCGGAGGACTACGAGGGCAACGACGGCTTCACGTTCGTGACGTCGGGGCTCCAGGACTCGGCGCCGGCGCGCGTCGGGATCACGGTGACGGCGGTGAACGACCGGCCGGAAGCCGTCGACGTAACGGCGTCGGCGCGCCCGGGGACGCAGGCACCGGTCGCGCTGAAGGCGACCGACGTGGACGGGGACGACCTCGAGCTCTCGATCGCCGGCGGCCCCGCGGGGGGCACGCTCGGCGCGCTCGGCGCGCCCGCGTGCCGGATCGCGTCCGGCACGAGTACCTGCGAGGTCCTCGTCGGCTACACGCCCTCGACCGGGTTCACCGGCGCCGACACGTTCACGTTCGTCGCCTTCGACGGCGCCGCCTCCTCGGCGGCGGCGACCGTCACCGTCACCGTCGCCGAGGAGGACGAGGAGCCCACGACGCAGCCGCCACCCGCGCCGGACCAGACGACGACCCCGTCTCCGGCTCCGACGGACGAGCCGGCCGCCACGCCGGGCCCGAGCCCGTCGCCGGAGCCGTCGCCCACACCTTCGCCGACTCCGTCCGCGACGCCGACTCCCGACCCCGAGGAGCAGTGCGGCGCGCCGATCGAGGTCGAGGCAAACGGCGACCCGATCGTCGGGACGCCGTGTGGCGAGCTCATCACCGTCTATGCGTCCGTGCCGGCGACGATCGAGGCGCTCGGCGGCGACGACACGATCTTCGTGTTCGGCTCGGCCGAGGTGCAGGTGTCCGCCGGCGGCGGCGCCGACGAGGTGTCGTGCGTCGAGACGCAGGCGACGGTGCTCGGCGGCAACGGTCGCGACGTCATCGAGTGCGGCGCCGGCGACGACGTGCTCCGCGGCGGCCGCGGGGCCGACGTGCTGCTCTCCGGCGACGGCCACGACCGGGTAGTGGGAGGGAGCGGGAAGGACCGCATCGACGCAGGCACCGGAGAGGACCTCGCGATCGGCGGCCGCGACGAGGACCTCGTCGTCGGCGGCCCCGGTGACGACGTGCTGAAGGGGCAGGGAGGCGTCGACACGATCCACGGCGGGTCGGGAGACGACCTGCTGCGCGGCGCGCGCGGCGGCGACCTCGAGTACGGCGGGAAGGGCGACGACCTCGTCCGTGCCGGCTTCGGCGACGACCTCGTCTGGGGCGGCCGCGGGGACGACCGCCTGATGGGGAACGAGGGCGACGACAGCATCCAGGGCGGCGGCGGCCACGACGTCCTGCGGGGGCGCGCGGGCGCGGACTCGCTGCGCGGACGCGGCGGCGCCGACGTGATCCGGGGCGGTCCCGGAGACGACAGCCTGCGGGGGCTTGGCGGGAACGACAGGATCCAGTCCGGCTCCGGGCGGAACGACATCGACGGTGGGAGCGGCATGGACGTCTGCGTCGTAGGAACCACGGGCAACGTCTGGAGGCGCTGCGAGCGGCACCTCGAGCGGAGGTTCTAGCGCGGGCGACTCGGAGCCGCAGGCGAGCTAGCTCGTCCGGCCGTGGGACGATGGGCGCCACGGCGCACGTCGAAGGGGGAGCCATGCCCGCGAGTCTTGCCGTTGCCGCGACCGCGATCCTGACGCTCGTCACGACGCCCGCGGCCGCGCAGCCCGCGTCGTGTCACGGGCGCAGGCCGACGATCGTCGGGACGGCAGGTCACGACACGCTGCGCGGCACGGCGCGCGCCGACGTGATCCACGGACTGGCCGGCGACGACCTCATCGTGGGACGCGGCGGGGACGACGCGGTCTGCGACGGCGACGGAGACGACGTGGTAAGGGCCGGCAGCGGGCGTGATTCGCTCCACAACGGCGACGGCGACGACGTGCTCGGCGGGGGCCGCGACGACGACACCGTCAACGTCCTGGATGCCTTCTACGGGTTCGACGCCGCGGGCTCGGACGAGCTGCGCGGAGGTGCCGGAGACGACGTCCTCTTCGCCAACTCCCAACAGAGCGACGATGCATACCACGGCGGCGCCGGCGACGACCGTCTCGACTTGCGCGCCCTCACCGAGGGTGCGGTGGTAGATCTCGCCGCGGGATCGATCACCGGCGCGGGGAGGGCATCCGTGGGAGGGGTCGAGGACGTCCACGGCACGGGGTACTCGGACGAGATCCGCGGCGACGGCGCGGCGAACGAGCTCTTCGTCGGCGAAGCGTCGGGCGGCTTCTTCGGCCCGACGTATCCCGCCGACCCCGTCGCGGACGTGCTCGACGGCCGCGGCGGCGACGACCTTCTCGACGGGGGGAGCGGCGACGACGCGATCGCCGGCGGCGAGGGCCGCGATGTCGTCCGCGACGGCCTCGGGAGCGACGCGATCGCGACCGGAGACGGCGACGACTTCGTCTCGACGGGATACCGCTGCAGGCAGCCGTCTCACGACGAGCAATGCTCGCCGCCGCAGGAGGCGTACCTCGGGGACCGGATCGACGGCGGCGCCGGAGGCGACACGCTCGCCGGCGGGCACGGTGACGACACGATCGCGGCCGCCGCCGGGAACGACTTCCTCGCCGGCGCCGGCGGAGCCGACACGCTGCGCGGCGGTGACGGCGGCGACGTCCTGCGCGGCGGCCACGGCACCGACGCGCTCGACGGCGGGACCGGCATCGACTCCGCCGACTTCGGCGACGTCCCCGCCGCCGTCACGGTGGACCTTGCCGCCGCGACCGTGTCCGGGGGCAGCACCGACACGATCGTCGGCATCGAAGGAGCCTTCGGCTCGGCGTTCGACGACGTCCTCTCCGGCACCGACGCCGAGGACCGCCTCTCCGGGCACGACGGGAACGACGTCCTGCGGGGGCTCGGCGGCCCGGACGACCTCGACGGAGGCGACGGCGAGGACGAGGTGTACGGAGGCGCCGGCGACGACTCGCTGAGCGGAGGCGTCGGCCCGCGGTACCTCGGGCACAACCAGGCGGACGGGCGGCCGGACCTGCAGGAGGGAGGGCCCGGAGACGACTTCTGCTGGGGGAGCGCGTTCGACGAGCTCGTGGAGTGCGAGGGCGTGGTCGTCGAGTAGGCGGAGAAGAGAAAGCGGCGGGCACCGGGCCCGCCGCTTCGTCCATCTTTCCCGCTCGCTACTTCTTCTTCGCCTTCGGCGGCGTCGCCGTGTACGACCAGTTCGCGTTGTAGCCGCTTCCGATCCCGAGGCAGATCAGCGCCAGCGTCGACTCCCGGGGGACCGTGCCCGCCTCGCCGCCGGCCTTCCTCGTGAGGTACGCCGAGCTCTGGACGATCCCGCCCTGCTGAGCGGGGTCGGCCGGGTCGACATGGCCCGGGTCGATGTAGAACGTCACGTCGAGGTCCTCGGTGCCCATGCCGCCGCCGGTGACGTCGAGCTTGAACTTGCCGTCCCACGTCGAGGGGTCGATCTCGATCATGCTGGCCATGGGTCCTGCGGTCGCCCCGCCGGTGAAGATCCAGGCGCGCCGGCCCCATCCGGTCCAGCATCCGCCGGTCGTCTCGCCGTTCGGGCCGGGTCCGGGCAGAAGGACGGTCCCCTCCTCCTTCTGGGGAGGAGCGCCGGCTCCGGCCGCGAGGGGGGACAGCGCCGCGACGAGCGTCGCAGCGAGCAAAACCGTGATCACGCGCTTCATAACGAGCCTCCAGGACGTCCGTTCGGACTTGCCGCCGTACATGTCTTCTGTGCGGAGGCGCCCATTCCTGCCGCCCGGGGCTACAGAAGCTCGACACCTGCCCGTCTCGGTCGAACCGGGCGAGCAGCACGGACCGCGATTAGTTTCGGGGGCCGGGCCCGTCTAACCCTCCGAAGGCGCAGGAGCGAGGAAAGGAGTGGACGGAATGCAGAAGATCGTCCCGAACTTGTGGTTCGACACCGAGGCCGAGGAGGCAGCGGAGTTCTACACCTCGATCTTCAAGGACTCGGAGATCACCGGCGTGACGCGGTACCCCGAGGCGGGGCCGCGGGCGACCGGATCGGTCATGACGGTGAACTTCCGGCTCTTCGGTCAGGACTTCACGGCGATCAACGGCGGCCCGGAGTTCAAGTTCACGGAGGCCGTCTCGTTCCTCGTCAGCTGCGAGACGCAGGACGAGGTCGACGAGCTGTGGGAGAGGCTGCTCGAGGGCGGGGGCCGGGAGATCCAGTGCGGGTGGCTGAAGGACAGGTACGGCCTGTCGTGGCAGATCGTTCCCAAGGGGGTCGACGAGCTGGTCTCGAAGGGCGATCCCGCACGGGTGAACAGCGCGATGAAGGCGATGCTGGGCATGGTGAAGCTCGACCTCGCGGCGCTGCAGAAGGCCTACGACGAGCCCGTCGGGTAGGGGCGCCGCGCGACGTTCGTCCTGATCCACGGACTCGGACCGGTCGATAGGTACGCGGCCCCCGACGAAAGGAGCGGTCATGTTGGGCGACACGAAGGCCTACAGCGGGTTCGCGGTGGACGACGCCGCGCGCGCCCGCACGTTCTACTCCGAGACGCTCGGGATCAGGACCACCGTGGTCGACGAGCAGAACGGGCTCATGACGCTGCACCTCGCCGGCGACAGGGACACGTTCGTCTACCAGAAGCCCGACTTCGTCCCGGCGACGTACACGATCCTGAACTTCGTCGTGGACGACGTCGCCGCGAGCGTCGACGCGCTCTCCGCCCGCGGCGTGAAGTTCGAGCGTTACGAGGGCTTCGACCAGGACGAGAAGGGGATCGCCCACGGCCTCGGCGGCGGCCCCGACATCGCGTGGTTCGAGGACCCGGCGGGCAACATCCTCGCGGTGCTCCAGGACATGTAGACCCGGCGGGACGGTCTCCCGGGCACCGGCCGGACATCCCGTGACGCAGGAACCGGGAGGGCCGGCACCGAACCTCCAGGTCATGAGGCTCGTCCGGGGGCTGCTCGTGGTGCTCGTGCTCGCGGCGGCGTCGACCGTCCAAGCCGCGACGCCGCCGGCGCGCGGAACCGGGAACGGCCTCGAGCCGGTCGCGGAGGTCGAGTACGGCGACGGGATGCACCTCGCCGTCACGCGCATCAGGGGGCACGACTACCTGTTCACCTCCACGGCCGAGCTCGCGAGCGGCGGGATCCGCGTGTTCGACGTCGACGACCCGGCGCGGCCGGAGCTGGTCGCGACGGTCCCGTGCAGCGGGGGCCAGGCGTTCCTCCAGGTGTCGCACGACCGCAAGACGCTGGTCGTCGGCGAGGACGTGAGCCACGCCGCGGACATCTGCTTCCCGGGCGGCCAGATGGGCTTCTACACGATAGACATCACGAACCCGCGGAGGCCCAGGCCCGCCGGGTACGGGATCGTCGCGCGCGGCGGCCACACGATCACGACGCACCCGAAGAAGCCGTTCCTCTACGTCTCCTATGGCGACGTCGTCGCGACGGGGCCCCCGCAGTACGAGGTGTGGTCGATCGTAGATCCCGCTCGGCCCCGGCACCTCACGACGGCGTCCGTAACGGGCTATCACGGCCCCCACGACATCGAGTTCGCTCCGGACGGCAGACACGCCGTCGCGTCCTCGATGTCGGCGATCCAGGTCCTCGATACGAGCGACCCCGCCAACCCGGTGGAGCTCGAGGTCCTCCAGTGCCCGGGCTGCTCCCACAACCACGAGGCGCACCTCACGCCCGACGGGCGGCACGTGATCGTGAGCGACGAGGCAAGCGGGGGCGCCGCGTCGCCCTGCCCCCTCGGCGCGCTCTACTTCTACGAGTGGGACCCCGAAGGTCCGCCGTTCATGACCCTCCTCGGCGAGTGGCAGCCGGCGGAGGTCGTGACGCCGCAGGCTGCTCGCACCAACGTCGGGCTCTGCACCTCGCACGTCTTCGGCGTCTCGCGCGACGGCACCAGGGTGGCGGCCTCGTGGCACACCGGCGGCGTCCGCGTGGTCGACATCAGGAAGATGGCCGGCGTCGGCTTGGGGGCGGAGGGGACCGGCGCGAAGGAGGTCGGGTGGTACGTCGCCGACGGGGCGGACTCGTGGTCGGCGAAGTTCGACCGGTCCGGGCGCTACGTGTTCGTGAACGACCGCCATGCCGGGCTGCAGGTGTACCGCGTCGAGGCCCGCTGACCCCGGAAGGGATGGCTCCCCTGACGGCGAACCCCCCGGCTATGGACCCCAAGGCTCGTCTGCTGCGCCGCGCCTCGTGCGCCCTCGTGGCAGCCGTCGTCGCCCTGCCGCTCCTCGCCGCGGCCGCTCATGCCTCGCCGGTGCCGCGAAGCCGTCCGACGAAGGCGGGGCCGCGCGCCGTCGTCGCGGTGATCGACAGCGGGTTCAACGCCTACCACGAGTACTTCCACAAGGGCGGCCCCCTCTACGGGAACAAGGCGCCTCGAAGCGTCACCCCCGCGGTGCTGAAGGAGTTCGGCATCGACAGGGACCACGTCATCCGCGTCGAGCGCACCGGCAACTTCGCGGAGGACTTCGCCAAGGCCAAGGACGAGTTCGACGCGATCGAGAAAGGCGAGCCGTACTGGTTCGCCGGCACGAACGTCATCGGCGTCTCGTTCCTCCCGGACAAGCAGCGGCTCCGCCCCGACGGAGGCGCGAGCAGTCACGGCATCGGCACCGCCGCCGCCGTCCTGACGGCGAATCCCGACGCGATCGTCGTCGCCGTAGAGGACATCAGCCCGGAGTCGGAGGAGTGGGCCTTCACCCATCCGGCGGTCGACGTCGTGACCACGAGCTACGGCCCGGCCACGAGCTACCCGACGCTCAACCACCTCTCGAACAGCTACACCGGCGTGGTCGAGAACGGAAAGGCGCACTTCGGCGCCGCCGCGAACGATCCCACGTACTCGGGTCTCGACGAGACCTCGGGCCCGTGGTGGAGCATCGGCATCGCGGGGTTCGAGGAGGGCGCGAGCGAAGGCCGCCAGGTCTCGTCGGGCCAGGTCCCGGACTTCGTCGGCGACTTCACGCAGGAGCTCCCGTACTGCAGGAGCTGCGAGGAGGGCCTGCGCGAGGTCGGAGGGACGAGCTTCGCGACGCCTCGCAGCGCCGGCACGTTCTCCAAGATCCTGCTCGAGGCGCGGCGCGCTGCCGCCCACAGCGGCGGGATCCTCACGCCCGGCAAGCGCGAGCCGCTGCTGGTCGGCGGGAAGCTGGGGCTCACCGTGTGGGAGATGCGGCGCGCGCTCGAGGAGGCCGCCTACTACCCGACGACTGCGGACTACGGCACGGAGGGCGGCCCCGACCCCACGTCGGTGCCGGTCAACGACGCGGCCCCGTGGGTGCAGACCGGATGGGGGCTGATCTCTCCGGCGCGGCAGTTCGAGGTCGTCAAGGAGGCGCTGGCGCATCTGGGCGTCGCGGGCAAACCGGCGCGCGAGAAGCCCCAGGAGGCGTGCGACTTCATGACGAGGAACATGGAAGCGCGCCACGCGTACTGGGACCGTCTGGCGATCCTCGGGCAGGCCTACGGCAAGAACGAAGACCCGTACGTCTACTGCTAGAGCGCTTCCCACGGGGTTCCTCTTCGGCGCGCCGGTCGGCACCCTCGTCGACAGGTTCGGCTCGCGGGGACGCCGGTCGTGTCCCTGGTGCTGTGCGCGCTCGCGTCGGGGGGCTTCCGGCGCCGGAGCCGTCGCTGGCCTGAGGGCCTCACCCATGGCCTACGTTGCGGAGCCGCCCGAAGCGATGGGGGCCGTGGTTCCGCGCTGCACCATCACCCCCATCGATCGAGGCGGCTGCGGCGGAAGGTCTGGCCGGGCGCACGAGCGCGGCGGCGGAGCGCGCGCGAGCTACGGCAGGCGCCGGATCGTCGCGACGTAGTTGCTCTGCACGCGGATCGGCCCGTTTTGCACGTCGGTGCGCACCTGCTCGCGCAAGGGCAGCAGGTGCTTCGGCCAGAACCACGTCGTCGAGCGCTGGTGGCCCTCGAGCGCGCCCGAGAACTCGATGTCGTTCTGCACGACCAGCGCCGTGACGGTGCGTCCGGCGATCGTCACGTCCTGGTAGCGCAGCGCCTCTATCGACACCCTGGCTCTCGTCCCCGAGCCCTGCATCGTGAAGGCCCGCGCGAAGCCGGGCCCGGCCCCCTTCGGCGCGATGACCTCGGGGCGCGGGAGCCGGAACTCGCGCACGTCCGTGAGGCCGCCCTGGAAACGTGCCGTGATCTTCACGTACGACAGCGCCGTGCCGCCACCGCGATAGACCAGGTCGCTCTCGGTGAGGATCCCGTTGCCCTCGGAGTCGCGCAGGTCCCTCGTTTGCCTCTGCACGCCGTCGGCCGGAGCGGCTGCGGTCAGCGTGGTCGTCTCGGGCATGGGCTCCTCGTTGCCGGAGACCGAACGCTCGCCGTCGGTGGCGTAGTCGAACGTCCCCTCCGGGATAGGCGCCGCGGCCGCAGGAGCGGTCCCCGCCGGGCCGGCGCTGCCGCCCCCGTCCGCCGGCTCCTCCGACGTGCCGCCGCCGCCCGGCTGAGCCATCCTGCCCCCGCCGGTCGCCGCCTTGCCCGCGCCCTTGTTCGTGCCGCTCTCCTGATTGCCGCCCCGGCCGCCGTCGTCTCGGGCGCCGCCGCCCCCGCCTTCCCGCGCCTCGTCCTTCTGCTCGCCTTCGAGCGCGGCGATGTCGCCGCTCGGCGGCTCTTCGGGCGTCGTGCACGCCGCAAGCGCCAGCGCGACCGCCGCCAGGATCCCAGTCACCCTCTTCACGTCCTCGTCCCCTCCGCCGTCGCCTCTCTGATGCCGAACCGGTCGTGGATCCGCCGCAGCGGCGCGGGCGCCCACCAGTTGGCCGGCCCCATCAGCTTCATGAAGGCGGGCACGAGCGCGCCGCGGACGAGCGTCGCGTCCATGACGACGGCCAGCGCGAGCCCGAGCCCGAACATCTTGATGAACGAGATGCCGGAGCTGACCATCGCGAGGAACACGATCGCGATCAGGGCCGCCGCCGCCGTGACGATCCGTCCGGTGCGGTCGAGGCCGCGCGCGACCGCGAGCTCGTTGTCGCCGGTGAGGTCGAACTCCTCCTTCACGCGCGACAGCAGGAAGACCTCGTAGTCCATCGACAGCCCGAACGCGATGCAGAACATCAGGATGATGTTCGAGAGGACCAGCGTCCCGGTAGGCGTGAAGTCGAGGACGCCGGCGAGGTTGCCGTCCTGGAACACCCACACCATCGCGCCGAACGTCGCGGTGAGGCTGAGCAGGTTGAGCACGACGGCCTTGAGCGGGACGAGGATGCTGCCGAACAGCAGGAACAGCGTGACGAACGTTACGACGGCGATCCAGACAACCGCCACCGGAATACGCGAGAAGGCGCCGCGCTTGCCGTCGACCAGGTCCGCAGAGGGTCCGGCCACCTCGAACGCGAACGGCGCGTCGAGCGCGCGCATCTCGTGGACGACCTCCTCCGCCTCCGGCGACTGGCTCTCGATCCTGGGGTCGAGGACGACCGAGAAGTAGGTCGCGTCCTCGGCGGCGAAGCGCTCGCCCAGTCGGGGCGACGCGAACAGCAGGTCGCCTGCGACGTAGCTCCCGGTCGCGGCGTCGACGCGCGCAACCCCGTTCAGCCGGGACAGCCGCTGCGCGAAGCCCCGGACCTCGGGCTGCGAAGCCTCCGGGTCCACCCCGCGGGCCAGCACGAGGAGCGCCGCCGCCTCGTTGCCTGCGAAGTCGCGACTCAGCTCGCCGGTCACGGCGCGCCCCGGCGCGCCCGGAGGAAGGACGCGGTCGTCGGGAAGGCCGAGCTTCACGCCCAGGAACGGCGCGCCGAGGACCAGCAGGATCAGGGTTCCGGCGGCTGCTACCGGAACCGGCCGGCGCATGACCTGCCGCGCGATGCGGTACCACGCGCCGGGTGCTCCGGACGCCGGCGCGCGGCGGACCGACCACTTGTCGATGCGCGGCCCGAGCACCGCGAGGAGCGCGGGCAGCGTGACGATCGCGCCGGCGGCGGCCAGCGCCACGACCGGGATGCCCGCGTACGCGAACGACCGCAGGAAGACGATCGGGAACAGCAGCAGCGCCGAGAGCGACGCGGCGACCGCGATCGCGCTGAAGAGGACGGTGCGGCCGGCGGTCGCGACCGTCGTCGTCACCGCGTCGGGAACGGCGCGGCCCGCGGCGAGCTCCTCCCGGAAGCGCGACACGATGAACAGGCTGTAGTCGATGCCGAGCCCGAGCCCCATGCCCGTCGTGAGGTTGAGGGCGAAGATCGACACCTCGGTGATCGCGGCCACGGCGCGCAGCACCAGGAGCGTCCCGACCACCGCCACCATCCCCACCCCGAGCGGAAGCGACGCCGCCACGGGGCTGCGGAACACGAACAGCAGCAGGACCAGCAGGATGGGGATCGCGACCAGCTCTGCGCGCACGAGGTCCTCCTCGACCTGCACGGTCACCTGGCGGTAGATCTCGGCGAAGCCGCTGACCGAGACGCGCACCGAGTCGTTCGTCCCCGAGTAGCGGGGGCTGACGTCCTCGAGCAGCTCGTGCTTGTCGTTCTGCGTCCCTTCGAGGTTCGCGAGCACGAGAGCCTTCGTCCCGTCCGTGCTGCGCAGCGGGGGCGCGCCGCCGAGGCTCCAGTAGCTGTCGACGCGCAGCACGCCCTCCTCCGACCGCAGCGAGCGCGTCAGCGCGCTGCCGGCCCGCCGCACCTCCGGGTCGTCGACGGACCCGTTGCGGGCCTCGACCAGGAGGACGACGTCGGGATCGGCGACTCCGAAGATCCGCTCGATGCGGGCCGCGGCCAGCGCGGATTCGCTCGAGGGGTCGTCGAAGCCTCCGCTCGAGAGGTGTCCGGAGACGGACGGCGCGACGAGGCCCCCCAGCGCGACGAACACGAAGGTGGCGACCAGCAGCCTCCGCGGGTGGTTCGCGACCAAGCGGCCCAAGCGCTCCATCGCTACACTTCGTATAGCTCGTACTTGAAAAAGTCAAGTCGGCCTGGTACCAAGGACGTATGTCCCGCAGCTACGAGCAGTACTGCCCCCTGGCACGGGCCCTCGACGTCGTCGGCGATCGGTGGACGCTGTTGATACTCCGCGACCTCTTCTTCGCGCCCAAGCGGTTCACCGACCTCCAGCAGCGTCTCGAAGGGATCGCGCCCAACCTGCTCAGCCGGCGCCTGAAGGAGCTCGAGGCGAGGGGCCTCGTGCGCCGCCGCCGCCTCGATCCCCCCGCCGCGACGACGGTGTACGAGGCGACCGCGGTGGCGCTCGGTCTTCGGACGGCGATGCTCGAGCTGTCCCGCTGGGGCATCCAGTTCCTCGGCGCGTACGACGGCGAGGAGAAGTTCAGCGTCGAGTGGCTGGTCCCGATGCTGGAGGAGATGGCGGACCGTGAGGCGGCGCGCGGCGTGTGGGACCTCTACGGGTTCCGGGTGGGCGGCGAGTCGTTCTGGGTCGAGGTCGCGGACGGGGACGTGCGTGTGCGTGCGGGGGAGCCCCCGCGCGACCCGGACCTCGCGGCGGAGCTCGACGTCGCGACGTTCATGGAGCTCGGCTTCGGGACGCTCGACCCGATGGAGGCCCTCGCGCAGGGCCGAGCGACCGCGACGGGCGACCTGGCGAGGGTCCAGACGGCGCTCGACGTCCTGGCGCCGGCGAGGATCTTCGCGCGGGCGGTCGCGCAGGGCGCCGGGGCCCGCTAGAGCCCTGTCGACCTCTTCAGGAGCGCCGCGGCGCGTCGGGCGGCCCGCCCGCTCCTCGACGTCCGCTCCTCGACGCGGTCCGCGAGCGCCTCGATCCCACGCCGCCGGACTACCCTTCCCCGAGGTGACCGCGGCGGGAGATCGGCCGCCCGCGGCGAATTCCCCGGGGTGGCCCCGCCCGCGTCACCGCGCTGCCGGGCCGACGTGTCTCGCGACGAGCAACCGGACGACTGGAGGCCGCGGGTGGGCGTGCGTAGGAGAGTCTTTGCGATCGCGGCCGTCGTGACGGTCTGGGCAGGCCTCGTCGGCTCGTCGACCGGAGCGTCCGCGCCCCCGAAGCCCGCGCGCGGCTGGCAGCCCCCCGTGCTCGTCAACGCCGACCAGGCGCACCGCGAGACGAGCCTCGCCATCAACCCGAGAAACGAGAAGGTCATGCTGGCGTGCGCTCCCTCGGGCGTCCCCAACACACAGCACAACCAGTCGTACTTCCACGTCACCCGAAACGGCGGACGGACGTGGGAGCCGGTCCGCGTCGAGAACGACGACGCGAACGACCCGCGCAAGTACACGTTCGAGGGCGGCGACTGCGACGTGGCGTTCGACGAGGGCGGCACGATGTACTCCGCCGACACGTGGCTGGGGAACCTCTCCGTCGGGCACAGCCGCGACAACGGCGGCACGTGGGAGGGCACGCCGGTCGCGGCGACCGGGCTGATCGTCGACCGGCCGTGGCTCGTCGGCGGCCCGGAGGGCACGATCCACGTCAGCTATCAGGACCTGCAGTGCTGCATGCCGTCGGCGATCTGGTACACGCGCTCGACCGACTACGGCCGGACCTTCCGGCCGACGTCGATGGTTGCGGCCGCCGACGGCGGCGGCGCGTTCACGTGGCAGGGCAACCTCGTGGTGTCCGAGGACGGCAAGGACCTCTACCTCGCTTACACACGGCGCGCGGGGGCCGCGCTCGGCAGCCTCGACGACCAGGGGCCCGAGAAGCTGCTCGTGGCGGCGAGCCACGACTCGGGCGCGACGTGGACGTCGAACCTCGTCGTGGCGATGCCGAACCCGATGAGCTACCTGTACCCGAGCCTGGCGCTCGACCGCACCGGAAAGCTCCACGTCGTGTTCTCGTCGATGCGGGCGTCCGACCGGCCGATCTGGTACGCGACGTCGACCGATCAGGCCAAGACGTGGACGAAGCCGCTACCGCTTACCGAGGGCACCGCCGGGTATTCCCCGTGGGTGGCCGTCGACGACGCCGGCAACGCGGCCGTGGCCTGGTACGGGAGCCCCGACCCCGCGACGACCGACGTCACCGACTCCGACTGGTACTTCTACTGGGCGCGCATCCCCGCCGGGAAGCTCGATCCGAGTCGCGTGCGGACCGGCACGACGACGACCGAGCCGATCTACAGCGGCGTCTCGCCGATCCCGGAGTTCGAGAACGTCCGGCTCGACTCCAGGGGCCGCATACACGTCGGGGCGAGCGCATACCGCGCCGGCGAGAACGGCGCGCGGTCCTCCTGGGCGATCTACTACCAGCGCGAGCGGTAGCGCTTCGTCCGCCCGCGGCGTCGTGGCGCGCGCCGGCCGGCGAGCACGGAACGGTTCAACCGGCTGGAGCGTCTGGGCATGTGTGAGGCACAAGAGGGCCGTCGCCGCCGTCGTGGTCGCGATCGTGCTGGGCGTCGCGCTCGTCGCGACCAGGGACGACGACGCGACTGCCCGTGAGCAGCTCCGCATCGAGACCGTCATCTCGGTCGACGACGAGTCGCTGACGGAGCTCGCCGTCGGGGAGGGCGGCGTGTGGGCCCTCGACCCCGACGAGGGCCTCGTCTACGAGATCAGGCCCGAGACGAACGAGCTGGGCCGCGTGATCGCGACCGATCCCGACTCGCGGGGGCTGGCCGTCGCAGGGGGCAGAGCCTGGACCGTCGGTCACCGCAAGGGCTACGTCACGTCGGCGCCGCTCTCCGGAGCGCCGGACGACCTCCGCAGGTTCACGGTCGTCCCCCTGGCGGAAGACGAGACGCTTCGGTCGAGCCTGCGGCTGCACGCCGACGAGGAGCGCGTGTGGGTCGCGGCCGGGGTCGACCGGCCCGCGATCGCGCTCGACGCCGAGTCCGTGGGCGGGTACCCGCCTGCGGCCGCGGCGAGCTCGCTGACGAACCTCGAGGCGATCGGCGGGGACCGCGGGTCGGTCTGGGGGACGACGCTCGACGGTCGCGTGGTGCGGCTCTCCTCGGAAGGAGACGTCGCCTGGGACCGGACCATCCCCGGCGACCCGAAGGTGCGCGCCATCGCGGTCGAGCGGTCGGGAGTGTGGCTGCTCGGCGACGAGGGGCTGGTGCGCGTGGACGCGCGCGACGGCGAGGTCCTTGAGGTCGCGGTCGCCGCGCGGGACATCGCCGCCGGCGACGGTCTGCTCTGGGTCGTGACGCGCCGCGAGGTCGAGGTGCTCGACGCCGCCACCGGCAGGTCGCTCGGTGTCATCGGGATCGGCACCGGCAACGACCTCCTGCAGGTCGCGTACCACGACGACTCCGCGTGGGTGCTGGGCACGAGCGGGAAGGTCTTCCGCATCTCGATGAACGACGCTCCTCTGGAGCTGACCCATCCGCTGCAGGACGATCGCTTGATCTACGCGTACTCCGCCGACGGGGAGCTGTGGGCGGAGCAGGTCGACGGCGACGACGTCAGCCTCGTCGTCTCTCCCGACGAGGACAGGCGGCCCTCGATATCCCCGGACGGCACGACGATCGCGTTCCAGCGAGACCGCGGGATCAGCGGCGGCGTCTACTTCCTGGACCTGTCGAACGGCGAGGAGCGGTTCCTCGGTCACGGCGGATGGCCGACCTACGGCCGCGGCGACGCGTTCGCATACGTCTCGCGCGGGCACGGCGTCTACGGCGTCAACTTCGTCGACGGCAGCGCCGGCGTGTTCGTGGGGACCAGCGAGAACCCGGCGAACCTCACGTGGGGGCCGCACGACCGCGCCCTGTACTTCGTGGCGGGACCGCCGGGCGAGCGCAACCCGTACCGGATCGCGATCGATGCCGCCGGGGCCCCGAGCGCGCCGGAGTTGCTTCGGCCGGCGGCGAGCCCCGCGGGCGCGAGCTATCCCGTCGCGGCCCTGGGAGATGCGAGCCGGCTCTTCGTCGTCCGCCGCTGCTGCGTGCTGCCCCGTGCCGAAATCATCTACGACTTCGGGTACGTCGACCTGTCGTCTCCGGAGCGCCGGTTCGTCCCGCTCCTGGAGCTGACGGAGACGGGGACCAGCGACCCCATCACGCTCGTCGAGGTCGGCGGGATGATCCCCCCGGCGCTCGGCGACCCGCAGCGCTGGCTTCCCGCGTCGCCGGCTTCCGGGGGCGAGAGCGCGTGGCTGCTGAGCGACGGCTACGTCGTCACGTACCTGTTCCGTGACGACGAAGGGTGGGCGTTCGCCGACCAGCGGCTCGAGCACCCCGGGCGCGCGACGTTCGACGGGTTCTCGACGGCGCCGGGCATCGCGGCCGAGCTGGGGGCCGTGCCGGACGACGGATAGCGGGGGCCGCCTCACCTCGTAGGACGGCCCTCGACCGCCTTTGCGCGACGTCGATCACCGCTCGCGGAGCTCCTTGGTCGCGGGGTGGACCTGGACGGGAAGCTGGACGGGAAGAATGTCTCTATCCTGACTCCGGCCCGTCCCTCGGCAGGCGGGGCGGCCGCACCGGTCGTTACCGCGCCCCCTCGCCGACGTGTTCCAGGTGGGGCCGCCGTGACGGCGGGAGGAATGACCGACTTGGGCGAGAAGTGAGGCGCATGCGCAACCGGATCCGCGGGATCGCCCTGATCGTCGCGCTCGTCGCGGCCCCGCTGGGAGGTCCCGCCTCGGCCGGCGGCGCGCCGGCGGTCTCCTACGTTGTCCGGCTCGCCCCCGGCGCAGGGTCCGGCCCCGCGGCCCGCCTGCTGGAGGACGCGGGCGCCCGCACGACCGGCTCGATCGACGCGCTACACCTCGTCGAGGTCCGGATCGACGGCGCGGGCGCCGCCGAGCTTCGCCGCAGCCCGCTGGTCGAGTGGGCGCGGCCCGAGCGGACTCTCGAGCTCCACGGGCGGGCGCCGAACGATCCGCTGTTCCGCCACCAGTGGCCCCTGCACAGGATCGGCGCCGTCTAGGGATGGGCGATCGAGAACGGGCGCGATGCGGGCATGACGGTCGCGGTGATCGACAGTGGCGTCGACCCGTCGCACCCCGACCTGCTCCACAGGACGGTCCCCGGCTTCGACTTCGTCGGCCTCGACGACGACCCGGCCGACGACCACGGCCACGGCACCCACGTCGCCGGGATCGTCGCCGCGGAGCCGGACAACCGCGAGGGCATCGCCGGGCTCTCGTGGGGCGCGCGGGTCATGCCCTTGAAGGCGTGCGACGCGCGCGGCGACTGCGGCAGCTTCGAGGTCGCCGCCGCGATCGCGTACGCGGCGCAGGCCGGCGTGGACGTCGTCAACGTATCGCTCGGCGGAGCGGCGCCGGCGTGCCCGGCCGAGTTCAGGCTGGCCGGCGCGCTTGCCCGGACGGCGGGAGTGGTGCTGGTCGCGTCGGCCGGCAACGCCGCGCAGGAGGGCAATCCCGTCGGCTACCCGGCGTCGTGCGACGGGTACGTCTCGGTCGCCGCTACGTCGCCGCAGGACAAGTGGGCGCCGTTCTCGGTCCACAACGAGTTCGTGGACCTCGCGGCCCCCGGCATGGTCGTGCCGTCGACGATCCCGCCGGGCCTCGCGGGGATGTCCGACGATCCCTCGACGCCGGGGTACGGACCCGCGAGCGGCACGTCGATGGCGGCTCCGCACGTCGCCGGTCTGGCCGCGCTGCTCCTCGCGGCGCATCCGGAGTGGACGCCGGCGCAGGTGGAGGAGCGCATGAAGGAGACCGCGGCCGATCTCGGCGCAAAAGGGCCCGACGAGTACTTCGGCGCGGGCCGCATCGACATAGCCCGCGCGCTGAGGGCGCGATGACGCGCTGGGTCCGCGTCGCCGCGCTGATGCTGCTGTCGGGCATGGTCGCGGCTTCGCTCGCGAGCGGCGTGTCCGCGCAGCCCCCGCCGCGCGGCGAGTCCTGTCCGGTAGCGGGGCAGATCACGCGGCGCGGCGGCTGGGAGCACGTACGCGTGCCGTCCTTCCCCGTAGGCCCTCCGGCCATGACGGAGTACGGGGTCGACCCCGCGGATCCGGCGCGCCTCTATGCGACCAACGGCGTCGGCGTCGCCGTCTCCTCGGACGGCGGCTGCCGGTGGAAGACGACGTTCCGCCTGGACGCGCCTCCGGCCGGCGCCGACTACTCCGCGAGCGACTCCGTGATCGCGGACCTCACGGTCGCGCCGGGACATGCGCTGCTGGCGATCTCGCAGCGCGGCGGCCTCCGCCCGCACGTGGTCCTCAGCAGCTACTCCGGCGAGACGTGGCGTCGCGGCGACGAGGGCCTCCGCACGGTCGTCGGTCGTCCGATGGCCGTCGGGATGACGCGCGCGAACCCGGGCTACGCCTACCTCCTCGTCGACGAGGGCGCGGGAGCCGGAGGAGCCCGCGTGTCTCTCCGCCACTCCGTCTACGAGAGCACGACCGCCGGCGGGTCGTGGGGCGTGCGGGACCCGGGCGCCCCCGGCGACGGCCTCGGCGTCTTCGACGACGGCCCGATCGGCGCGTCCGGCGGGCTCACAGGCCTGGCCGCCGACCCCGTGGAGGCGGGGCGGCTGTTCCTCTACGGGCCGGACGGGCTGTACGTGCACCAGCAGGGGGCGAGGTCGATCCTGTTGAACGATCCCATCCGGGCCGTCGCGGTCCTGCGCGGCAGCGGCGCGCCTGCGTCCACCGTCCTCGCCGCAGCCGAAGGCGCGCGCGACTACTACCTGGCGACCGACGGCGGCGAGAGCTTCACCACCGTGCGGGCTCCGGGCGAGGTCGACTCGTTCGCCCAGGCGTTGCGCGCGGGCGACCACTACGTCTCCGCCGGGGGCCGCGTCTACCTGCGCTCGAACGGCCGGTTGAGCGAGGTGCCAGGGGGCGCCGGGATCACCTCGCTGAGCGCGGCCCGGTCACAGGTGCAGGTCTCGCCGTTCCAGGCACAGTCGGTCCTGGCGCTCTACGGCCGCACCAGGACCACGATCGCCCGGCACGTCGAACGCCGCACGATCGACCTGCTGCCCGTTCCCGACAACGTCGTCGTGGGCAACCTCGGGTCGTTCGCGCCGGTGGATCCGGGCGAGGCGCTGCCGGGTTCGCTTGCGCCCGAGCACCGGGAGGTCGTGCTGCGCGAGGGGCGGTCGCGGACGGTGCCCTACGAGCTCGTGCTGCCGCGGACCCCGACGCCGCTCGACGTCTTCTTCGACGTCGACACGACGAACTCGATGATCCCGGCGCTCGACGGGCTCCGCGACGCGATCGCGAACATCATCGCGGAGCTGACTGCGGCGAAGATCGACGCGTGGTTCGGCGTGGGGCAGTACAAGTCGTTCGACGCGGCACCGGCATTCGAGCGGATGCAGGACATCGCGCCCCCGGGCGAGGGGCTCGCGCAAGCACTGAACCGGTTGCGCGCCGCCAGCGGCGGGTTCGAGACACAGCTCGAGTCGCTGCGCCAGATCGCGACCGGCGAGGGCTCCTCCGTCGGCGTCGGGATCGCTCCCGGCCAGGACGCGCACTGGCGCACCGGATCGCTTCGCATCGTCGTCAACATGACCGACGAGCCGATCTCCACCGGCGGGCAGCATCCGACCTACGAGCAGGTCGCGGACGCGATGGCGCCGGACGAGATCGTGCACTTCGGGATCGCGGTGCAGAACGAGGCGACCGCGGAGGCGCTGGGGCCACCCTTGCCGGGGCTCATCGAGATCGCGCGCGCGACGAGGTCGTTCGCGCCGGCGAGGGGCGTGGACTGCGACGGCGACGACGACCCCGATCTCTACCAGGGCGAGCCGCTCGTGTGCGTGATCGACCACGTCCGCTCGCGCGACGCGTCCGTCCTCGGCGGAGCCATCATCAGCGTCCTGAGGTCGATGACCGACGTGGGCGAGGTCGCGATAACGGCGACGGCCGACGGCGAGCCCGCTCCCCAGGACGTGGCGGTGCCGAGCAAGCCTCTCGTGACCGGCGTCGACTTCAAGGCGGACAACACGATCCGCTTCGACGTCGAGCTCACGTGCCCGAGCGTCGACGAGACCACGCGCTTCCCGATCGACGTCCGGGCCGCTCGGGAGGCGGGCGTCCTCGCGGCGGCCGACGTGCTTCTGACGTGCAGGCCCAGGTCGGAGCCGGCGCCGCCCCCGCCGGTTCCTCCCGTCATCCCCCCGGTCGTCATCGCCGCGCTGGTCCCGCCGCCTCCGCCCCCGCCGGTGAACATCGGCCCGCACTCGAACCCGAACCCCAATCCGCAGCCGAACCCGAACCCGCAGCCGAACCCGAACCCGCAGCCCCAGGCGCAGGGGCAGCCGCAGGGCGCGTTCGCGGCGCAGAGGCAGACGCAACCCCAGCTCGCCGTCGTGCAGGAGCGCGAGGCGGCGTTCCGCCCCGCGGAGGCACGCCGCGGGACCAGGGAGGAGTACGCGCTGTCGGCCTACACGCCGCCGCGGGCGGGCCCGAGCGGGGTCATGCTCGGGTTTGCCGCCGCGCTCGTGATCGGCTTCGGAACCGCGCTGCTGGCGCTGCAGCGCGCCGAGCTGCGCCTCGCGCGCCAGCGCGGGCTGCCCCCCGGGCGCCGTCCGCGATCCCGCTAGCGCGGCCCCCCACCCGATCGTCGCCCTCGGGGGAGGACACGGCTCCCGCCGTGCCGAAGGTGACCGAAAAGGGGCTTTTCGGCCTGGGCGATCGGGTGAATGGAGGCCTAATGCGGCGGCGCGGCTCGCTGTCTGTGTTCGTCGGTCTGCTCGCGGTGTGTCTCGTCGCTGCGGCGGCACCCGCGTCGTCGAACGGGAGGGCCCGGCCCCCCCGGCGCGACGTGACGTTCCAGGGCGAGGAGGGGATGCCGCCCGACTACGACCGCCGCGCCGGCACGGTCGCCCCGAGCGCGACGGCGAGGGCGATCGTCCGAGAGCTCGGCGGGACCGCCCGCTGGAACGCCTTCGGGACGCCGATCTCCTTGATCGATCACTCCGGGTACCTCGACCGCGGTCTGACCGGGGATCCGGCCGCGGCCGCGCGCGCCTGGATCGCCGACCACGCCGCGCTCTTCCGGCTGACCGAGGACGGCGTCCGTAACCTCGAGCTGCTCAACGTCTTCCCGTTCGGCGACGGCGGAGCGCACGCAGTCCTCTTCCGGCAGACGTTCGGCGGTCTCCCGGCGGGTCAGGACGGGCTGATCATCCTCGGCGTCGCCGCCGGCGGGAAGCTCGCGTACGTCTCCTCGTCCGCGGCCGGGGACGGCAACGACCCCGGCGAGCCGTCGCTGACGCCGGTCGACGCCTTCGTCGCCGCCGCCCGCGACGTCGGGTGGCGGATGGACGCCGGTGCCGTCCGCGGCACGTCGACCGACCGAACGTGGACCGTGCTCGACGTCGCGGGCCTGACCGATCCCGGCCGGGTGCGCCTGCGCGCGCTCCCGACGCCGCTAGAAGGGGTGAAGCTCGTCTACGAGACGCTGCTGATCAACAACGACGTCGCGCGCGAGCACCCCGAGGCGTGGACGCACTTCGTCGACGCCCGCACGGGCGAGGTGTACTGGCGGGGGAGCCGTCTGCAGTTCCTCGCGCCCGAGAACCCCGAGTGGACGGTGTTCCCGGCCAACCCGCCGCTCGACTACTCGTCGAAGGACACGCGGCAGCTGTGGTGCTGGGCCAAAGGCAAGGGCTGCAAGGAGACCGTCGCGGACCGGCTGCTGCCGGGGCCCTGGGACGTGGAGGCGAGGTCGGGCCGGTCGACGTTCACCACGTGGGGCAACGCGGCGATCGCCGGGGAGGCGTGGCTCAGTCCCCTCACGCCTGCGGAGCAGTACCGGCCGGTGTCGCCCACGCGCACGTGGACGTACCCGTGGACGAACCAGTGGTACGAGTCGAAGTGCGACTACGGCTCTCTCGGCACGCCGCAGCGCAACGACATCGACGCGGCCGTCACGAACCTGTTCGTCATGCACAACCGCATGCACGACTGGGCCTACCACCTCGGCTTCACCGAAGCCGCCTACAACATGCAGTTCGTCAACCACCGCGACGAGAGCCAGTTCGAGGGCGAGGAGCAGGACCCCGAGATCGGCAACGCCCAGGCCGGTGCGCTCTCCGGCGGCGGACCGACGTACCTCGGACGCGACAACGCGAACCAGATCACGCCGCCGGACGGAACCCCTCCGATCACGAACATGTACCTGTGGCAGCCGATCGCCGGCGCGTTCTACTCGGTCTGCGTCGACGGCGACTTCGACATGGCGGTGATCGGCCACGAGTACACCCACGCGATCTCCAACCGGATGGTCGCAGGACCGGGCTCGGGCCTGAGCGGCCCGCAGGCGGGCGCGATGGGCGAGTCGTGGTCGGACCTCGTCGCGGTCGAGTACATGAAGGAGTACGACGTCGTGACCGAGGGCAATCCGTTCGCGGTCGGCTCGTACGTCACCGGCGATACGAAGTCGGCGATCCGTAACTACGGCATGGACTACTCGCCGCTCAACTACTCGAACGTCGGCTACGACATCACGGGGCCGCAGGTCCACGCCGACGGCGAGATCTGGAGCGCGATCAACTACGACATCCGCCGCGCGCTGAACTTCAAGTACGACGACGAGTTCCCGTCGTCGAACGAGGCGCTACAGGCGGCGTGCGCCGACGGCAAACGCCCTCCCACGCGGTGCCCCGGGAACCGGCGCTGGATACAGATCGTCTTCGACGCGTGGCTCCTCATGCAGTCGAACGTGAGCATGGTCGACTCGCGCGACGCGTACCTCGCGGCCGACAAGATGCGCTTCAAGGGCGCGAACCAGGAGCTGCTGTGGCGCGTTTTCGCGAACACCGGGCTCGGCAAGGACGTCTCCAGCAACGGCAACGCGGACCCGGACCCGATCCCGAGCTTCGCTCCGCTGAAGGGGACGGCGGCGAAGGTCAGGTTCGCGGCGACGGGCGAGGGCGCTCCCGACCCGCGCAAGGTCCAGTTCTTCGTCGGCGACTACGAGGCGAGGACGATGCCGGTGGCCGACACCGACCCGGGCACGGACCTCGGAAGCGTGGTGGAGCTCGCGCCCGGCCGGTATCACCTCATCGCGCGGGCGAACGGGTACGGCGCGGTCCGGTTCGTCCGCCAGGTCCGCAAGGACACGCGCGAGATAAGGGTCTCGATGAAGCGCAACCTCGCGTCGAAGTTCAACGGCGCGAAGGCGGCCGGCGACGGCGTCAACCTCGACAAGCTGATCGACGACACCGAGGCGACCAACTGGGCCTCGCTCACGCACGTCGGCACCGCCAGCGGCCTCACCGACGTGCGCGGCCGCTACGTCATCGTCGACCTCGCCGGTGGAAGGCACCGGATCGGCCGGGTCCACGCCAGCGCGATGCTGCGCCCGGCCGACGGCGGCGACCCCGGAGGCGACACCGGGACCCAGAACCGCTTCTCGGCGCTGAGGCAGTTCGCGCTCGAGGTCTGCACGAAGACGGCGAAGCGGGACTGCAGCGGGGCCGGCCACTTCCGCCGCGTCTACGTCAGCCGGCGCAAGGCGTTCCCCGCGATCGCGCCGCGGCCGAAGGCGCCGCACCTGATAATGCGCGTCTTCGACATCCCGGACGTGACCGCGACCCACGTGCGGTTCGTCGTCCTCCACAACCAGTGCACCGGCAACCCGAGGTTCAGCGGGGACCAGGACGAGGATCCGATCAGCAGCTCGGACTGTCCCACCGGCACGAGCCCGGTGCAGCTGGCGCAGAACGCGCACCAGGGCAACAAGGTGAGGGCCGCGGAGCTGCAGATCTTCGCTCCGTAGCGGCCCGGCGGCGTCGCTACCGCGCGGACGCCCTCAGCGCGGCCGGGACGTCGACGAGCCCGTGTCCCTTCTCGAAGGAGGACTTGCCGTCGCGGTTGGAGGGGTCGGTGCGGTAGGGCGCCCCCCAACGGAACTCGTGCGCGGTGTCCTCGAGGAGGTCTTCGACCGCGCGCGGCGTCAGCGAGCGGTCTGCCTGGAGGAGCTGCGCGACGATCCCGGCAACGTGGGGCGCGGCCATCGAGGTGCCGCCGATCGTCGCGTACAGGTCGTCGCTCGGCGCCTCCCCCGTCCGGCAGAGCGGTAGCGTCGGCCGGCACGTCGACGTGATCGACGTTCCGGGGGCCGCCACGTCGGGCCACGTCGAGGGATCCTCGGCGACGCCGCGTGACGACGTCTCCCTGATCGAGCCGTTGCGGTCGCCGCGGTCGAGGTCGTCGTAGTTCGCGACGCACACGACGCCGGGCACCGGGATCGTGCATTCGAGGCTCGTGCGCGCCTCGGTCCCGTCCCCGCCGCCGTTGCCCGCCGAGAACACGACGGCGATGCCCTCGTCGACGAGGAGCTCGATCATCTTCGTGAGCGCCCGCGTCTCCGGGTCGCCGTAGTTCTCCGGGTCGTAGCCGCTGCCCCACGAGTTGTTCACGACGCGGATGCGCGGGCGGACGCGGTCGTGGTTCTCGAGCACCCACCGCAGCCCGTCCAGCGCGTTCTCGACGACGGCCACCGTTCCCATGCCGACGCCGTAGAGGGTCGCGGCGGGGGCTGCGCCGTGGTACCTGCCGCGGGATGCGGCCCCCGTTCCCGCGACGATCCCGGCGACGTGCGTGCCGTGCCCGCTCGTGTCGGTGTTGTCGAGCTCGACGACCTCCTTCGGGCCGCGGCACTCCGTTACGGTGCCGATGAGGAAGCCGGGAGCGGTACAGACGATCCGGACGTTGCCGCCCATGCGCGGCGCGAGGTCCGGGTGCGTCCCGTCGACACCGCTGTCGACGACGGCGACCCCGATCCCGCGTCCGTCGATCGCTTCCCCGCGCACCTTCACCGCGCCCGCGAGGACGCGGGCTCCGCGCGTGGCCTCGTGGGAGGTGTCGGTGGCGTACTCGAGGAGGGCGTTCGGCTCGAGACGGTCGACCGCGCCCGAGACCGCGAGCGCAGCGAGGGCCTCGTCGGATCCCCGAGCGACGAACACGTCGATCATCGGGTACGTGGTGCCCACGCGCAGACCGAGCGAGCGCGCGTCCCGCAGCGCGGCGCGCCAGCGGGTCGCGTGCACGAGCACGCTCACCTCGTCGCCGCCGGCTCGGCGAAGCCCTCCGTCACCCGCCGTGACCGGCACGGCCCCGCCCGACGTGAGGATCGCCACCAGGGAGAGGAGGAGCTTCCAGTTCGCCACGTCCGCGAACTTCTACGCGAGCGGGGGTCCTCCTCCACCGCCCGTCCGGACCGTGCGAAGGACACCGCCGGCCCCCGGCGAACCATGAAAGCGTGAGGCGGGCAGGCGTTCCGGTTGCATTGCTGGTGGCGGGCCTCGTCGTCGCGTCCACGTCGATCGTCCGCGCCTCCCACGCGGACGGCACCTACGAGCTGCCGGTGTGGTTCCGGTGGGAGAAGTCGGTCCTCGACGTCCTCATCGTCCCGCCCAACCACGGGCAGATCTTCAACGGCAACGGCGCGCTCGACGGAGGCAAGCCGAGCGAGCTGACGCCGTTCAACAGCTATCTCACCGCGATCGAGGCATCCATCGCCGACTGGGACCGCGCGGTACAGGAGTTCGGGCCGGACTGGCTTAGAACGGGCCTCGTCACGAACGTGTACGTGCTCGGTCGCGACACGGTCCCGTCCGCCGCGCTGACCAACCCCGAAGTCGTGATCCTGACCGACGAGACGAAGGCGAACACGCTTGGCGTCGCGGTCAACACCCGGCCGTGCCTCGTGGACAACTCCAAGTTCTTCGTGCAGAGCTTCACCTATCAGGACATGTTCAACGTCAACTCGCAGGAGTACGGGCACTGCCTGGGGCTCGAGCACGTCGTCGACAACCACCCCGAGCACGACGCGATGGCGGGGCTCTACGCGGATCCCGTCGGCGCGCGGGGGGTCCACCTCCACTGCGTCAGCAACCTCGACGTGCTCGGTCTGGAGGCCGTCTTCGGCCGCCTCTTCGGACAGCCGAGCCCGAACACCGTCTCGCTGCCCGTCGGGGCCTACACGACGACGGCGTGCGAGTCGCCGGGAGCCGCGCCTCCGCCTTCCCCCACGCCGGCCCCGTCCGCGTCACCTTCGGCCTCGCCCAGCCCGACGTCCTCGCCCACGCCTTCGGCGTCCCCCACGCCCACGCCGAGCCCGACTCCCTCGCCCACGTCGAGCCCGAGCCCGACTCCCTCGCCCACGCCGGGCCCGACGCCGACGCCGACCCCGACGCCCACTGCGAGCCCGACGCCCACTGCGAGCCCGACGCCCACTGCGAGCCCGACGCCCACGCCTACCCCGACGCCCGAGCCGTCGCCGTACGCGCGGTCGGTGAGCCTCCGCCTGCGGCGGCACCTCGTGGCCGTCGGGCGGGTGCGCGCCGAGGACGATGCCGCGCACTGCGTCGCCGGCGTCGACGTGGAGGTCCAGAGGCGACGCGGGAACGGGTGGGATCCCGTCGGGTCCCGCGAGACCGACGGCGGCGGGTCCTTCCGCATCAGGCTCGCCGACGCTCCCGGCCGCTACCGCGCGCTGGTTGCGGAGATCGACTCGGAGCTCGGCGACTGCGCGGCTGCGACGTCGCGCCGCCGCGTCCACCGCCACTGAGCCGGGAACCTTCCGGGCGTGGTTCCGTCTCTAAGAGGCATCGATCTTCGTAGAGGAGAGGCCATGTCCCGAACGATCCGGCTGCTGTCCATCGTCTTCATCCTCGTCGTGCTGCCGGTCCAGGCCGCGAAGGCCTGTTCCTGTGCGTACGGCGACCCCCGCGACATGTTCGAGGCCGCGGACGGCGCGTTCGTGGGGACGTTCGTCGAGAGCCATCCGGTAGAGCCGGATCCCACCAGCTCCGATGCCGACACCGTCTACACCTTCGTCCTCGACGAGGAGCACAAGGGCGAGCTGGGCGAGCCCGGCGGGACGGTCGAGGTGCACGCGCCGCTGTCCGGCGCGAGCTGCGGCCTCGAGGTGAGACCGGGCCGGCAGTACGGGATCTTCCTGTACGTGCGGGAGCCGGACGGGGCGTGGGAGTCGAGCCTCTGCAGCCAGGTCTCCCCAGAGACCATGCGCGAGGCGGCGTCGCCGCTCCCGGCCCCTACGAGCAACGATCCGGTGCGGATGATCGCCGGCGGGAGCTTCGGCGACGCGCAGACGATGATGCTCGACGCGGACGGCGACACCGTGGGCTACGGCTTCGGGGACATCGACGTCGAGCACGTCGCGGGGTGCCGCGGCGGCGCCCGCGTGATCGAGATCGGCCGCGACTATCCCGCCCGCCCGATCCTGTTCGTCCGGGACGTCTCGTCCCTCGAGGTCGTCGAGAGCGTCGAGCTGCCGGTCGGGCGGCGGCGGGGGCTGTCGGTCGAGGCCGTGACGTGCCTGAGCGAGAGCGGCCGAAGATCCGCCGTGTTCGCGACGAACTATCGGGAGCCGGAGGCCTACGGCGTCCTGCTGACGATCGCGGGAGACGACGTCGACGTCGTGCACGAGGGGGACGGCCGGTCGGCGACGTTCGCGGGCCGCGGAGCGTACCTGCAGCGGGGGCGATGGGGACGCCTGCTCACCCGCGTGTCGCTGCGGACCGGCAACGAGCGCTTCGTCGCGCTCCTCCCGCCGAGGGTCTTGACCGGGCTCGCACTCAGTCCCGACGGGTCCAGGCTCGCGGGGATCTCGTACCCGCGCTGGCACGCCATGGACGAGAGGGCGTCGAGGGTATACACGGTCGACCTGCCGGGCGGCCGGATCAGGACCGCCTCGCTGGGGAGGGGCGAGCGAGACGCGCAGGTCCTGTGGTGGTCGCGGAGCCGCCTCGTCATGTTCGTGAGCTATCCGGACCGCAGCCGCGTGTACGACCTCCGTCTGCGGGTGAGGAACCGCTTCGCGCGCTGGGAGCCGAGCGCGACGGCGATAGTCGACGGGACCGCGTACGGTGCCGGCTTCGAGGGACGGCTGTGGGAGGTCGACCTCCCCGCGGGCGAGCCGAAGGTCGCGCGCCGCCTGCCGAGCCCCGTCGTGTACGCGCTCGAGCCGCTCGACTAGACCGCGCCGGCCGCGCTCTGCGCACCGCACAGCCGGCGCGCCGCCCCCTGCTGCAGCGAGGGCCGGCGGTCTGCGTCTGACGCCGCTCACCGGCGGCGGCGGGCCCTCCCTATTTCCAGGTCGGGATCACGATCGACGACGCCGGGTTCGTCATGCGGTAGAAGCCGTGCGTCAGCGACGTCCCCTCGTTGTGGAGCGTGATCGAGAACCCGGTGAACTGCGCCTTGTCGAGCTCGGCAGGCGGCTCGAGCTCGACCTTGACCTCGTAGACGGCCTGGGCCGGAGTCACCGTGTAGCTCTGCTCGACCGTCCCCAGCTCCTTGGTCTCGCCGCCGGTCGTCCCCGCGAAGGTAGCGATGAGCGTCGTCTGCCCAACTCCCGATCCCGCGCCCTGTCCGGAGACGTAGGGCGAGACGTAGACGGTGGCGACGATCTTCTGCGAGGCATCGAGCGTGAACGGGAGCCCCTCGGCGGCGTTGAACGTGCGCGGGGCGGACTGGCCTGCAGCGCTTGCAACCGGATAGGGGGCTCCGTAGAAGGCGCTTCCGCAGTTCCTGCCCTCGGCCGCCTCGGTCAGCATGAGCAGGTACGCGGCGTCGCTGCACTCTGCGGCGTGGAACCACAACGTCATCGGCGTCGCCACCGGGGCCTTCGGCCTCTTCTTCTTCTTGGCCGTGGCGGGCGCGGTCAGCGCTCCGGCCACCAAGCCGAGCACGAGCGCCGCGATCAGGGTCCTCCGCATGCCGGTCTCCTCTCCCTTCGTGGTCCCTCGAAACAGGGTTCAACGACGCGCCCCGTGCCTCCTCCTCGTTTCCGAACTTCCGTCGGGGGTTCACCCGGTGGCGCCGCGGCTTGCACAGAAGGAGGGGCGGCCGGCGGCCGCCCCTCCGGTGCAGACGCAGGGTCCGGGGGAGGCACCCTGCGTCCCGTCCTACGGGATCAGCCCCAGGGCCTGGCCCGCGTAGGGGATCGACTGCGAGCGCTCGACCAGCACGCGCCCGTCCTTCTCCGCCGAGATCGTCACGACCAGCTCGGCACGGGACCCGTCGCCACCGCCCAGCCAGTTGAGGTCCCGGAGCGGCACTCCGCCGTAGCACGTGTCGGAGCCGTCGTCGAGCGCGCAGCGGTACTGGCTCGAGTCGTAGCGGCCGGTGATCTGCAGCCGGACCTTCGTCGCGATCTTCGGGACGTGGACGAGCTCGCGCTCCACCTTCTCCTTGACCAGCCCGTAGGTCAGGATGCCGAAGCGCTGGGTGCGGTCGCCGACCGTGAGGACGACCTCGTACATGGACGGGTCGCTCGGGCGCGGGCGGCCCTCAACGCGCACCAGCGGGAGGTGCTGCTCCTCGACCGTGGGCTCGAGCACGTGGTTGAGGAGCGCGACGTCCTTCCACGGCGACAGCTCGAACGCGACGTCCGCGATGCCCCGCTTCGCCGTCGCGGCCGCGACCTGGATCAGGTAGGTCGTTCCGGCCGACGCCTTGAACTCGACGGTCGAGCGCGCCGCGCCGGAGGCGCAGGCGAGCTGGCTCGGAGCTGCCTCGGCCGCCGGTTCGTAGACGGCGACCACGGAGGCGAAGGTCGACGAGACCTCGCCTATGACGGTCCCGTCCTCGGGTGCCGCGAGCGCGTACCAGACGCTGCCGCTAACGCGGCTGCAGGACGGGCGTGCCTCTGCGGCTTCGAGTGTCGCGCCCCTTATGTCGAGCGTCGTCGAGAACGGCAGCGTCTCGACGACCTGAGCCGCCGCGACGTCGTCGTTCGCGGGCGTGCGGGCCTTGCTTGCTTCTGCAACCGCACCCAGGTTGCCGATCAGAACTGCGAGGACCAGGGTGCCGAGCGTCTTCTTCATCTTGCACCTCCCGGTGGCAGCCTCCTGTGGAGGCTTCGTGGACACAGCGTGCGCCCCGGCGAGAACGCGAACAGTTGCCCGGCTTACACGCTTGGTGTTCGCTTGCCGACCGTGGCTCGGGCGGGCGGAAGCGGCGCGGGTGCGGCCCGGTGCCTTCCTGGGCGACCTCGACATGGTGGGGATGAAAGACGTCACGTCCTGCCTGCACCATCAACGCCGAAGACGGGCTCGGTCCCCATCACCCGACGGGCGGGGTCTGGAACCATCTCCGATATCGCTTCCACGCGCCGGCGGATTCAGGCCCGCCGGTCGCTCTGCCGAACGGGTCACCTACGACGCTTCCCGCGGGTAGTTGCACGGCGGCGACCCGGATGACGGCGGACGCTAACGAGCGCCCCGACGACGGAGGGTTCCGGTCGCTGCTCCTAGAACCGCCGGCAGCGAAGTGCACCTGTACGGCGTCGGGGCCAGAGCCGGCGCTCCTGCCCCGACGTCGCGGCGACCCCTGCTCGCGCGACCGCCCTCATGTGCGCACGCGCAGCCTCACGGTGTCCGCGACGTATCCGCTCCTCGTCGCCTTCGCCGTGAGGCGCCTCGGCGACGAGTACGGGCCCAGCGCGATGCTCGCCGTCCCGTCGGCACCCGTCGTCGCCGACTTCCCGTCGACCTTGACCCGTGCGTCGGCGACGGGGCCGCCGGCGTCGGTGACGGTGAACTCGACGGTCGCTCGGCGCGTGAACGCTCTCGGCCGGGCCGACAGCGTCAGCCCCGGACGGAGCTGCGTGTGCCAGAAGGCGACGTCGCTCCCGCACCCGTCGAGGAAGCCGGCGACGACGTCGAGGACGCGCGCTTGCGCCGCCGGCGTCAGCGTGTACAGCGACTTGCAGTCTCCGAGCGCCCGGGGGGGCCTCGCCGTAACGACGGCGCCGAAGCGCGTGCCGGCGAGGTTGGACCTCCGGGCGTAGATGATCGGGGCGCCGCTGGAGGCGTTCTGCGACCACGCGACCCACAGACGGCCCTCCGGATCCGCGGCGAGCGCCGGGGCGTTGAGCTCGCGGCTCCCGTGGCGGGCGACGACCACGGAGTCGCCGGACCCTACCTTCCACAGGAGGACCCGTAGCGTCGCGGGGTATCCGCCGGTGTACGCGACGTAGACGCCTCCGCCGGCGCGGGCGGCGATCGGCGTCCGCTGGATCTCCTGCGAGCTCTCCTCCTGGCCGTTGTAGGACGTGAAGCTCCCGGGCATCCGCGCCGGCGTCCCCATCGGCTGCCCGGTCGAGGGGGCGACCTCCTGGGCCCAGACGCCCTCGGCCCCGTTCTGGTTCGAGTACCACGCGACCCACACCTCGCCGGTGGAGTCGTCCGTGGCCATGCCGGGGTCGTAGTTGCAGCACCCCTGGCCGGGTGTGTCGAAGACGTGGTTGGGCGACGCGGGATCGAGCCCCCGGTGGACGAATCCACCCCCGCCGGGCGTCCAGGCGAACAGCGGCGTCCCGTCGGAGGTCAGCGTGGCGCCGATCGAGCTGGAGCTTCCCCCGCCCCCCTCGGCGACGTCGCCGACCTGCAGCGTCCACGGCGACCCGGCCGCCGGCGCGCTCGCGGTGCTGATGTTCGTGTGGGATTCGTTCGAGGCGGTGCTCCGGATGCCGCCCCAGAACGCGCGCAGGCCGTCGTCGAGCGTGCGGACGAGGCCCGGCACGGGCCACACCGCCGACCACCCCGACTGGACGACGCCGGTCGCCCCGACCGCTCCGGCCGCCGTTATCGGCGTGTGGACGACGTCGTCGGCCGCGGCGTTGCCGGGCGTCGTGCGGACCCACACCGCGTGGAGCACTCCGTCGTCGGTGCGAGCCAGCCCCGGCTGCGCGAAGTTGGCGCTCGGGTTCCCGATCTTCGTCCACCGCCCGGGACCCCCTCCGCTGGCGCTTGGAGCGCCGGCGACGAGCCCGAGCACGCAGAGAACCAGAACGCCACGTAACCGAAAAGACCTCATGTCGCCGCCCTCGCCGCAGATGCAGAAGACGCTACAGCGAGCCGAGCAATCGGAAAAGGGGCCGGTTCGGTCGGCGCAATATGGTGCGGGGATGCGGACACGAGGCAGGAGGCCGGCGGTACGAAGACGCCGCACGACGCCGGCTCCCCGGCCGCAGAGGTCGTCGCTCGCCGTAGCCGCGATGTTGTCTGCGGCCGCTGCTCTCGCACCGGCGCCCGGCGGCCTCGTTCGTGCGGCGGGCGCCGCTCCGCCCGAGTCTTGTGGAGACGGACGTTCGTGGAGGGTGGTCACCGGAACGTTTGCCGAGGACCTGGAGGGCTCGTACGTCCTCGTCCCGTTCCGCGTGCCCGCCGGAACGACGCGCGTCGACGTCCGCCTGTGCTACGACCAGCCCGAGTCGCCGACGTCGAGCCAGGTGCGTCACACGATCGACCTCGGCCTGTACGAGCGCCGTACGGCGCAGGATCGCCTGTGGGATCGCGAGGAGTTCCGCGGCTGGGGAGGATCCAGCCGGCCCGACGTCTTCGTCACGCGTGCGGACGCGACCCTCGGGTTCCTTCCCGGCGCGATTCCGCCCGGACGATGGGCGGCCGAGCTCGGCCTCGCCGCGATCGCAGGGCAGGACGAAGGCGACAGCGCCGGAGACGTCGGATGGCGCCTCGAGATCCTGCCGACCCGCAGAGCCACGGATCGAGCCGATCGCTGGATCCCGGCTCCCTATCGCACCGCACCCGCGCGCACGGAGCCCGGCTGGTACAAGGGCGACTTCCACGTGCACGCGGAGCATTCGGGCCCCGGCGACGCGTCGATGAAGGAGACGTTCGACTACGCGTTCGGCCCCGACGGTGCGGGCCTCGACTTCATAACGCTCTCCGACTACGTGACCACGCGGCACTGGGACGAGATCGGGCGCTACCAGCGCGACTACCCCCGCAAGCTGATAGTGCGGAGCGCGGAGGTCATCACCTACCGCGGCCACGTCAACAACCACGCGAGCGTGGCGTTCGCCGACTATCGAACAGGCCCGATCCACGTGTTGCGGAACGGCACGCTCACGGAGCTGCGGCCGGCCGTTCCTCCGCGGCGGATCTTCAGGACGATCCGCCGAGCCGGAGGGTGGACCCAGGTGAACCACCCGACGATCTTCGACTCCTCCGTGCCCGGCTTCGGCAACGTGTGCCGCGGATGCTCGTGGGACTACAGCGACGAGGAGACGAACTGGAACCTCGTCGACGCGTTCGAGGTCGCAACCGGCCCCGGCGGCACGAGCTCGCCGGAGGGAAACGAGCTCGGGCCCAATCCCTTCACGCCTCTGGCGATCGAGATGTGGGACGAGCTGCGCGCCGAAGGTTTTCGGATCACCGCCGTCGGCTCGAGCGACTCCCACCACGCAGGCGAGGGAAACGGAACGACCCAGTCGCCGATCGGGGAAGCGACGACGGTCGTGTACGCGCCGGAGCTCTCGGAGCGCGGGATCCGCGCCGGCATCCGCGCGGGCCACGCCTACGTCAAGATCTTCGCCCCCGGCGGGCCGGACCTGAGATTCGAGGCCCGCGCCGCGGGTTCGCCGGAGACGGCGATCATGGGCGACCGGCTGGAGGCCGCCTCCGCCGAGTTCGTCGCGACCGTAACGGGCGCGGCGCCTGGTCCGGGTTCGCAGCCGCGGACGCTGTCGATCGTTCGAGACGGCGAGGAGATCGATTCCGTGCCGGTGACGAGCGGCGACTTCACGTTCGAGTTCATGGGCGAGGAGCCGGGGGACTACCGGCTCCAGCTCATGCGAGGGAGCGCGATCGAAGCGCTTACGAACCCGATCTCCCTGGTGCCGCCGCCGGCCACCGGCACGCGCACGGCTCTGCGGTACCTGCTCTAGAGCCGCGCGCTCGCGGGCTCGGCCCTCCCCGAGTAACTAACATGAGCCGATGTCGACGGCCGGCCCGGCGCCGGGCTCCCCTAAGGTCGCGTTCGTCCTCGGTGGTGGCGGGCGCCTCGGCGCGTCCGAGGTGGGGATGCTCAGGGCGCTCTTCGAGCGCGACATCGCGCCGGACCTCGTCGTCGGGACCTCGATCGGCGCGCTCAACGGCGCCGCGGTCGCCTTCGCGCCGGCCGCGGCGACCGTCGACCGCCTCGAGGAGAACTGGACGACCCTGGACAAGAGCGAGGTCTTCTCCGGGACGGTCCTCTCGGGGGCCGCGAACCTCGTCCGGACCCGGACCGCGCTGCAGTCGAACGTGCCGTTGCGCAACCTCGTCGACAGGCTGCTGCCGGCCAAGACGTTTGCCGACCTCGCGATCCCCTTCCAGTGCGTCGCTGCCTCGATAGAGCGCGCGTCCGAGCACTGGTTCTCCGAAGGGCCCCTCGTGGACGCCATCCTTGCATCCTGCGCCGTCCCCGGGATACTTCCGGCGGTGGAGATCGACGGGGAGCACTTCATCGACGGCGGTGTCGTGAACAGCATCCCGGTCGGACGCGCGGTCGAGCTCGGTGCCACGGAGGTGTTCGTGCTGCACGTCGGGCGGATCGAACGCCCGCTCGTCGCGCCGCGGAACCCGTGGCAGGTCGGGATGGTCGCGTTCGAGGTCGCACGCCGGCACCGCTTCGCGCGGGACATGGCGTCGCTGCCGGAGGGCGTGGTCGCGCACGTGCTTCCGGCGGGGGACACCGCACCGCGCTTCGACAGCTTCGAGCAGCTCCGCTACAAGAACTTCGCTTCGATCCGGCGCCATATCGCGTCGGCGTACGAGGCGACCGCGGCGTACCTGGAGAAGGCGGCGGCGGCCCGGCCCCCCGCGGCCCCCTGACGTCCGGATGAGCGGGTAGGCAGATGGACAGGGTTCCGCCGCGCTGGGTGCGCCGGCTCGTCGTCGCCCCCGTGGTCCTGGTGATCTGCCTCGCGCTGGTGGCGGTCTCTCCCGTGGTCCTGCTGGCGGCGCTGGTGGCGGACCTGTTCGTCCGCGGCAGCTGGCGAACCACTCGGATCGCGGCGTTCGGCACCTTCTACGTGTTCATGGAGGCCGCGGGGCTCGTCGTGTTGTCCGCGTACTGGGTGCGGTTCGGGTTCGGGACCCGCATCGGCACCGAGCGCGCGAAAGACGCGCACTACCGGCTCATGACGTTCTATCTGCTGCTGATGTACCGTGTGGTGGCGGCGCTGTTCGGCCTGCGCATCAACATCGAGGAGCGCCGGGCGCCGCAGCCGGGCCCCCTGCTCGTGTTCTCGCGCCATGCCGGGCCCGGCAACTCCCTGATGTTGATCGGCACGATGATGATTGCCTTCGACAGGAAGCCGCGCATCGTGATGCTGGCGAAGCTCCAGTGGGACCCGTTGTTCGACGTGATGTTCAACCGGCTGCCGAACCGCTTCATCAGCCACGAGAAGGGAAAGAGCGCGGGGTACGTCGCCGCCATCGGCGATCTCGCGAGGAACCTCGGCGACCACGACGCGTTCGTCCTGTTTCCCGAAGGCCGCGACTTCACGCAGCGTCTGCGCCGGCGCGCGATCGACTACCTGAGGGGAAAGGGGTTCGAGCGCCACGCCGAGCGCGCCGAGTCGATGCTCCACGTCCTGCCCCCGCGACACCGCGGTCCGCTGGCGGCGATCACGGCCGCGCCCGAGGCCGACGTCGCCTTCGTCGCGCACTCGGTTCTGGAGGAGCTGGGATCGTTCAAGGAGCTGTGGCGAAGGATCCCGCTGGAGGACCCGATCGACGCGCGCTACTGGCGCATCCCGCCCACCGAGGTCCCGCGCACCGAGGAGGACGTGATCGAGTGGCTCTACACCTGGTGGGAGCAGATCGACGAATGGGTGGAGGCGCACAAGCTCCCCGACCTTGCGGGAGCATCCGCCGGGAGACGTTCTTGAGGCGCGCCGAGTTCTCGTCGACGCGTCTTGCTTCGGTGCTCCCTGGGCGAGCCGGAGGACGCGAGCGGACGCGTGGAGCCAGACGATCGCGATTCCGGAGCCCCTCACCCTGTGTCGGACTTCGACGTCCACGTGAACGGAGTGGATCGAATAGACCAGAGAATCAACTACGGGAGGTCGACGGCCGCCAGCGCGATCGCTCACGCAGCACCGGCAGGACCCGCTCCCCCGGGCGTAGCTTCTCGAGCGGAAGGAAAGCGAGCAGGCACGCGACGTGGGGCCAGAAGACGATACGGATGGTGGCGTAGGTGACGGCGTGGAACAAGAATGCCGAGGCGAGGTAGAGGCGGCCGATCCTCCCGCGCGTCAGCAGCAGCGGGGATGCCAGCTCGAAGACCACGATGCCCCATTGCGCGACGCGCAGTAGCTCGGGGGCGGTCTCCAGGGGGGCCGCGAGGTCGGTTCCCCGGCGGAGGACGGCGCGCAGCAGGGTTGCGCCGTTGACCCAGTCGAACCCGCCGAAACGGAACTTCGCGAACGTCGACAGGAAGTACGTCGCGACGACTGCGATCTGTATGCACCTGATCGCCCACGCCGCCTTCTCGTCGGAGCTCTCGTCGTTCCACGAGATCCTGCCGACGGTCGGCAGGACTGCGAGCGCCACCAGGAACGCGAACCGGTCGTGGTCGACCTTCCCGTAGGAGAACGCGATCACGATCCACTCGAGGAGCTGGCGCCCGCCGCGCACCAGGCTGAGGCGTAGACGCTCCGGCCGAACCAGGTCGGCCCCTCTTTAGAACGGGGGCGATAAGTGCTATACAGTAAGGATGAGTCAGGTACAGGCGAAGATTGCGCAACGAGACTTCACGTTGGATTCGGACGGGATCCTTCGGGTCCTTCACGGTGTGATGCCCGAACCCCTAGGTGACCATTTCGTCGTCGTCGCCGGCAGACGATTTCCTCCGAAGCAGGTGGTAAGCCTTGCCACCGGCCTCGACCGGGCCGATTTCAACAGCCACCAGGCACGCCGCATCTTGAGCCGACTCGGGTTCGTCGTCGGGCGTCGGACGCAGGACGCGCGGGAGCCGGGTCCTGAGCGCCCGGGTCCACACGGCGGTCGCGAGGCGGACGGTCTTCGCC
>JBHELD010000031.1:0-132925 GCA_046263255.1 Actinomycetota bacterium
GCAGCAACGGCGGCGCCGACAAGCCCAACGGCCCCGGCGGGGTCGACAAGGCCGACCAGGACGGCAACAACGGCTGCGGCAACGACGACGACTTCGAAGACGACAACGAGGGCTGGTGCGGCGGCAAGCCCAAGCCCGCCAAGCCCGCTCCGGCAGGGCCGTGCGACGCCGACGCCACGATGCCCGGCACCCAGCCGTGCGTGAAGGGCGACGACTCGAGGCCGGAGGTGCGCCCGAACGTGATCTCGCATCCCGCCCGGCCCGAGGTCGAGACCGAGGTGCTCGGCGAGCGGATCGACCGGCCGGCCCCCGCGGCGACGCCGGCGGCCGCCCAACCGTCGACGCAGCCGCTCGCCGGAGGCCTCCTGCCGTTCACCGGTGCGAGCCTCCTCGCCTTCGCCGGCGCCGGGCTCATCCTCATCGGCCTCGGGATCGTCGCCACCCGCAGGCGCTAGACCGACGCTGGGAGGAATCACGAGAGGGGGCCGGACAATCCGGCCCCCTCTGCGCGTTCCTCCCACGGAGATCAGCCCGCCGGAGCGCCTCCCCATGCCGGGCAGCGGTCGTGGAACGAGCAGCTCATGCAGAACGGCGACGGCCTCGTCCGCCAGTCGTCGCGGTCGACGGCGCGCCGGATCGCGCTCGCCAGCGCGAGCATCTGCCGTTCGAACGCCACGAGCATCCGCTCGTTGGGCCTCAGCGTCAGCACCGCCGGATCGGACAGGTACACGAGCCGGATCTCGCGGGGCATGACGCGAAACGCCCGCCAGCACACGAGGGCGTAGAAGCGGAGCCCGAAGAACGCCGTCAGCTCACGCGACTCGCCCGGCACCCGTCCGGTCTTGTAGTCGGTCAGCACCCAGGTCCCGTCCGGCCGCTCCTCGAGCCTGTCGATCACGCCGCGGAGGTGGATGTCCGTGAGCTCGTACTCGACCCACCACTCGAGCCGGCTGGCGCTGAGCAGCCGGGGGTCCTCCAGCTTGAAGTAGTTGCGCAACAGCCGCTTGCCCTCGTCGAGCCACGGATCCTCCTGGGGCGCGGCCATGCCCTCCGGCCGGAGCTCGGGGTCGTCCTTCACCTGGGCCCACAGCGCCTCGAGCAGGTCGATCGCACGCTGCGGCGTCCGCGTCGCCGGCGGCTCCGCAAAGAGCCGCTCGAGCACCGCGTGGACGAGCGACCCGCGCGCGGCGGCTCCGCTGACCGGCTCCGGCACCCGGTCGATCGCGCGGTACTTGAAGAGCTGCGGGCAGCTCTTGAAATCGGTTGCGCTCGACGGCGACAGCCTGAGGAGGGCCTGCTCCATCCTCAGCAAACCCTAGGACCGCCCCTTCCCGCGAAGCCGGATTTCGGAGTGGTCAGAGCGACGAGAGGAACTCCGCGAGCGCCCCGTTGAACGCCTCGGGCGCCTCGAGGTTCGAGAGGTGTCCCGCCTCCGGGATGACGACCAGCCGCGACCCGCCGACGTGCTCGTGCATCTTCCGCGACAGCTCCGGCGGCGTCAGCGTGTCGTTCTCGCCGACGACGATCAGCGTCGGGACGTCGATCGACGTGAGGTCCGGCGTCGAGTCCGGCCGTCGCTTCATCGCCTCGAGCGCGCCGATATAGCCCGCGGCCGGGTTCTCCATGAGCCTCCGCACGGTCTCGACGACGTCGGGCTTCTTCTCGCGCGTCGGCTCACCAAGAAGGGCGCCTATGAGCCCGTCCGTCAGCGCCCCGGGCCCCTGCTCGCGCACGATCCCCTGCTGGTTCGTCCGCTTCTCGACGTTCTCCGGTGCGTCCGCCTCCGCGCGGGTGTCGGCGAGGACGAGGGCGGCAACCATCGAGCGGTGCTTCCGCAGGAACGCCAGCGCGACGTATCCACCGAGCGAGAGGCCGACGACGGCGGCGCGGTCGATCCCCAGCTCGTCGAGCACGGCCTTGAGGTCGCCGGCGAAGGCATCGACCGTGTATCCCGCGGGATCCTCGGGCGCGTCCGACCCGCCGAACCCCATGAGGTCCGGCGCGATCAGGCGCCAGCGGTCGCCGAGCGACTCCATCTGCGGCTCCCACATCCGCGCGTGGAGGGGGAACGCGTGGACGAGCAGGACGGGCGTTCCGCCGCCGCCGCTGTCGAGGTAGTCGATGCGCCTGGAGTCGACGGTGACGGTTGGCATGGGTCCTCCCGGATGTCGTAGCGGCGTGGGGCCGAGGATAGTCGGGTCGGGGCGCGCCGGCGGCCTATGCGCCCGCGGAGCGCTGCGGGTCGACGACCGAGAGGTGCCCCTTCGTGACGACGGTGCGCTCGCACGGGAGGTGGATGGTGAAGCAGGTGCCGGCCGACGACGACGTGACGTCGATCCGTCCCTTCATCGCCTCGACGAGCTGCGCCACGACGAACAGCCCGAGGCCGACTCCCTCCCGTCCCGCCGCGGTCTCCTCGATGCGGCTGAACGCCTCGAAGAGCTCGCCGCGGTGGTCCGCGGGGATCCCGGGGCCGTCGTCCTCGACCTTGATCGCGATGCCGCCGGCCTCGGCGGCCGCCGTGACGGTGACGGTCGACCGCGGCGGCGTGTACTTGTAGGCGTTCTCGAGGAGGTTGCGGACGACCTGGCCGACGCGGGACGCGTCGAGCACGCAGCTCGACGGCTCGACGAACACCTCGAGCCTGTGGTCGCGCCTCTTCGCCGCGGCGGCGTCGACCGCCTGCCCGATCGTCTCCTGCAGGTCGCAGGGGTGCGGGTGGAGCGCGAGCTTGCCGCCCTGCAGCTGTGACGTCACGAGCAGGTCGTCGACGAGACGCGCGAGCTGCGTCCCCTGCTGCGAGGCCATGTCGAGGACGTCCGCCCTCTGGTTCGGCGTGAGACGCTCGCTCCTCTTCCGGATCGTGTCGAGCCCGGCGATGATCGCGGTGAGGGGGCCGCGGATCTCGTGGGACGTCACGGCGAGGAAGCGGTCCTTCAGACGGTCGAGCTCCGCGAGCCTGACGCTCTGGCTCTTCACCGCCTCGCTCTGCGCGTACCAGTTGTCGGCCATGGACCCGGTCACGCCCGCGATCAGGAACGAGAGGCACATCACGAAGACGTAGGTCGAGAGGTCGAACGCCTCGCCGCGCAGGTCGGCGACGTGGGCCGACTGGACCGCGAAGAAGACGGCCACGGCGGCCGCGGCCGCCAGCGCGCCCGTGAAGCGATACCGGAGCGCTCCTTCCATCGGAACGACGAACAGCAGCGCCCACGTGACGTAGGGATCCTCGAACGAGAAGACCCACACGATCCCGCCGATCACGAGTCCGTCGAAGGCGAAGGCCGCATGTCCCAGCCGCGCCTGGGCGCGCGCGGTGGTGACGCGTCCCTGCACCCCCCAGATGACGAGGTTCCCCCCGGCGAGCAGCGCGATCAGCGCCCACGCCGCGACCTCCCGCGCGCCGCTCGGATACGACTCCTGGAGCCCGATCGAGATCGCACCGAAGACGGCGCCGAACCAGCGGACGCGCGTCATCCCCTTCTCCAAGTGCCGCAACTCGGTCAACCCCGTCACGTCCACGAGTATCGGGCCGGCCGGCGCAGAAAGAAAGAGACCCCCGGTCGACCGGGGGTCTCTTTTGTCCGCTATGTCGAGCCTTACGCCGCCCGGCGCACCGCCCGCTCGCCGCCGCGGCCGATGATCTCGGCCACGTGCTCGAAGACCTTCGGCGTGGCGTAACCGGCGGCCGAGATCATCAGGCCGGTGCCGATGTAGCCCATGACCTCGTTCCGTACGGGGATACCCCACTGGGCGAAGAGCGAGAACTCCAGCGCCCATGCGACGAGCGCTCCGAGAGCCAGCGTCAGGATCGACACGACCTTCGAGAGGTCGACGTACTCGGTCGCCATGTCGACGAGCTTGAACGTCCCGATCCCGAGCAGAACCACGATCGCGAACTCGTACACGTTATGCACCTCCGCTTCTCAGGGCGGCCTCTCCGCCCTGTGCGGAGACGTTGGACGCCGCCCGCGCGCGAAGAGTTACCGGGGGGTTACGGGGCGGGCGTGAGAAATAGTCCGATGGGGCTATGGCCTGGGTGGGGCAGACGGCGCACACTGCGGGTAGGGCGGGGGTCCAGTCGCATTCGCCGCCGCAGCCATCCGACGCACTGCCCGCGCGTCGGAGATCCCCGCCCTCTTCTTTCTCTTCCTATTTCCTTCCGTCCGCCTGGACCGTCACCGGAAACCTCACGCGTGCGACCTCGTGGTCGTCGAGCGTGAAGACCACGCGGTAGTCGTCGGCCGAATACTGGAAGTCGAGGTCGGCGACCTCGTCCTCGAGCCGTTCGACGTGGGCGCGCGTCGCGATGTGCAGCTCGCGCGGGAGGCTCTCGTAGACCACGCCGCCGCCGGGGCCTTCGAGCCGCCACTGCTCCGTGAAGGTCCCGTGGTCGTCGGTCCACCCGCGCATGACGAGGAAAGCTCCTGCGCGCCCCGGCTCGTCCTGGAGGAACACCTGGTTCTCCAGATGAGGGTGCAGCTTCCCGCCGCGGGACATGAACAGCTCCCGGTCGATGACCTTCGCGTACTGCAGTCTCGCTCCCATTGCCCCCCTATCGCTTGACGCCGAACTCCTCGATGCGCGCTCCGAAGTCCTCGAGCTCGCGGCGCAGAGAATCCACGCCCACCGCCTGCATCGGCGCGAGCACGCCCCTTCCGGAGTAGCCGTCGCGTGACATCTCGGTCGCCGCCGCGGCCAGCAGGTGGCCGGTCAACCCGTAGACGTCGGTCCCGGTGAGCACCACGTTGCGCCATTGCCCCTCGGGCGTCGTCGCTTCGGCGAGGATCGTCCACTTCCCCTTGGCCCGTGCCGCGTCGGCGGGCCCCTCGGGCAGCCGCGCTATCGCCTTTTCCGCCAGGTTCCGCACCGCGCGCGACGACAGCAGCGCGCTCAGCACCGGCATCGTCGCGCGCATCCCGAGCCTCTGCCACGTCCCCGCCGTCGAAAAGGTCCGGAACCCGTTGACCTTGACGTGCAGGGGGGCGAGGTGACAGATCGCGAGCGGGAACGCGATGCTCGCCTGCGGGCCGAGCGGCGGAGGCATCGGTGCCCACCGCGTCTCCGCCCCGGCACGGACCCACTGCGTCCGGCCGTCCACCGTCCACCGTCCTCTGGCGGGAACGATCCCGAGGACGGAGCGCAGCGTGCCCGCGGAGGCCTGGCTGGGGAAGGCGTAAGTCAGCACGACGTCGGGGAGGTCCAAGCCCTCGGTCGCGAGCGCGGTCGCGACGTCTCCCGGCACCTCGTCGAATCCCATCGCGGGCGCCATCGCTATCCCCGCGCGGAGCGCGTCTTCGTCCCGTTCGCGGATCAGCTTCTCGACGAACGGCCCCTCTCCGGCGGAGTCGACGTAGTGGACCCCGCCGCGCAGAGCGGCCTCGACCGCGGTGTCGCCGAGCTCGAGGAACGGACCGACGCAGGTGACGAGCACCTTCACGTCGGCCAGCGCACGCGTCAGCCCTTCGACGTCTCCTGCTTCCACCACTCGGATCGCCGCGGCGCCGGTGTCGTCCGCGAGGCGAGCGAGCTTGTCGCGGTTGCGTCCCGCGACGGCGAAGTCGGCCCCCCGCGCGGCCAGTGCCGCGGCGGTGAGCTTGCCCGTGTAACCGGTCGCGCCGAACAACAGGATGTCGGGCACGCCGTTCAGCCTACCCTTGTCGCCGTGGCCGTCACCGTCCACCTCGTGCGACACGGCGAGGTCGAGAACCCGAAGGGAGTCATCTACGGAAGGCTGCCCGGGTACCACCTGTCGGAGAGGGGGAACGCGCAGGCGGCCGCGGCCGCGCGCCACCTTGCAGAGGCCGACCTCGCCGCGGTGTGGGCGAGCCCCCTCGAGCGCGCGCAGGAGACGGCAGCCGCAATCGCCGAACCGCACGGGCTCGAGATCGTCACCGACGAGCGCCTGATCGAGAGCGGCAACACCTTCGAGGGCGTCGGCCGCACGCTATGGCACCTCGTCAGCAACCCCGCGCACTGGTGGCGGTTCCGCAACCCGTTGCGCCCCTCGTGGGGCGAGTCCTTCGGCGAGATAAGGACCCGGATGATGGGTGCGATCGGCGAAGCCGTCGCCGGGTCGGAGGGGCGAGAGGTCGCGATCGTGTCGCACCAGACGCCCGTGCTCGTCGCGCGCCTCGCGCTGGCGCGCCGGAGAGTGCCGCCGTGGCTGGCGGGGACGCCGTGCGAGACGGGATCGATCACGTCGATGAAGGTCGAGGACGGCGTGGTCCTGTCCGCCTCTTACTTCTCCGCGATCACGGGCTCCTGAGCGGCGGCGTCGTCGGGAGGGCTCTGGTCCTCCGCGTCGGGGACGGCGTCGAGCAACGGCGACGAGCACACGGGGCAGATCGGAGTCGCCTCCGCGTCGACGTAGACCGTCCGCTGACAGATCGTGCAGAAGCCCGCCGTCGCCATACGGGAAAGGTAGCCTGCCTCGGTCGGTAAAGCGACGGCAAGCTCTGGGGGCCGAGCGGAAGGAGACGGGTCTGGCCGCGTACGACGCGATCGTGATCGGTGCGGGGCACAACGGACTCGTCTGCGCGGCCTACCTGGAGCGCGCGGGCTTGAACGTCCTCGTCCTCGAGAGGACCGATCGCGTCGGCGGCGCCTGCGTGACCGAGGAGCCGTGGCCGGGGTTTCGGGTCTCGACCGCGTCGTACTCGCTGTCGCTGCTGGAGCCGGACATCGTGTCGGAGCTGGGGCTCGACCTCGACGTCCGTGTGATGGACCCGGAGCTGTTCGCGCCGTTCCGCGACGGTGGAGGCCTCGTGCTTCCGCTCGATCCGGCGGCGCGGCGCGATGCGATCGCGCGGGTGTCGCCCGCGGACGCAGACGCCTATCCGCGCTTCGTCGAGCTCTTCGAGGAGGCGGCGCGCCGGCTGCGACCGCTGCTGACGTACCCGGCTACGCGCAGGCAGGCGCGCCGCGCGTTCCGGCAGTCCGAGGTCGACGGTCTGTTCGCGAAGACGGTCGACGGGTCGATCGCGCAGGTGTGCGAGGAGCACTTCGAGTCCGACCTCATGCAGGGCCTCATGGCGTCGCAGGGCATCATCGGCTCCGCTGCCGGCCCCCGCACCCCCGGGACCGCGTACGTGTACCTGCACCACGCGTTCGGCCGGGCCGCGGGGGAGCCGGGCGCGTGGGGGTTCGTGCGCGGGGGCATGGGCGCGATCACGGGCGCGCTGGCAGACGTCGTGCGCGCCGCCGGAGGCGAGATCCGGACCGAGGCCCCCGTGGCGCGCGTGAAGTACGAGGCGCGGCGTCGCGTCGCCGGCGTCGTGCTCGAGTCGGGCGAGGAGATCGAGGCGCCGACGGTGTGCTCGAACGCGGACCCGAAGCGAACGCTCTCGCTGCTGTCGGACGCCGCGCTGCCACCCGAGTTCCTCGAGGACGTCGGGCTGCTCCCGACCGAGGGGACGGTCGTGAAGGTGAACTGCGCCCTCGGCGCGCTGCCGCGTTTCGCGGGGATGTCGAACGGCTCCGCACCGGGGCCCGAGCACCTCGGGACGATCACGGTCTCGCCGTCGATCGACTACCTCGAGAGGGCGTGCGCCGACGCCGCCGAAGGGCGGCCGGCGCAGGAGATGTTCTGCGAGGCGTGGATCCAGAGCGCGTCGGAGCCCGAGCTTGCGCCCGCGGGAAAGCACACGCTGTCGGTGTTCGCACAGTACGCGCCCTACACGCTGGCGGAGGGCACCTGGGCGGAGCGGCGCGAGGAGATCGGCGACCTCGTCCTCGCGACGCTGGAGCGATACGCCCCCGGGCTCACGAACCTGGTCGAGGGCCGCATGGTGCTCGGCCCGCCGGACCTCGAGGAGCGCTTCGGCCTCACCGGGGGCAACATCTTCCACGGCGAGATCCTGCCGGACTGGCTCTTCGACAAGAGGCCCGCGGCGACGTGGCACCGGCACCGGTGGCCGGTTGCGGGGCTCTATCTGTGTGGCTCCGGCGCGCATCCGGGCGGCGGCGTGTGCGGCGCGCCGGGGCGCAACGCCGCGCGCGCGGTGCTGGAGGACCTGGTCGCGGCCGGCGCGGGCGCCGGCCTTGTGCCGGCGAGGTAGGACGTCGCCTACTCAGGGCAGCGGTTTGGCTGCATGACGCTACGGGTATCCCTGGACCGGTAAGAGAGAACCGCCGCTCGCGTGCCGGGGGAGGTGAGACGCATGGGTATTGGTGCAAGCCTCTTCCTGATCGCCGTGGGTGCGATCCTGGCGTGGGCCGTGGAGGTCGAGGTGTCGGGGCTCGAGCTCGAGACCATCGGCGTGATCCTTCTTGTGATCGGCATCATCGGCCTCGTCATGTCGATGCTCTTCTGGAGCAGCTTCGCCCCGTTCCGCAGGACGGAGGATCGCACGATCATCCGCGATCGCGAGATCGTCTAGCGATAGACAAGCGAGGGGCGGCTCTACGGGCCGCCCCTCGTTCGCGCCGTCCGGACGTCAGCTCTTCCAGCGCAGCGAGTTCAGCAGCATCTGGTAGCCGGAGTACGTGACGCCGTAGTCCGCGAGCCCGTAGGGGTTGTCGAACTCCTTGGTCGGCATCGGCAGGAGCGCCCCGATGATGCGGATGCGGCCCCCGTGGTACTTGATCTCCCCGTAGGAGATGTTCGCGAACGCGCCGCTCGTGCCCACGGCCCGCTGCTTCCCCTTCGCCTCACGCCACGCTGGTCCTTCGATGTACCAGACCGGCGAGTTGTACGCGTCGTCGCCGTCGGGCGTCTGGATGGATATCCCGAGCGGGACCGGCTCGTAGGTCTGGCGCCTCCTCACCTCGTCGCCGCTCTGTCCCTCGGCCGCGCCGGGCTGGTTGATCTTCTTCGCCAGCGGGTCGTCGTAGGTGCTCTCCTTCTTCGCGGTCGCGAAGTTGACGTACCCGGCATACGCCTCGAGCGAGTTCACCCCGCCCTTCGTGACCTTCATCGCCGGCACCATCCCGAGCGCCCTGTCGGTCAGGACGAGGTTGCCGTCCTGCCGCGACACCCACTTGCGGAGCTTCCGGGCGAGCGGCTTGTAGACCTTGTTCGTGATGACGATCGTGTCGAAGCGGCGCTTCCACGCGTTCGTCGACCTGATCCTCGCCGGGGTGATCTTCGTGACACGGGGGCGCGAGAACCTCCTGAGGTCCTTCCAGAACCTCATGTTGGTGGCGCGGTAGCCGACCTGCCCGGGGTCCGGCCACCCCTTCTCCTTCGTGAAGTCGATGTCGCCGGTGAAGATCCCCGAGACCGCGGTGGGGGAGCCGTCGCCGACGATCCTCACCCGGTAGCGGCCGGGCGTCGGGAGGTTCGCGTGCAGGGCCTGGCCCGCCTGGACGTAGATCGGCGACTGGTTGAAGTAGGAGTTCACGACCTCCCAGTCCTCTCCCTGGGTCGTCGGCTCCGCCGGCTTCCTGCGTTCCAGCCGCGCCTCCGACAGAGCGCACGGCCCGACGCCCTGCGCGTTCGCGCACGTCAGGGTGACCCCGATGCCCCCGTTGTAGACGCCGGCCTTCGGGCTCTTCACGTCGAACTCGTGGATGTACTCGTTGGCCGGAGAGAGGAGCACGTCCTCGATGTCCTTCTGCGGGGGCAGCTTCGCGAACTTCGGCGGGCTGGCGAGGCGGTTCGTCTTCTCCGCGACGACGCCGCGGTTGTAGACGTACGCGACCCGGCCCCTCGTCCGGAACCGGTTGTTCTCGGGCAGGAGCGTGTAGTTGATCATCGAGTAGACGAGGGACTTGTTGCCGTCCACGTGCAGCTGCTCGACGTCGGGGTCGTAGCAGGTCCCGATGCCGCAGTTGCTGACGTGCGACAGCGACATCTCGTTGTCGATCCCGTCGGCGTTGAGGCCGATCGGCGAGTCGATCCAGTTCCCGAGCGCGCCGGTGACGGTGTACGCGATCGTGTCCCAGATCGTCCCCCACTGGACCCCGTAGACGCGGGGGTCGTCGGCCGGCGCGTCGTTCGGCTTGATGAGGGGCGACCACGCGAGGCGCTTCTCCGCGTCGGACCATGCGCCCTTGACCGTCTGCAGCACTCGCTGGTTCTTGTCGTACGGGCGCTCCGACCCGCCGATGAGCGTGAACGAGAAGGCGCGGTCTACGAGCTGGCCGTGCAGGTCGATCCCGCCGGACCACTTCGGGTTCCCCCTGCGGTCCTTCGGGCCGATCGCCTGCAGGACCCTGCCGAACGAGCGCGTCTCGGGCTCCGACCACGGCGTGTAGGGACGGAACGTGTAGCCCTGCTCGGGCCAGTCCCGGTTCAGGTCGACGCCGTTGCCGTTGTAGCGCTGGAAGAACTGCGCGCCCGCGCCTCCGGCGCTGCGCTCTCCGCGCTTCCACCCGTCCGGGTTGGGATAGATGAAGTAGACGACGGACTGGTCGAGGGCCTCGCCGGCCGTCACCGAGTTCTTCGGCGTCGCCTCGAGCAGCGGGTGCGGGATCGCGCCCTCGTTCGCGCACACCGGGAGGTCCTGGTCCTCCTCGCACGCCGCCCACGTCGCGAGGTCTTCGGCCGCCCGCGTCCCGCCTTCGACTCCCGCTCGCTCGATCCCGTGGATCGACAGCGGGAAGACGAAGAAGTCCTTTCCGGCGTCGGGCTCCTCCTCGTCGGTGATCCGGACCATGTGCAGCGCGTACTTCTCGCGCGTCACGCCCTCGCCGTTCGTGGACGCCGTGACGGGAAGTCCCGCGGACTTGAACGCGGCGCAGCCGTCCTTGGGCTTGTCGACCGGGCGGCCTCTGCAGTCGAAGTCCTCGTGCAGCGTGTAGACCTCGACGTAGCGCGGGTACAGCTCCTCGAGGAACCTGAGCCCGTCGAAGGTCTCCTGGAACTGCAGGAAGTCGACCGCGCACACGTTCCCCTTGGCGAACGGGGAGTGGCCCGGCTCGCCCTGGTTGCACCCGTGCGGGTCGGGGAAGACGCGCCCGTACGCCATGTAGTCGGTCTCGTTCGTGGCGACCGGGCGCGAGAGCGCCGGCGTAAGCGTCCCGGCCACGAGCGCGCCGCCCACCAGCACGGCCACTGTCGCGACGCCGATGATCCGTCGCATGGAACCCCCCTTCAGACGGGAGCCGGTCGTCCGGCCGGCCCCTCCTCTCCCCGTCGAACCTACGCCAACCCCGGCCGGCGTGCGCCGGCGTCCCGCCTTCCTTCGGGCAAGGCAAGCGGCGAAAGGAGAACCTTCGATGGCCCGATGGCTGCGCGCCTGGACGGTGCCGGTGGTATTCGCATCTTGCTCGTTGGCGGGGGTTACTGCATCTACCAGTTGCCTCCGGAGGCCCCACCGAATCTGATCGATCCCGCGTTTCTCCGTAAGAGGGTCTAGACGAGCCGGTCGGCGGCGGGACGGCACTCCCGCCGGTATCCTTCAGGCCAGGCAAGCGGCGAAAGGGGAGGCGCATGACGAGAGCGCGGCGGTGGCGGCGGTTCGCGGTACTCACGGTGGCGGCGGGTTGCATCCTTGCAGCGGCGGCACCTGCGGCACGGGCGGAACCAATATGCGAGGACGAGTCCGTGCCCATCCCCGAGGAGTTCCACAACACGCACGCGTCCGTGGAGGTCTGCGCGGATCCGGACGACAACACTTTCTCGGTCTACGTGAGCATCGCCGTCGACGGACGGCCCGTGGTGTTCGATGTCTCGCGTTACGTCGACGAGGAGAACGGGGACAAGGACGTGCGCGTCTGCTTCCATCGGTTGCCGCAGGAGATCCCGCCGAACCTCCTCGATCCGTCCGCATTCTGCCCGAGCATCTAGCGCCCGCCGGTGGCCGGCCCGCGGCCGGCGAACACGCCCCGGCACGACTAAACCGGGCCTCCCGTGGAGAGATAGGCGCCGGTAGACCCGCCGGACGAGGAGGCGCGATGGACCGCATGTACGTGGGCTCGGTCGTGATCGACGTCAACGACGTCTCGAAGATGCGCGCGTTCTGGCAGCAGGCCCTCGCGTACGAGCTGGCGTACGAGGCGGAAGACGACTGGGTCAAGCTCGTCGACCCGAACGACAAGGGCGTCAGCGTCTCGCTGCAGCTGGTCCCGGAGCGGCGCACGGAGAAGAACCGGCTCCATCTCGACCTGTACGCGTCGCAGCCGATGGAGGAGGTCGAGCGGCTGGAGCGGCTGGGGGCGAGGCGCGTGAGGGGGCCGGAGAAGGACAAGGACTTCGTGGTCCTCGCCGACCCCGAGGGCAACCTCTTCTGCGTCATCGATAGGTCCGCGACCGGCTGAGCGTCGATCTCCGCGGCCCCCGCCGCCCGCTCTCATAAGGTGTCGCGGGCGGAGATGATCAATCAGAGGGGGAAACCGCGGCACGGCTCGCGACGTCTCAGCCGTCGAAGACGACCGCGACCGCTGTGACGACGGAGGCCGGAGATGCTGCGAGCTCGATCCCACCACTGGACCCGGATCCTTGCGGCCGTCGTCCTCGCGATCTCGCTGCTCGGTGCGGCCTGCGACGACGACGAGCCGGTCGCGGGAGCGCCGGCGACGCCCACTCCCGCCGCGTCTCCGAGTGTGTCGGCGCCTGCCCCCTCTCCCTCGGCCGCGGCGATCACACGGGCTTTCCGGCTCTGGCTCACCCACGAGGAGTTCGTCGGCCTGACCGTCCGCCGGGCACTCGTCGTCCCGCCGCATTTCGGGGCCGCGGCGGTGAACGAGCTGCTGAAGGGGCCGTCGCAGATCGAGGCGGCTTCCGGGTTCGCCACGGCTATACCGGCCGGAGCGCGTCTTCTCTCGCTGTCGGTCGAGAACGGGGTCGCGACGGCCGACCTCAGCCAGGAGTTCGAGTCCGGCGCCGGGTCGCTCTCGGCTCGCCTGCGGCTCGCGCAGCTCGTCTACACGTTGACGGAGTTTCCGACGGTCCGGAGCGTGGACCTGCTGATCGAGGGGCAGCCCGCGACGACGTTCTCCTCGGAGGGCATCGTCATCGACTCGCCCCTGACGCGCGACGACTTCACCGACCTCGTCGCACCGATCATCGTGGAGAAGCCCGAGGCCGGGCAGACGGTGACGAGCCCCGTGATCGTGTCCGGGACCGCCAACGTGTTCGAAGCGACCGTCAGCATGCGCATCCTCGGCCCCGACGACGAGGTGCTCGCCGAGACGTTCACGACCGCCACGTGCGGAACCGGGTGCCGCGGGACCTACAGGAAGAACATCCCGTTCCAGGTCGTCGAGCTCACCGACGGCGTCATCGAGGTCTTCGAGTCCTCGGCGGAGGACGGCTCGCCGCTCCACGTGGTGCGCGTCCCGGTCGTGTTGTCGCCCTGAGGCGACCCCGCGGAGCGCGCGAGGATCCGCACGATCCGGTCCTCGATCGAGGCGGCCCGAAGCTTCGGCATCCCGCTCGACAGGATCGAGAACTCGGCCCACGACCGGGTCCTGTCGAGCCACACCCACCCCGACAGCGCCGAGATGCCCTCCAGCGTCCCGGTCTTCGCCCTGACCCTCACTCCCGACAGCCGGTCCTTCAGGGTCCCCTGGCCCGGCACCGGCAGCGTCTCGCGCATCGTCTTGCCCCACGCCGCGCGTCCGGCGTTCTCGAGGAGGTGGACGAGCCCTCGGGGCGAGATCCTGTTCTCGTAGGAGAGCCCCGACGAGTCGCGTGCGATTGCGTCGACGCCGTGCCGCGCGGTCCAGCGCCCGATCACGGCGGCGGCCGTGGCGATGCTGCCCGGCGGGTTGCGGACGACCGCTGCCAGACGCTTGCCGAGCACCTCGGCGAAGAAGTTGGACGACTGACGGTTCGTGAACGTCAGGAGCTTCTCGAGCGGCTCCGATTTCACGTGCGCGACCATCGTCGTGTTCCTGGGGGGGACCCCCGCGCCCGGGCGCCCGTCGACCCGCACGCCCTTCGCGCGCAGCCGCTTCGTGAGCGACCGCGCCGCGCGCCACTCGGGGTTCGACACGTGCCTGCCCTTGTGCGAGTTCCCCTCGAAGGCGAGCGCCGAGGGGAGCGGCACGTAGTGCTCGGGGAACGACTCCTTCCACCCGGGCGCGAACCAGTCGCGCGTGAAGTAGCCGGTGCTCCCCATCACGCTGCCCCTGACGCGGCGGATGTCGGAGATCATGATGCGGCTGACGAGCATCGAGATCCGCGACGGCCGGAGCGGCAGCGAGCGGCCGAACGCGCCGCCGCCCGTAAGCGTCGGGTCGCCTCGGCCGAGCAGCCATAGGTCACCCTCGACGACGTGCCCGGAGAGGCCCTGGGCGCGCACGGGTGTCACGACGATCTCGCGGGGGCCGATCAGGTCGATAAGGGCCATCGACAGCAGGAGCTTCTGGTTGGACGCGGGAATGCGTTTGCGCTTGTCGGCGTGCCGGTACAGCGCGTCGCCGGCTTCGGCTACGGAGACGCCGATCGAATGGCCGCGCACGAGACGGTCGATCCGCCGCTTCCATGCCGGACGCGCTTCGGCGGCACCCGCGAGGAGGACGATCGCGGCGAGCGCCAACGCGACTGCCCCTGATCTGCGCATCGGGGCAGTTTGCCCGCGGGCGGACGGTTCGTCCAGACGAGCGTGCCTTCCCGCTGGGCGCGGGGGATCAGGCGGGGTCGAACAGCGTGGGGTCCGTCGGGAAGAACGACAGCTGGTCGGGGCTGACCGTCGCGCGGGCGGGCCGGTCGATCTCGACCGCGAGCCGGTGGTACGCCTGCTCGCGGGCGAGCTGGACCGCGCGCCGCCGCGCCCGCTCGTCCTCCTCACGCAGGCGGCGCTCCGCCGCCTCGATGGCCTCTTCGACCAGCAGGGACTCCCACTCGGGCAACGCTGCCTCGCTCATCGACCCTCCGTTCTGGTGCGTTCTCCCTGACGCCCGCTTCCCGGCGGTGAAGCTCCGGGGGAGTGGAGTATGGGCCAGGGGCCGCTCGAACTGCCGGATTTCGGCGTCGTCTAGCGCTTCCGACCGGGTACGTTCGGAAGGAGGCGCCCGGAGAGGGCGTAGGCCTCACGAGAGGAGACAGCCGTGCCGGGGAAGTGGACGAGAAGGCTCGTCGTGACGGTCGTCGCCGCGGGGGCAGCGCTGGGGTTCGCCGCTCCCTCCCTGGGCGATACCACGCGGATCAAGGCCGTCAAGGAGGGTGACAAGTTCTTCTGGAACAAGGACTTCGTCACCATCTCGAAGGGCGACAAGGTCGTCTGGAGGAATCCGACGAACGTGAAGCACACGGTCACCTTCTACAAGGGCGCGAGCAAGGACACGAAGATCGGCGAAGGCGAACGCACGTCGAAGAAGTTCCGCAAGCGCGGCGCGTTCTTGTACCGGTGCAAGCTTCACTCCCAGCTGAACGACGGCGAGTGCAGCGGCATGTGCGGCCACGTCCACGTGAACTAGGGGAGCTCGATCCCGTAGGGCTGAAGCTACGGGTCCTTTCGCGGCAAGGAGCCGCTTTCGGGTGAAAACACGTCCAGGCGCGGCCCTCAGCGGCGGCCGATGCAGTGAAGCCGTAGCGCCTCGGCGACCGTCGCCAGCGTCGCGTCGTCGCGGACCTTTACGAGCACGTACTTGGACGTGCGCGGGGGCCGGGCCTCCTCGGGGACCCCGGCCCTCTCGCACAGCCTCTCGATCCGCTTGACCTCGGTGTCGGTCGCGCCGATGAGGTACGCGCTGAGCCCTGTCGCGGTCGGAAGGAACGACGCGACCTTGCTCGCTCCGATCAGCACCTCGACGCCGCCGTTGCCGGCGATCGCGCCTCGGGCGTTGGCCGGGCACGTCGCCTCGAGCCAGTCGGGAAGCCGCTCCCTGATCGCCGCCGCCCATTCGTTGCGCGCGTCCGTCTTCGCCTTCGGTCTCGGGAACCTCGCCATCGGCCGAGGTTAGCCCGCCGCCCCGCGTAGACGGACTTTTCCCCAAACGCCGGTGCGGTACCGGCCCGGGTGGGGGAGAATCGACTTCTATGGAGCTCGTTCGTGCGCGCCGCGCCGCCGCCGCCGCGGTTGCCGCGGGTCTTGCGCTTCCGGCCGGCCTCTTCGCTGCGGCGGACGGCGCCGGCGCCCAGACGGAGCGCGACCCCCTCGTCGCGGCGAGCCTCGAGGCGCTGACGGGCCTCGTCGCCGAGTGCGAGGACCGCGACGCGGCCGACAACGACGTGGAGAACGGCGTCGAGCTCGGGTTCCGTTTCTGCGACGACGGCGTTCCCGGGCCCAGCGGCGGACCGCTCGGCATCCCGGTCCCCGCGGCGTACCACCCCGCGGAGAACGGCGACGACTACACCGCGCTCCCGCCGCCGGGGACCGAGGAGGACGTCGCCGCGGCGCAGGAGCGCGACGACGTGCAGCCCGACGAGGGGACGCGCGAGGTGACGCTCGAGGTGGACGTGAGCCTTCCGCCGCCGTCGAGGCGAATTCCCCGAGGCGGGCGGCCGGTGATCGTCTTCGCTCACGGGTTCGGCGAGACCGACGGGCGTTGGGAGGCGGCGACCGTGCAGGGCGGGACCGAGACGTGGCACCAGTCGAACGTGTGGTTCGCGTCGCGCGGGTACGTCGTCGTGAACTACCGGGCGCGAGGACACCGCAACAGCTCGGAGGGCGGGTCGACGGGAACCGCGCAGCTCGACTCGCGGCGGTACGAGGTGAACGACCTTCAGTACCTCGTCGGGCTGCTCGCCGACCACGACGCCGACCGGCGCGCCGCGGGCGAGGAGCCGGTGTTCGCGATCAACCCGGGCAGGATCGCGGTCAACGGCGGCTCGTACGGCGGGTGGCTCGCGTGGCTCGCCCTCACCGACCACAGGTGGAGGTCGCCGGCGACGCAGACGCCGCTCCGGCTGAGGGCGATCGTCCCGCGCTTCGGCCCTACCGACGTCCTCGAGTCGCTCGTCCAGGGGGGCCACTACTTCGACCGGGTCCCGGGCAAACGCGCACCGTTCGTCGCGCCGGTGAAGCCGGCCCAAGCCCTGTCGCGCGCGCCGATCGGCGTCATGAAGCAGTCGATCGTCAGCGGCTTCGTCGCGTCGGCGAACAACCACGGCGGCGATCACGTCCACCTCCCGCAGTACGTCTACGACGCCTACGCGCGGCTTCAGGAGGGCGAGCCGTACGACGGCGACGACACGCTCGAGCCGGTGGTCGAGCGCCTGATCTCCGACAGCTCCGCCTATTTCCAGCAGCCGTTCTGGAAGCGCGTCGCGCGGGGCCTGAAGATCCCGATCTTCTCCGCCGCCGCCACGACCGACCCGCTGTTCCCCGCGATCGAGACGATCCGCTTCTACAACAAGCTGAAGAAGCTCTCGCCGCGCTATCCGATCGAGATGTACTTCGGCGACTACCAGCACGTGTACGCGCAGAACAAGCCCAAGGAGTGGGCGGACGTCTGCGGTGAGGACCGCCACGTCTGCACGCTCGACGACTACCGCGACGCGAAGGGGAAGCTGCGTCTCGCCCGGCCCCCGGGGAACCTCGTCCACCAGGGGGTGAACAGCCGCGTCAACCGCTTCCTCGACCACTATCTGCTGGGCGCGCGCAAGCGCCCGCCGCTGAACGCGGTGATCTCGACGACCACGTGTCCCGCGAACGCGAGCGAGGACCTGCCCCTGGACGAGCCGGGACTCACGTACGCCGCGCCGACGTGGCGCGCTCTCGCTCCCAAAGACGTCGTGTTCGGCTGGAGCGGGGGCGGGACGACCACCGTGCTCGCTCCCGACCTCCACGGTTTCGAGTCCGACCCGGTCGCCCGGTCGCGCAACGCGAGCGTGCCGGAGTGCTACACGACTTCGGAGACCGAGCCGGGCATGGGTGTCGTCCAGTACGAGACCGAGGCCCTGGCGAGGCCGTTCACGCTCCTGGGCATCCCGACGCTGACCCTCGAGTACGAGACGGACGCGACGGACTACTGGATCGCGGCGCGCCTCTACGACCGCCAGCCCGACGGGGGCGCGATGACGCTCGTGACCCGGGGGGTCTGCCGCGTGAACCTCGCGGCGCACGAGAAGCGGACCTGCGAGGTCTTCGACCTGCACGGCAACGGTTGGCGGTTCGACAAGGACCACACGCTCGTGATCGAGGTGACGCAGGCCGACTCGCCCTTCCTGCGGCGCGACAACGAGGTCTCGACGATCGAGTTCGCGTCGGCGAACGTCCGGCTCCCGGTCGCCGACCCGAAGCGGGTCTCGGACCCAAGGGCCTAGCCGCTCCGAACTCTCCGCCTGCCCGGGGGAGGACCTTCGGCCTGTCCCGGCGAACCTTTTGTCGGGTTTGGTATAAGTCGTCCGATTTTGGCGCCGCAAGTGGGGAGATCCTGATGAAGCGATTCCGTCTGTTCGTCGTGGGCGCGGTGGCGGTGGCCGCGCTCGGGGTCGGGGCTGCTCCGGCGTCCGCCTGCCAGCCCGACTCGCCCTGCCCGCCGTGCGACACGCCCGTGGACCCGGTGTGGCAGAAGCTCACCGGCCGGCCGCTGCTCGCCTGCACGTACTGAGGAGGTGACGATGCGAAAGTTGAAGAGCCTAGTGATCGCCGGCGTCGCTGCGGCCGCTCTCGTGGCGCCCGCGGCGCCCGCACAGGCGTCCTGCGAGACCGAGCTCGGCGACATGTGCAAGTTCATGGACTTCGTCTGCGACACGTACCCGAAGGTCACGCACGTGGTCTTCGCGTACTGCCGGGCCTAGACAACGTTCTGTCGGCCGCCGGGTCCGTCACGGGCCCGGCGGCGCGGGCAGTCCGGCGCCCCGGCTGGGACTACGCCGGATTCCTGCTCGGCGCCAACCGGACGGCCCGCCTGGTGACGCGGGCGCATCTACTCGTAGTGGGGGTTGTGGTTTCATGAGTAGTAGGCGCCTAGCGCCGCGCCCTGCACCGCCCCCGGACAAGCGCGCAGTGAGATGTTCCTGAGGACCCATGTCGCGGCGGCCATCCTGCTCGGCGCCGGCCTGCAGCCGCCGGCTGCTGCAGTCGTCGTTAACGAGCCCGCGAGCGCGCAGCCGGTCTGCGCTCCCAGCCGGTCCATCGCGTCCGTCGCGAGCACCACCACCTCCGAGGACGCGGCGCGCGTGATCCGGGACTTCGTGGGCGCCTACAACGACGGCGACATCGACCGTCTCGACGAGCTCTTCGCGCCGGAGCCGGACTTCGAGTGGTACACGGTCTCGCGCGGCGCCCGCGAGGAGATCACGGCTTACGACCGGGGGGCGCTGCCGCCGTATTTCTCCCGCCGTCACAGAGCCGGCGACCACCTGAAGCTGTTGGACCTCGTCGTGAGCGAGGAGCGCGGTTGGCACGGCGGCTTCGACTTCTCGTTCCGTCTCGTGCGTTCCTCCGACCAGCGCCGCGCCGAAGGGTGGTACCACGGGAAGGGCGCGGCGGACTGCAGGATCTTCGTCTGGAGCATGGGCCGGGAGACGTAGCGTGCTTTTTGCCGCGGCGACGACCTCTCCTAACCCGAGACCCGGTATCCGCAGCTTCGGGTGCCCCCGACAGGATTCGAACCCTGCGACGCCAGTTTTAGGAATTCGATTCGATACAGCCTCGTGACCTGCAGGAAGCGCGAGAGGCGGCTCCAGCTGGGCTTTCGCCAAATGGTTGGTTGCCGTCATTCACGGTCGTTTTTCGCGTGATGAGCCGTTTTGAGAACCACGAGCCCTGGGGAGGCGGTCGCGAAGCGGAGCGAGCAGAGATTGGACGCTCTCTACTGGCGATTCGCAGGCGACGCCGTCCAGCCTGCTTTCCTGATCACAGGTGACCGGCACGCCGCGGAAGACGTCGCTCAGGATGCTTTTGTCCGCCTCTTCGGTCGTTATCTCGATCTAAGGAGCCCCGAGGCCTTCGAGGTCTACCGGAGAACCGTCGTCAACCTCTCCCGTGACCGCTTTCGCAGACTGAGGCTGGAACGCGACCGGGCGGCTCGGTCGAGGTGACGATCGCGAGGCCGATGCCGGATCTCAGGTCGAGGATCGCGATGTCATCGCACCGGCCCTGCAAAGGTTGCCTCATCGACAGCGCGCGGCCCTCGTCTTGCGTTACTACGTCGATCTTTCCGAGGAACAGACCGCAGACGTCCTGCGGTGCTCCGTTCCTGCAGCGAAGTCCCTCATCACGCGGGCAACAGGTTCACTCAGGAAGCAGACGAGAGGTGAAACGCCATGAACGACATCGAACGGCGGATCTCAGCGCTCCTCCACGAGGAGGCTCATGGGGCGGCAAGCCCGTCCCACGACATGTACCGGCGCGTACGACATCGAGCCAAGGTGCGCAGGATGGTCACGGCAACCGTCACCGGAGTTGCGGCCGTGGCCGTAGTCATGGGCGGAGTCGTGACCGCCGGGGCTCTTCGGTCCCCGTCGACGACGCAGCCCGTCGCGTCTTCGTCGGAGTCGCCGACTCCGGGGGATCGCGAGGGCGATGCCAAGACCGAAGTGGCCGGGGGCACGGTTTCTGGGCAGAGATGGGCCCTCGTCGCGTATGAAGGTGACGGCGGGCTTTGTGTCGACCTGCAGGTTGGAGACGGCACCAGCAACGTATGCGGGTTCGACGTCCCGGGACAGCACGACCTCGGCCTCAATGAAAGCTCGCAGCGGGAGGTATCGAGGACGGCTATCCATGGCGTCGTGTCCAAAGATGTCTTCGAGCTCCAAGTCACCCTCGATGGTGGTGAACAGATCGATGTCGACATCATCGAGAGCCCTGCCGGATTCAATGTCAACTTCTTCGCTGCGTTCCTGCCGCCGGACGCGGACGCAGTGGTCGAGGCGAGAGACAGTCAAGGCTCTCTCCTGGAGAGCCTGCAGATCAGCCCGCTCCCGGGGCGTTCTCGCTAGACGGTCTCCGAAAGCACTCGACCGGTAGGACCCTCGACAACGACAAGCAGGGGCCCGGCCGAAAGGCCGAGCCCCTGATCATTGACGCGCCCGGTAGAAAAGCCCCCGCCGAGAGAACCTAGGGCATCGCGCGGTCCTCCGGGCTAGCTCCTTTTCTCGCTACCATCCGCAGACGTACTCGCGGGCAAGCTGCACCATCCTTTGGGGACCCCTGACGGCGATCAGCGCGTAGTTGCTGGTCACGTCGGACCAGTACAGGTGGTGGGGACGCGCGCCCAGGCCGTCCGGATCCGCCCACACGAGCGCTGTGGTCGGATTTCGCCCATGGTTGGTTCCGATCGTTTCCCGTTACTTTTCGGCGTCTTTTCGGTCGTCGCGCGTCACCGGGGTCGAAGCGCTCAACGGGCGCATGCCCTGCCGATCTCCGAGGTGATGGCGCGTGTGGGAGGTGCTGACGATCGGGTACCGCCGCTCCCACTGGAGGGGGTCACGAAGGAGCCGTTGATCCGAGCGCGCGCATGGAGCCGACACGCTCCCCTACGATCTGCTCGAGGGACTGGGAGACGGTCTCGTAGGCGTGGTCGTCCTGTCCGGTTCCCACGAGCTCCGCGTCGGATCCGAGGAGTACTTGCCGAACGAGGGAGACAGCGTGCTGTTTCGAAAGCCGCATCCCGCACCGGAACCGGAATCCGGGGCCGTCGAAGGCGGAGGTCCTGTGGATCACGACCTCCCCGCCGTACTGATGGCGGGGGTGGCGCGCGACTACCGTTCGTACGGCCTGTGGCTCGACACGCCCGGTGAGAGGCTCGAGCCGCGACCGCCGCTCCCGGGGGACCAGGCCGTGGACGTCGCGATCGTCGGAGCCGGGTACACCGGTCTCTGGACGGCGTACTACCTGCTCCGGGCGGAGCCCCGCTTGCGGATCGCGCTCGTCGAGAAGGAGATCACGGGGTTCGGCGCGTCGGGACGCAACGGCGGCTGGTGCTCCGGCCTGTTCCCCGCGTCGCGCCGAAGGCTCGCCTCGGTCTCGGGACGCGGCGAGGCGATCGCGATGGAGCGAGAGCTGTTCGCAACGGTCGACGAGGTGGGCCGTGTCGTATCGGTCGAGCGTATCGACGCGGATTTCCACAAGGGCGGGACCCTCACCCTGGTCACGTCGCCGGCGCAGATCGGACGCGTGCGCGCTCTGCTCGACGACGACCGGGCATGGGGATTCGGCGAGGAGGATTTCCGGTGGGTCGACCGCGGCGAGCTGGCGAGCCGCATTCGCGTCGAAGGGGCGTTGGGGGCCCGCTACACACCGCACTGCGCGCGTATCCACCCGGCACGACTCGCGCGCGGTCTGGCACGAGTCGTCGAAGCGGCGGGAGCGACCATCTACGAGTCGACGGCCGCCGTGACCGTTGCACCCGGGGAGGTCGTCACCGATCGCGGAACCGTGCGCGCCGACGTGGTCGTCCGCGCGACAGAGGGATACACGGCTCGATTGCGCGGCATGCGACGCGCGCTCCTGCCGCTCTACTCGTTGATGGTGGCGACGGAGCCGCTGCCGCGCGACGTCTGGGACACAGTCGGGTGGTCCGGCTGCGAGACGATCCACGACGGCCGGCACCTGCTGATCTACGCGCAGCGCACCGCAGACGGACGCATCGCGATGGGAGGGCGCGGGGCGCCCTATCGATTCGGGTCGAAAGTGGACGACTCGCACTGCTACGACGCCAAGGTGTTCGCGAGCCTGGAGGAAACGGTCCGCACGCTCTTCCCGGCGGTAGCGGCCGCTCGCTTCACCCACAGATGGGGCGGGCCTCTCGGCGTTCCCCGCGATTGGTTCAGCTCCGTGACGTTCGACCGGTCGTCGGGTCTCGCGTCGGCGGGAGGCTACGTGGGGGACGGCGTCTCGACGAGCAACCTGGCCGGTCGGACCCTGACCGACCTGATCCTCGAGCGCGACTCGCCGCTCGTCCGCCTGCCATGGGTCAACCATCGTTCGCGCCGGTGGGAGCCGGAGCCGTTGCGATGGCTGGGCGTGAACCTGAGCCTGAAGGCGATGGCACACGCCGACCGCGTCGAGGAGCGGACGGGGCAGGCGACGAAGCGTGGAGAGCTCGTCAAGAGATTGATAGGGCTCTGACCTGTGGGTGGACCCGATCGGGATGGAACGGGTTGCCTCGGGCCCGCCCCGGGGGGAGCGAACGTGGTGCAGAGCGCCGAGTCACTGCCGCAGATCGGGCGGAACACCTGTCGCACATAGGCGGAACCGCGTAACCATCACGCGGTGCCGGAACGGAAAGCATCACCGAACTACGACATTCGTTCGGTGCCCCCGGCGGGATTCGACCTTTCCGCGGCGGCGAGATCGCGGACAACCTCGCAGACGACGCCAGCGGTTATCGGCACAGCGACATCCGACCCTATGCTCCGGGGATATGACGGTTCAGCGGATGGACAACGTTCTCATCGTTGTCGAGGACCTCGAGGCTGCCAAAGCGTTCTTCGCCGAGCTCGGAATGGAGCTGGAGGGCGAGACAACGGTCGAGGGGCGTTGGGCGGACCAGGTCGTCGGGCTCGACGACGTCCGTGCCGACATCGCCATGATGCGGACGCCGGACGGCCACGGCCGGGTTGAGCTGACGAAGTTCCACACGCCGCCGGCGGTCAGAGCCGAGCCGGAAAGGGCGCCGGCGAACGCGCTGGGCATACGCCGCATCATGTTCACCGTCGAGGACGTCGACGACGTCGTTGCCCGCCTGCGCGGCCACGGCGCCGAGCTCGTCGGCGAGATCGCGCAGTACGAGGACGTCTACCGGCTCTGCTTCCTGCGTGGCCCCGAGGGCATCATCATCGGACTGGCCGAGCAGCTCCGCTGAAACCTCCGTGAATTGTCCCGTGCCCGTCATCTCAAGCATCAGAGGCGCTGCGAGCACGACACGTAGGTGTGCCCCCGGCAGTGTGTGATTTCAGCGGATAGTGGACACGGCCGGGACGTCGCCGGATCGCACGGGGCCTCCAAGAGCCGGGTCGCGACATTGGTCGCCCGCTTCCGAGAGGGCGGCTACGAGGCCTTTGGCGCCGCGCAAAGCTGGTAGGTGCTCCCTTGCGCCCTCCTGCGGCTTAGTAAGACCCCCGAGTCCACTACTCCGCGTTCAGCAGACTTTGGGGCTGTCGTGCGCTGCTGAGTAGCCGCAGCGGTCGACCACCTTCTTCCTCGCATTCTTCAAAGTGGCGCGGTCACCGCCGTTGTCCCAGACGTACTCGTCGAGACCCCAGTAGTAGTGGTGGACCTTGCAATCCCCCCCCGCAGCCGTCGGTCGTGCGGGGACGGCCTGTGCCACTGTGGAGCTTCACGAGGTCGCCCGCGGGGAGCACCCAGCGAATTTCCTCCCCTGCGTACGACGGGAACCGGAATCGGTGGTCGCCTCGGTCGCGCACGACCCAGTCATCGAGTGCTCTCGACTGCTCTCCTGTGTTCTCGATGAGGATCCATTCCTTGTTGAGGCGCCGGTTGGTGCCACCGTCCTTGCCCGGCGGGTCGAAGGCGATCTTCTTTATCCGGATTGCGGCATCCGCAGAGGCGCCGAGCAGCGTCGCCGTGACGGCGACTGCTACGACTACCGATTGTCGCTTCATGAGCTCCTCGCTCCCGGCCGCGTCGCGCATCGCCGGATGTCCCAGACGCGGTCCTCGATACACCGGTCGTGGACACACCCACGTTGCCACAGTCACGCCGGTTCCGTCCGGAACATCCCCCCGTCTGCACCGGTGCGGCAGCTTCGATTCGGCGAAGTCTCGGGACGTGGAGCTATCGGGATCGGGTCTTGCCTCTTGCCCGAACCTTCCGGCTCGGGGCCGAGTCTGAATAGGCGAGGTCCGGCCCCGACGGGATCGATCCCGAACCGGACCGGGGAGGTGGTCGAAGATGATCGTCAGGCGCGCCGTCATCCCGGTAGCCCTGCTAGGGCTGATGCTCGCGATCGCGCCCGCCGGGCTCGCGGGCGCCAGCGGGGGCGGGGGCTGCGGCGAACCGATCACGGACGAAGCCGGAGCGGAGGTCGACATAAAGCGGTTCTGCTTCTCGCCGACCGTTCTCTACGCCCGGCCCGGGGACACCGTGACGTTTACGAACAAGGATCGGGTCCCGCACAACGTCGGCGGCGCCAACCTCGCGTGGGGCAGCTTCGAGCAGCTTCGCTGGAAGAGATCGGTCTCCTACGAGTTCTCGAACGCGGGTGTCTACTCATACGTGTGCTCGATACATCCGGGGATGGTTGGAACCGTCGTCGTAGGGAATCCCGGGCCGGACGCGGCGGACGCAGGCACGGAGGTCGTGCCCGTGAAGGCCGTCGCTGCCGTAAAGACCGAGTCGTCTGGATTGGAGAGCACGGGATCGTCCGCGGGAGCCGTCGTCCTCGGTGGTCTCGCGATCTGGTTCGGGGGAGTCCTCGTGGGCACATGGGCAGGTCGCCGGCGCGCCGCGGCCGGCTAGCGACAGGGATAGCCTTCGCCGCAGCGCTCATCGGCGCGAGTTGTGGCGGCGAGGAATCGAGACCGGCGCGCGGCGGTCCTCTGCGGCTCGTGCGCGTCGCGACTCTGGAGCAGCCGCTGGCGATGGCGGTCCGGACGGACGAGCGCGCCCTCTACTTCGCCCAGAAGACCGGACGTGTCGTCGCAGTCCGGAACGGGGAGGTGGCCCCGCGTCCCGTGGTCGATCTGACGGGCGAGGTCTCCCAGGGCGGGGAGCAGGGTCTTCTCGGCATCGCGTTCTCGCCCGACGGTGACTACCTCTACACGAACCACACGGACCTCGAGGGCGACACGCGCGTAACCGAGTGGGTGATGGGGGGCGGCGTCGCGCGATCCCGCCGCGAGGTGCTGCTCGTCGAGCAGCCGTTCGGCAACCACAACGGCGGCCACCTGGCCTTCGGACCCGATGGATACCTCTACGTCGGGCTGGGCGACGGGGGCGGCGCCGGCGATCCGTTCGGTAATGCCCAGTCGCTCGACTCTCTCCTCGGCAAGATGTTGCGGATCGACCCGCGACCGAGCGGTGGGCGCGCGTACGGCGTCCCTCCCGACAACCCGTTCGCCGGCCGGCAGGGCGCGCGGCACGAGATCTGGAGCTTCGGCCTGCGCAACCCGTGGCGGTACTCGTTCGATCGCGCCACCGGCGACCTCTGGCTCGGCGACGTCGGGCAGGACGCCAGAGAGGAGATCGACCGACAGCCGGCGGACTCTCCCGGTGGCGAGAACTACGGATGGGATCGCGTCGAGGGCACGCTGCCGTTCGAGGGCGCCGAACCGCCTGCGCTCACCCCGCCGGTTTTCGAATACAGCTCCGATCCGGTCGCGTCCGTCGTCGGCGGCTACGTCTACAGGGGCAGCGCCATTCCGTCGCTTCGGGGCGCGTATCTATTCGGCGACTTCTTCGATCCCGAGCTTCGGGTTCTGCGCATGGCGGGAGGGGAAGCACGCGTGAACGCTCTGGGCGTGAGGGTCGAAAACCTGGCGTCGTTCGGAGAGGACGCGAACGGGGAGCTCTACGCGCTGTCGTTGTCGGGCCCGGTCTTCCGATTGGCCCGCAGCTAGCGACAGCACTCGGGTAGTCAAACGGCCGCTAGCCGCACGCCCACCTCCGTGATCTAGTTGTGCGACCGACTAGGGAGGGAGGACCTCGTGTACGCGAGAGTCACCGTGGTGCAAGGATCGCCGGAGAAGGTCGAGCAGGGCATCGATTCCTTCAACAACCAGGTATTGCCTGCAGTCAAGGGTGTAGACGGTTACAGAGCCGCCTTGCTCCTTGCCGACCGAACGACGGGCAAGGGCATGGGGATCACCTTGTGGGAGAGCGAGGACGCTCGGAGCCGCGGCGCGGAAGCCGTAGATGCGGCCCGCGCCGCAACGATCGAGGCCATGGGCGGAACGGTTCCTCCGGTCGAGGAGTTCGAGGTCGTCGTGGCCGACCTATAGGGTCCCCGCCTCTGCCGGCATCCTGCCGTCAACCGCTGCCGGTCTCGTCCGGACCGTGACAAGATCGACGGCCTTGTCTCGAACGTCTCAGGAAGAGATCTATCTGCTCTTCTTCCGCGGGCGGCGCGCGTCGGACGTTGAATGGGTGCTCGGTCACTGCTAGATGCTCGTTCAGCTCGACCGTCTGAAGCCGGGTTGAGGGCGTCCCGTGTCTCCTGAACCACCGACGGATCGTCCGACGCTTCCTGTCCGGGCATCCCGTGTCCGAACGATCTGACGCAGACCAACCGCGTTAACACGAGGGCGCGCGGCGTCGACGCGATCTATCTCGAGTTCGGGTCGGCAACGTCGCGGGCTACGCGATCTACCCGAAGCTCGGCTTCCAGGTCGTCGACACGCGCAAGGGCTGCTACTTCACCGCGGGCGAGGGGATCGTGATCGCGCTCAAGAGGGGCCCAGACGCCGCGGTAGCGCGAGCCGCTGGAGAAGATCGTGGAGCCGGTGGGGGGCCTGAAGGGGGACGTGCCGGAGATCTAGGAGAAATGGCCCGTTCGGGCTATTTCGGTAGAGCCGGGCTTTCTCTACGGTTGAGCCGCCGGTTGAGGGGCGGGCGTCCTGATCCGGCTTCCATTCGGGATCACCGGCGGGAGCTCGCGCCCTCGGTGAGCGGACGATTCGGCGCCCCCTCCGGGGCCGCCAGAGGAGGTTAACCATCACGTGAGGAACACCAGGCTCGTCGCCGCGCTCGCGGCATTCGCTCTCTGCGCCGTACCTGCCGTCGCAAACGGCGCCCAGCCCCCGGACCAGCCGGGGAACTCCGAGCACGGCCACACGATGGCCGATCGGCAGCAGCACGACCATCCCGGGGCCGGGTATAGCTTCGATCCGAACGGCCGCTGTCACTCGTCGTGGGAGGACCAGGCGGACCCCGGGACGTGCGTCCACGCGGACTACGTCGACCCAGGCGTCAGCGCGCCGACGGTCGACCCGCCGATCAACACCTTCACGCAGGCGTACCTCGACGACCTCGCCAGCGGCCAGGCCTACTGCAACGGCGCCACTCCGGGGTACCGCTTCCGCGTGCTCTACGTCACGACGCAGGCCCGCGGCAGCAGGTACGCGTCGGTCGTGACGACGTTGCAGGACAAGGCAGAGCTTGCGGACTCGATGGTTTTCGAGAGCGCGCAGGAGACCGGCGGGAAGCGCCACATCCGCTATACGTGCGTCACGCCGCCGGCGCCCCTTCCGATCCTCGAGAGCGAGGACCAGATCGAGGTGAAGGAGGTCATCCTCCCCAACGCCGCCGACAACTCGTTCGACGCGACGCTGCGGGAGCTGCGGGCCGCCGGGTACAACAACTCGAACCGCAAGTACATCGCCTTCGTCGACTGGAAGGAGTGCTGCAACGCCGACGGGACGCGCCGCAACAACGTCGGCGGCCGTGCGGAGATCAAGGACGACTCGTCCTACGGCCAGACGAACCTGAACAACCTCGGCAACCGGATCGGCGTGATGTACCTCCAGGTGTGCTCCGACTGCTGGGGGACGGTCGCCCTGCACGAGATGATCCACACGATGGGCGGCGTGCAGGACGACGCGCCGCGCCACGACGGCCAGAACTACTGGCATCCGCGTGACGAGTACGACATCATGGCCTATGGCAACAACACCTACGTCGCGTCGGGCTGCAGCAACCCGGACCTCGAGTACCGCCTCGACTGCAACGACAACGACTACTTCAACACGAGCCCTGCTACGGGGACGTACCTACGGCAGAACTGGAACGTCGCCCGCAACCAGTTCCTCGTCGGAGGTGGGTAGGACCCAGTTATGAAGAGGCTGGCCGCCGCGGCCGCGATCGTGGCGTGGGCGGCGGCAATAGGGGGTCTCGGCAGCGCGGCGTCGTCTCGGACGGCGCCGCGCTGTCACGGCCGCGCGCCGACGATCGTCGGCACCGAGGGTGACGACCTCATCCTCGGAACGCCTCGCAACGACGTCATCCTGGCGCTGGAGGGGGCCGACGCCGTCCACGCCGGGTTCGGACACGACACGGTGTGCGGCGGTCCCGGAGACGACGACGTGCGCGGGGGGCTCGGCTTCGACGCTCTCTACGGCGACGAGGGCAACGACGCCGTCCGGGGAGGGGCCGACGCAGACTCGTCCAGCGGCGGCGAGGGCGCCGACCGTCTCGCCGGCGGTGACGGCGACGACCGGCTGACCGGCGGGCGCGGCCTCGACGAGGTCGAGGGCGGCGGGGGGACCGACCGGGCCTCGGCTTCGGACCTCGAGGCTCCCGTGAGGATCGACCTCGCCATGGGTGTCGTCGCCGCGCTGGGGGACTCCGACGTCCTCGTCGGGATCGAAGGCGCCGAAGGCTCTCCGCTGGACGACGCGATCGACGGCGACGGCGGACCGAATGCGCTTCTCGGCGGAGCGGGCGCCGACACGATCGCCGGCGGCGACGGCGCCGACGTTCTGGAGGGCGGGGCGGACGACGACTCGCTCGACGGCGGCGGCGGCCGCGACACCGCGTCGTTCGAGCGCGCCGTCACCGCGATCGACGCGTCCCTGGAGGACGGATCTGCGACCGGTGACGGCGGCGACTCGCTCGTCTCCATCGAGAACCTGACCGGCGGTTTCTACGGCGACCGTCTACGCGGGAGCTCCGGCGCGAACGCGCTGTCGGGCGGGTGGGGTGAGGACCGCCTCGAGGGCGGCGGAGGCGACGACAGGTTCGTGCCGGGCCTCTCCGACGACGCCGTGTCGGGCGGTCCCGGCCGCGACTGGATGCTGTACGCCAAGGCGTCCGGCCCCGTGGACGCGACGATGCGGCGCGCCGAGGTCGTGGGCGAGGGCGTCGACACCTATGAGGGCGTCGAGGTGATCTCGGGGTCGAACTGGAGCGGCGACGTCATTCGCGGTGACTCGCGGGCGAACTGGCTGTTCGGCGGCGCGGGCGCGGACCGGATCTATGGACGGAGAGGTCGCGACTACCTCGTGGGCGGCCCGATGCGGGACCTCGTCGTAGGAGGGCCGGGGCGCGATTCCTGCGAGGACCTCATGGTGAACCGGCTCGTCGGCTGCGAAGACCGCACACACGGGGACGGCTCGGCGGAGTCGGTCGTCACCCACCCCCGCCACGGCTCCACCTTCCGGGCCCGGGCTCCCGACTCGCTGCGCGGCTACGTCGCGGGGCCGCGGGCGCCCGTCGAGGTTGCGCTCGTCCGCGTGACGGAGAACGGCTGCTTCGCGTGGACGGGGACCCGATGGGAAGGCGCGGCCTGCGACGCGCGGCGGTGGCATCGGGCCGAGGGCCGCCGGTGGTGGAGCTACGGCGCGCCGCGCCGGCTGCCGGACGCGCGCTACGTCGTGCACGCACGCATCCGCGGCAGCGCCGAGCCGTCGGAGGCGGGCCGCAACGAGATCCACTTTCGCGTGCTGCGGCGCTAGGTCCCCCCCGAGGCGGGACATATGATCGACGGACCCCCCTGGACTAGCGGGAGCGCGAAGCTTCGCCGGGTTCCTGTCGTACCCCCGCGCTAGGTTCTTTCTCGTGGGCAGCGAGAGGACGCTTCGGGTGAGGCTGGACGGCTGCCAGCAGGCCGTCGCCGGTCACGGCTCCGGTCCCCTCGTCGCCTACGGGGGCCCCGGCACCGGCAAGACGACCGTCCTCGAGGAGCGCTTCCTGCGCCTCGCGCAGGCGCCCGGCTGCTCCCCCGACAGGATCCTCTTCCTCGTCCCGAACCGGGCCCAGAAGATGGCGCTCCAGCACCGGCTTACGACGCGGCTGCTGACGGGGCCGCGCCAGGCCCTCGTCGAGGTGCCGGTCTACACGTGGCACGGCCTCGCCCACCACCTCGTCTCGCGTCACTACGACCGCCTCGCCTACCCGGAGCCCCCGGTCCTCCTGACGAGTCCCGAGCAGTGGGGGCTCGCCCGCGACGCGCTCGAGACGGAGGACGAGGCGAACTGGCCCCATCACCGGCACCTGCTCCGCAACCGCGGCTTCGTCGACGAGGTCGTGGACTTCTGCATCCGCGCGGAGCAGCGCCTGCTCGACGATCCCCAGCTCGACGCGCTCGCCGCGGCGCGGCCGGCGTGGGCCGCGCTCGTGAGGTTCTTCAAGGGACACCGCAGGAGGATGCGCGACCGTTCGCGCGTCGACTACCCGACGCTTCTCGCCGACGCGGCCGAGCTCGTCGCGCAGCACGACGACGTCCGCGCCGCTCTGCACCGGCGGTTCCTCCACGTGCTCGTGGACGACGGGCAGGAGCTGGCGCTGGTCCAGCAGCGTCTGCTCCACTTCGTCGCCGGGCTCGACGAAGGAGGCCAGCGCGACCGCTCGCTCGTGGTCGCGGGCGATCCCGACTCCGCGATCGAGACGTTCCGGGGAGCCGAGCCGGGGTGGATCGACGACTTCGAGAAGGAGTTCGGCCCCCACGAGACGGTCACGCTCACGACGAGCTACCGCCTCGGCGAGAGCGTCGGGCGCGCGGCCCTCGAGCTGATCGCGCGCAACGGCGCCGGCGACCACCGTTTCACGCGCTGTGCGGGCGAGACGTCGCTCGAGGTGCGCCGTTACGGCAACCTCGCGACCGAGCTCACGTCGATCGCGCGGGAGCTGCGCGCGAGCCACGTGCGCGATCGCGTCCCGTACGAGGACATGGCGGTCCTGCTGACGTCGCCGCGCTCGATGCTGCCGCCGCTCGAGCGCGCGCTCGACTCGCTCGAGGTGCCGTTCTCCGTCGCGGCGCCGGACCGGCCGCTCGCGCGGGAGCCGGTCGTGCGGGCGTTCGACGACCTCGCGGCCGTCGCGTTCGACGCAGGCCCCGACCCCGAGAAGGTCGTGGAGCTGCTTCGTTCCCCGCTCGTGGGGCTGGACGACGCCGCGGTGCGCGACCTCGAACGGCTCGCCCGTCTGCGCGGCCGCGCGCTCGCGGACCTGCTCGCCGACCTTCCGGGCGAGGACGAGCTCGATCCCGACGCCGCGGCGCGGGTGCGGGAGTTGCTCGAGCTGCGGGACGCCCTCGCGGCGAAGAAGGACGTCCCTGCCGACGAGGCGTTCTGGGTCGTGTGGGAGCGGTCCCGGCTGTGCCGCGAGCTGCAGGCCGCGGCGCGGCGGGACCTGAACGACCCGGCGAACCGCGACCTGGACGCGCTCTACGCGTTCGGCCAGGCCCTGTCGCGCTTCGTCGAGCGCAGGCACGGGCGCGACGCCACGTACGCGGAGTACCGCAAGGCGATGGACCGCGCGGACTTCGGCTCCGACCCGTGGCTGCCGCCCGAACGCGCCCGGCGCGGCGTCCAGGTGCTCAGCTTCCACGGAGCGAAAGGACGGGAATGGGCGGTCGTCGCGGTCGGGGGCGTGATCGAGGGCGCGATCCCGAAGGGACGCAGGGCGAGCGGGCTCTTCGATCCCTACTACCTCGACGAGCCCGATCCGGTGGAGCGGACGAAGAAGAACGAGATGGAGGACCGGCGCGTGCTCTACGTCGCGGTCACGCGCGCGACGAGACGGTGCATCGTGACGACGTCGCCCGGCCCGACGCGGCGGGGCGAGCCGAGCCGCTTCATCGCGGAGCTGGTCGGCGCAACTCCCGAGCCGGAGGGACCCGGAGACTGGCCCCCGCTCACGTTTACGGAGGCCGCGGCGCGCCACCGCGGGGTGCTGGCCGACGCGGCGGCGCCGCGCGCCGAGCGGGTGGCCGCGCTGGCGGCGATCGCGCGCGTCTGCGAGCTGGATCCCGGCTGCTCCGCGGCCCAGCCGCGCGAGTGGTGGTGGCGGTGGGACTGGACGGAGGGCGCCGTGTCGCTGCGCGAGCAGCAGGGTGACGGGGCCGCGGAGCTGCCTGCGGACAAGCTCCGGACGAGCTACTCGCGGATCTCGACCTACGACAACTGCGGGCTGCAGTACCTGTGCGCGGTCGCGCTCGGTCTCGACCCCGACTCGAGCCACAACATGCAGTTCGGGTCGGTGATCCACAAGGTCTTCGAGGAGCTCGAGAGCGGCGCGCTGCGCGAGCCGAGGGCCGCATACGAGCGGTACGACGAGCTGTTCAGGGCGATCGCGTCGCAGTTCCCGAACAAGGCCACGGCGCGGCAGTTCCATCGCGAGGGCCAGCTGATGATCGAACGCTACGGCCGCTATCTCAAGCCGGGCAGCGCGGCGGTGGCGGAGGCGAGCTTCAAGGTCGACTTCCAGGGGCACCGCATCACGGGCCGGATCGACCGCGTCGACAGGATCGGGCGCAACCTCGTCATCTCGGACTACAAGACCTCGAAGAGCGTCGCGAGCTGGGAGGAGGCCAAGACCTCGCTCCAGCTCGCGATCTATTACCTAGCCGCCACGACGCCCGGCGCGACCGAGCCTCCGGCGCCCGACCTGACGGCCCTGGGGGAGCCCGTGTCGATGCAGCTGGTCTACCCGAACGTCCCGCCGGCGCGCGGCGACGTGCAGAGGCGCAGCCAGACGCCGGAGGAGGCCCAGGAGGCGCTGCAGCGGCTCCCCGCGCTCATCGAAGGCGTGCTGGCGGAGGACTTCCGGCCGAACCCCGAGGCCGACTGCAAGTGGTGCAGGTTCAAGCCGCTGTGCCCGCTGTGGTCCGAGGGCAAGGAGCTTCCGGCATGACGGCCGACCCCCGGCGGTCGGCCGCGATACGCGCCGCGCTCCGCGGCTTCGACCCCACGGACGAGCAGTGGGCGGCGATCGCCCACCCGCTCGAGCCGCTCCACCTGATCGCCGGTGCGGGTTCCGGCAAGACCGCCGTCATGGCCGCGCGCATTGCGTGGGCGCTCGAGGCCCGGTCGCTGTCGCCCGGGCACGTGCTCGGTCTGACGTTCACGAACAAGGCCGCGGACGAGCTGCGCGAGCGTATCGGGCTCGCGCTCGAAGAGCTGCGCGACGACTCGGGCGAGGACGTGACGGTCCAGACGTACAACGCGTTCGCGGCGGGAATCGTGCGCGACCACGGGTTGCTGGTGGGCGTCGAGCCGGATGCGGGGCTGCTGAGCGAGGCGCAGCAGTGGCAGCTGGTGCTGTCCTGTCTGGACGATCTTCCGCCGTTCGACGCGCTCGAGATCCGTTCGTCCTACGTCGTCGGGCAGACGCTCGCGCTCGCCGGCGCCGTCGCCGACCACATGGTCGGCCTCGACGACATCGACGCGGCCGCGCAGCGCATCCTCTCGATGGCAGGCGCCGAGGACAAGATCGTGCAGACCGCGGCCAAGCGTCGCGAGCTGGTCCGGGCGGTCGCGGCCTACGTCGCGGCGAAACGGCGCACGTCCCGGATCGACTTCGGCGACCAGGTGACGAAGGCGGTCCAGGTGCTCGTCGAGTTCCCGGACGTGCGCGCGGCGTACCGCCGGAGGTTCCCGTTCGTGCTGCTCGACGAGTACCAGGACACGAACGTCGCCCAGCGAAAGCTCCTCCAGGAGCTCGTAGGCGAGGGCGGTGCGGTGACGGCCGTGGGCGACGCGCGGCAGGCGATCTTCGCCTGGCGCGGGGCCACGATGTACAACCTCATCGGCTTCCCGTCGGACTTCCCGAGGGACGACGGCGCGCCTTACGAGCCCGTGTCCCTGTCCGAGAACTTCCGGTCGGGGCGGCGGATCCTCGAGGTCGCGAACAGGGTGGTCGACCCGATCGACCCGTCGCGCCGGCCGGGCGAGCCCCTGCGGGCGCACCTCGCGAACGGCGAGGGCCGCGTGCAGGTGGGTCTGTTCACCGACGAGCGCGCCGAGGCGGCGTGGGTAGCGGCCGAGTGCGAGCGCCTCCACGGCACGACGCTGGCCGAGGGACGCGAGCCGGCCGCATGGAAGGACATCGCGATCCTGGTTCGGCGCAAGGCCGCGATGGACATGATCCTGCAGGCCCTCGAGGAGCGGTCGGTCCCGGTCGAGGTCGTGGGGCTCGGAGGACTGCTGAAGACCCCCGAGGTGACCGAGATCGTGTCGTGGCTGCGCGCGCTCGAGACGAAGCCGGGCGCGAACCGGTGGCTGGCGCGGATCCTGCTCGGCCCCCGGTGGCGCGTCCACTACCGGGACCTGTCGTTGCTCGCGCGCTGGGCCGCGGGGCGCAACGCCGACCTGCGCGTGCAGCTCGCCGGCGGCGACGAGGTGGCGGCGCGTGACGTCGAGCCCGGCGACGTCGGGTTCTCGCTGACGGAGGCCCTGGCCCACGTCGACGAGATCGCGGGCCGGGGGGCCGAGGCGCGCCGGCGCCTCGGCGCGTTCTCGCAGCGGCTGGCGACGTTGCGGCGGCGGTCGAACGCGTCTCTGCTCGAGCTCGTGCAGGACGTCGTGCGGCAGGCGGGGATCCTCGACGCCCTCGACTCCTCCTCGTCGCGGACGGCGGCGACCGCGAAGCAGAACATCTCGAACTTCCTCGACCAGGTCGCCGCCTTCGCGCCGGTCGAAGGCGACGCGACGCTGCGCAGCTTCATCGCCTATCTGGACGCGGCCGAGCAGGCGGAGGAGACCCTCGACGCGACGCAGCCCGCCGACCAGGACTCGGTGAAGCTGATGACCGTGCACACCGCGAAGGGGCTCGAGTTCGAGTGCGTCTTCGTCCCCTTGGTCGCGGCGGCCGTCGGGCGCAGCGGCGAGCCCGTCTACTCGATCTTCCCGAACACGCGCAGCTCCAACCCGCTGACGAGCTACTCGGAGCTGCCGTACGAGGTCCGCGAGGACGCGGAGCACCTGCCGCAGTTCGACGGCAATCTCAACGACTTCCAGAAGGCCGTGCGCGAACGTGTCCTGGAGGACGAGCGCAGGCTGTTCTACGTCGCGCTCACGCGGGCGAAGCAGAACCTCGCCGTGACCGCGTCGTGGTGGTACGGGCGCGACAAGCAGCCGAAGGGGCCGTCGCCGTTCTGGACCGAGCTCGCGGAGCTCGCCGACACGGGCCTGGTCGAGTGCGTGGTCTCCACCGAGGCCCCCGAGGCGAACCCGCTGTTCCACGCGATGGAGGACCGGCGCGCCTGGCCTCCCGAGCCGCGCGTCGGGATCGCCGACGAGCTCTTCCCGCAGGGCTGGGGCGCGGCCGCCGACGCGGTCGTCGCGGGGGAGACTTCGGTCGACGAGCTTCTCGCGCCGCTGGCCCCTGCCGAGCGCGCGGCCGCTGCGTCCGCGATCGCGTCCTACGAGGACGAGCTGCAGGTGATCGCCGCGGCCGCGGCTCCGCCGGCGCGAGGCGAGCCGGCCCTTCCGGAGTTCGTCTCGGCCACCCAGTACGTGCGCCTCGCCGCGGGCGAGCTCGAGCCGTGGGACGTCGTCCGGCCGCTGCCCGACCGTCCGACGCCCGCCCGCCGGCTCGGCACCGAGGTCCACCGCGCGATCGAGGAGCGGTCCCGCGGGATCTCGGCCTTCCCGGACGAAGAGGAGCTCGACAAGGCGGGAGAGGTGACCGCGCAGGGCGTCGTCCACGAGCTCATGGCGAACTGGAGGGCTTCCGGGTATGCGCAGCGCGAGCTCGCGGTGCTGCCGTCGGGCGAGGCGATGGTCGAGCTGCCGTTCACCCTCGAGCGGGACGGGCGCTTCGTGCGCGGCCGAATCGACGCGGTGTTCGAGAGTCCCGGCGGCGGTCTCGAGATCGTCGACTTCAAGACCGGCCGGAGGTTCGAGCGGTCCGGCGACGGCCCCGACCAGCTCGCCCTGTATGCCGAGGCGCTGGACGCGAACGGGCTGATCCCGGAGGGGGCCGACGTCGTCCTCAGCTACGTCTTCCTCGACGGCGGTCCTCCCGTCTCGCGGCCGTGGAGCCGCGCCGGCGCGTGACCGACCCGGCGCCCGGCATCATGGTGAGGTGAGCGACCCCAAGGCCTCCCGCGCGACCCTCGACCGGTTCACCGCGCCGACGCGGGCGTGGTTCGAGGCGGCGTTCGCCGCGCCGACTGGGGCGCAGGAGGGCGCGTGGGACGCGATCGCGGGCGGCCGCAGCGCCCTCGTCGTCGCTCCGACCGGGTCCGGGAAGACGCTCGCGGCGTTCCTGTGGTCGATCGACCGCCTGTCGGCGCCGCGGCCCCGGGACGCCGCCCCGGGGGTGCGCGTGCTGTACGTGTCGCCGCTGAAGGCGCTCGCGGTCGACATCGAGAGGAACCTGAGGTCGCCGCTCGCGGGGATCAGGGGGGCCGCGGTCCGCCTCGGGGTGCCGCCGCCCGAGATCTCCGTCTCGGTCCGCACCGGCGACACGCCCCAGGAGGACCGCCGCCGCTTCGCGGCGCGACCGAGCGACATCCTGATCACGACCCCCGAGTCGCTGTTCCTGCTGCTGACCTCGGCGGCGCGCGACGCCCTGCGGACGGTCGAGACCGTGATCGTCGACGAGGTGCACGCGCTGGCGGGGACGAAACGCGGCTCGCACCTCGCGCTGTCGCTCGAGCGCCTCGACGAGTTGCTCGCCGCTCCCGCGCAGCGGATCGGGCTGAGCGCGACCGTCCGTCCGCACGAGGAGGTCGCGCGCTGGCTGGGCCCGGACGTCGACGTCGTCGCGGTGCCGAGCGAGAAGGAGCTCGACCTGTCGGTGGTCGTCCCGGTCGAGGACATGTCTGCTCTCGGGGAGCCCCTGGACGAGCCGCCGGGAGGTTCGGTCTCGGGGCCAGAGGCGAGAACAAGCGTCTGGCCGCACGTGGAGGCGGCGCTGCTCGAGCGCGTCAGGGCGCACGCGTCGACGATCGTGTTCGCGAACTCGCGGCGGCTGGCCGAGCGGTTGTGCGCGCGGCTGAACGAGCTCGCGGGCGAGCCCATCGCGCGGGCGCACCACGGCTCGGTGAGCCGCGAGCAGCGGCTGCTGATCGAGGACGACCTGAAGTCCGGACGTCTTCCCGCGGTGGTCGCGACGAGCTCGCTCGAGCTCGGGATCGACATGGGCGCGGTCGACCTGGTCGTGCAGGTCGAGGCGCCGGACTCGGTCGCGTCGGGGCTGCAGCGCGTGGGCCGTGCGGGTCACCGGGTGGGCGCGGTGAGCCGCGGCGTCTTCTTCCCCAAGTTCCGCGGCGACCTCCTGGAGTGCGCCGTGGTGGTGCAGCGCATGCGCGCGGGCGCGATCGAGGCGCTGCGGTACCCGCGGAACCCGCTCGACGTCCTCGCCCAGCAGATCGTCGCGATGGTCGCGATGGAGCCCTGGGAGGTGGACGCGCTCGAGGACGTCGTGCGGCGCGCGGCCCCCTTCCGCGATTTGCCGCGCCAGGGCCTCGAGAGCGTCCTCGAGATGCTCTCCGGCCGGTATCCGTCGAGCGACTTCGCCGAGCTGCGGCCGCGGATCAACTGGGAGCGCGCGACGAACGTCCTCTCGCCGCGCGGGAGCGCGCAGCGCCTCGCGGTCACCTCCGGCGGGACGATCCCGGACCGGGGGCTGTTCGGCGTGTTCCTCGTAGGCGAGAAGCAGACGCGCGTCGGCGAGCTCGACGAGGAGATGGTCTACGAGAGCAGGCCCGGCGACGTCTTCCTCCTCGGCGCCTCGAGCTGGATGATCGAGGAGATCACGCACGACCGCGTGCTCGTCTCGCCGGCGCCGGGCGTTCCCGGAAAGATGCCGTTCTGGCACGGCGACGCGCCCGGACGCCCCGTCGAGCTGGGCCGCGCGCTGGGCGAGTTCGTGCGCGAGGTCGCGTCGGCGGCCCCCGAGGAGCAGGCGCGGCGGCTGAGCGCGGCGGGGCTGGACGAGCTCGCGACGGCGAACCTGGTCGCGTACCTGAACGAGCAGAAGGAGGCTACGGGCACGCTCCCGGACGACCGGACGATCGTGATCGAGCGCTTCCGCGACGAGCTCGGCGACTGGCGCGTGTGCATCCATTCCTGCTTCGGCGCGCGCGTGCACGCGCCGTGGTCGCAGGCCGTCGAGGCGCGCTTCCGGGAGCGCCTCGGGCTCGACGTGCAGACGATGTACACCGACGACGGGATCGTCGTGCGCGTCCCCGAGGCCGACGACGCGCCGCCGTCGGACTCGGTGCTGTTCGAGCCGGAGGAGATCGAGGACGTGGTGCTCGGGCAGGTGGGGAGCTCGGCACTGTTCGCCAGCCGCTTCCGCGAATGCGCGGCGCGCTCCCTGCTGCTGCCCAAGCGGCGGCCCGGCACGCGGACGCCCTTGTGGCAGCAGCGGCAGAAGAGCGCGGTGCTGCTCCAGGCGGCGTCGAAGCACGAGTCGTTCCCGGTCGTGCTCGAGACGTACCGCGAGTGCCTGCAGGACGTGTTCGACCTGCCGGCGCTCGTCGAGCTGATGGCGGCGGTGCGCCGGCGCGAGCTCCGCGTGGTCGAGGTCGACACCCCGGTTCCGTCGCCCTTCGCCGGGTCGCTCCAGTTCGGCTACGTGAGCGCGTTCATGTACGAGGGGGACGCCCCGCTGGCCGAACGGCGCGCGCAGGCGCTGTCGCTCGACCGGTCGCTGCTCGCCGAGCTCATGGGCCGCGAGGAGCTGCGCGAGCTGATCGACGACGCCGCGCTCGCCGACCTCGAGATCGACCTCCAGGCGCTGGGCGAGCGCGGGAGGGCCGCGGACGCCGACGGCGCGGCCGACCTGTTGCGCCGGCTCGGCGACCTGGCCCGCGAGGAGATCCGCGCACGCTCCACCGACTCCGCCGCGTCCGAGGGATGGGTGCGCGAGCTCGTCGAGCGGGGCCGCGTGCTGGAGGTAAGGGTCGCGGGGGACGAGCGCCTGATCGCGGCCGAGGACGCGGCGCGCTACCGCGACGCGCTGGGGGCCGCGCTGCCGGTGGGCGTGCCGGGGGCGTTCCTCGAGCCGGTCGCGGATCCCCTGGCGGACCTCGTCGCCCGCTACGCACGCACGCACGGTCCCTTCACGGAGGACGACGTCGCGGGCCGGTTCGGCCTCGGGCGCGCCGTCGCGCTGAACGCGCTGCAGGCGCTCGAGGCGGACGGGCGCGTCGTCGAGGGCGAGTTCCGTCCCGGCGGAAGCGGGCGCGAGTGGATCGACGTCGAGGTGCTGCGGTTGCTGCGGCGCCGTTCTCTCGCCGCCTTCCGCAAGGACGTCGAGCCGGTCGGCCCGGAGGTCCTCGCGCGCTTTTCCGCCGCGTGGCACGGCGTCGGTTCCTACGGCCCGCGCGCGGCGACGCCCGATGCCCTCCTGGCGGTCGTCGAGCAGCTTCAGGGGGCGCCCCTGCCCGCGTCCGCCCTCGAGACGAGGATCCTCCCGGCCCGGCTCCCGGGCTACTCGCCCGCGCTCCTGGACCAGATGGGCGCGTCGGGCGAGATCGTGTGGTGCGGCGCCGGAGCACTCGGAAGCGCGGATGGCTGGGTCGTCCTCGCGCTCGCCGACCGGGCGAACCTGTTGTTGCCGGAGAAGAGCGCCGCAGAGCCGACGCCCGCGGCTGCGGCCGCGCTCGACGCGCTGTCTTCGGGCGGCGCGCTGTTCTTCCGGCAGGTCTCCGACGCCGTCGGGAGCACCGACGACACGGGGCTGCTGCTCGCCCTGTGGGAGCTCGTGTGGGCGGGGCAGGTGACGAACGACACGCTGGCGCCGCTGCGCGCGCTGCTGCGCGGGGGAACGCGCCCGGCGCGGCCCGGCAGGCGGGGCCGGGGCTTCCCGTCGCGTACCGGGCCGCCCGCAGCGGCGGGACGCTGGAGCGTCGTCCCCGATCGCCGGGGCGACGCCACGCGACGGCTGCACGCGACGGCGGAGCAGCTCCTCGTCCGTCACGGGATCGTCACGCGCGGCGCGGTGATGGCCGAGCGCGTCGCCGGCGGGTTCGCCGGCGTCTACGGCGTCTTGAAGGCGTTCGAGGAGGCCGGCCGGTGCCGGCGCGGCTACTTCGTCGAAGGGCTGGGGGGGGCCCAGTTCGCGATGCCCGGCGCGGTCGACCGGCTGCGGTCGATGGAGGACCACGCCGACCCCGCGGCGCGCACGCAGGTGCTTGCCGCGGTCGACCCGGCGAACCCGTACGGTGCCGCGCTCGAGTGGCCGCAGCGCGAGGGAAGCCACCGGCCGGGACGCAAGGCGGGCGCGCTCGTCGTGCTCGTCGACGGGAGGCTCGCGATCTACGTCGAGAAGGGCGGGCGCAGCCTCCTGTCCTACTTCGACGACCCCGAGGTCATCGGACCCGCGGTCGACGCGCTGGCGCTCGCGGCGCAGGACGGCGCCCTCGGACGTCTGACGGTCGAGCGCGCCGACGGCGCCGCCGTGGAGGACACGCCGTTCGCGCAGGCGCTGATCGACGCGGGGTTCCGGCAGACGTCGCGCGGCCTCCGCCTTCGTGCCTGAGGGCGACACGGTCTTCGTTGCCGCGGGGCGGCTCCACCGGGCCATGGCCGGGAAGGTCCTCACGAAGACCGACTTCCGGGTCCCGGCGATCGCGACCGCCGACCTGTCGGGTCGCCGCGTCCTGGAGGTCGCGTCGCGCGGCAAGCACTTCCTCTTCCGCTTCGACGGCGGGATCACCTTCCACAACCACCTGAAGATGGACGGCGAGTGGCACCTCTACCGGCCGGGCGCGCGGGCGCGGGGGCCGGCGCACGCGGTCCGGGCCGTGCTCGAGACCGAGGATTGGCGGGCCGTCGGCATCCACCTCGGCGTGGTCGAGCTGGTACCGACCGAGCGCGAGGACGAGGTCGTCGGACACCTCGGCCCCGACCCGTTGACGTCGTGGGACGCCGCCGAGGCGTTGCGTCGCCTGCGCCTGCACGCGGACCGCGCGATCGGCGAGGTGCTCCTCGACCAGACGGTGATCGCCGGGCCCGGCAACGTCTACCGGTGCGAGATCTGCTTTCTGCGCGGGTTGGACCCGTGGACGCCGGTGGCCGCGGTGCCGGACCACGAGGGCCTCGTCGACCTGACGCGGCGGCTGCTCCAGGCCAACCGCACCACCGGCACGCAGGTCACGACGGGCGACGACCGGCCCGGCCGCCAGCGGTGGGTGTACGGCCGCGGGGGCCGGCCCTGCCGCCGCTGCGAGACGGCGATCCTGCGGAAGGACCACGAGCAGGGCCGCGCCAGGACGACGTACTGGTGCCCCTCCTGCCAGCCGCCGCACGCCATCTGATGCGGGCGGAGGTCGCCGGATCGATGGGGGTGGTGGTTCCGCGGTGCACCATTACCCCCGTCGGTTCGCGGCGCCTTCGCCGCGGGTAGCGCCGGTGTGGCGCTCCTACTGGGCCGGCTCCTTCAGCGGGTCCGGCCACAGCTTCGGCGCGTAGATCACCGGCACCGTCACCGTCGTGCCGTCCTCCCCCCCGACGACCACCGAGACCTGGGCCCCTTGGGCGAAGACGGGAACCTTGTCCGGATGGCTCGACGCGATCACGAGGCGCAGCGTGTGGCCCTTCTCCACGAGGTGGGCCTGCGCCTGGCCGACGAGGTCGATCTTCATGACCTGGCCGGGGATGACGGGCTCCGGCTTGTCCGCTCCGTTGCGGAGCTCGGGGCTTACCGCGAACATCGACTGCCCGATGCGGTCCGGTCGCCCGTCGCTCACGTCGTAGAGCTGCGCGTTGACGTGCACGCGAGGGCTCGTCACCGACGTCACCAGGTGCATCTTCGGGACGCCCGCGATCAGGACGTCCTCGGGCAGCGGTGCCGTCTCGAACTCGACGCGGCCCGTGTTGAACTCCGACGAGAAGCCGCGCGGGTCCGCGACGTAGCTCAACGTCTGCTCCTCGGCCTCGTTCGCCGACAGGCCCATCGATCCGTCGCCGAGCGGGTGGAACGTCAGCTGCGCGTCGGGCCTCGGGGGCCACTGCGAGGCGGTGAAGACGCTCCCGTCGTTGAGGAAGACCTCCGCGGCGGGGCCGGTCGAGACCTTGCGGCCCTGCAGGTGCTTGTCGAACCACGCGTGCAGCGCGAGCGTCCAGTGGTCGCCGCGGCGGTTCGGGCAGCAGCCGGAGCCGTGGTCCCACTGCCCGATCCACGCCTTGTCGCCGGGGCGCCCGTTGCGGGCGATGAACCAGTCGCTGGCCGCGATACGAGCGGCGTTGTCGTTGACGCCGTGGATGATGAACATGGGGATCTTCGCGGCCGTCGCGCCCTTGCGGAAGTCGCGCTCGCGGTGCCAGTCGGTCTCGGCGCCGCTGAAGTAGGCCTCGCCGGTCACGGCGGCCGACTGCGTCATGCCGCACCCGAAGTACTGCATGCCCTCGCCGAAGTTGTCGCCGTAGCCCTGCGCCACGGGCGGGAGGTGGCGCTGGATCGCGAGCAGCTCGTAGGCGAACAGAGGCCCGGCCCACTGGAGGTAGTAGGGAACGCCGAGCTGGAACTCGTGGTGGTACATCGCGGCCAGGCCGGCGCTGGGGACGATCGTGACGAGGTGCGGCGGCTTCTGCGCGGCCGCCATCTGCGGGGTCGACCCGACGTAGGAGTGGCCGGTCATCCCGACGCGGCCGTTCGACCACGGCTGCTTCGCCGCCCACTCGACGATCCCGTACGCGTCGGACTGGTCCTTCGGCCCCATGTGGTCGAGGCAGCCCTCGGACCTGCCGGTCCCGCGGAGGTCGGCGAAAACGACGGCGTACCCGCGCGGGGCGAAGTACCCGGCCATCCCGTCCTCGGGCCCCGGCAGGATCCTCGTTCCCGACCGGTCGGCGCTCGTGCCGTGGTACGGGCTCAGCTCGAGGATCGTCCCGAAGCGGCCCTTGACGTCGGGCCGCACGACCTCGACGTACATGTGGACGCCGTCCTTCATCTCGACCATGTGGCTCTCGCGGACGGTCTTGTACCTCGGCTGCGAGAGGCCCTTCAGCTTGGTGTAGTCGGTCGGGCGGGCGGCCGAAGCGCCCGCCGGCTTCGCGGTGACGGCGACCGCGCCGGCCAGCGCGGAGGCGCCGGTGAGCAATGCGACCCCGAGTGCGGCCGCTCGCAGCGAGATCCCCTTCATCCTCGGACCCTCCAGGAGCTCATAGGTGTAGAAGACGTCCGGCGGGGCGTCTTGGCGTCAGGGTTCGCCGCCCCCGGACGGTTCCCTCCGGGGCGCCTTGACCGCTTCGCGACCACCCGCGCTTACCCTGGGTGGGCCGGCATTCAGACCCGAGGTGGGTGAGCATGTACGACGCGTTCCGCAATCAGCTGCCCGACATAGATCCCGAAGAGACCGCGGAGTGGATCGACGCGCTGGACCAGCTGATCGACGCGTCCCCCGGACGGGCCCGGTTCCTGCTCCACAGGGTGCTGCTGCACGCCCGGGCGCGCCAGATCGGGCTGCCGTCGATGGTGTCGACCGACTACATCAACACGATCTCGCCCGAGGAGGAGCCGTTCTTCCCCGGGAACGAGAAGGTCGAGCACCGCATCCGTCAGATCATCCGGTGGAACGCGGCGGTGATGGTGTCGCGCGCCAACAAGGCCTTCGACGGCATCGGCGGGCACATCTCGACGTACGCGTCGTCGGCCTCTCTCTACGAGGTCGGCTTCAACCACTTCTTCCGCGGAAAGGACGCGCCCGGAGGGGGAGACCAGGTCTTCATCCAGGGCCACGGCGCGCCGGGGATCTATGCCCGCGCGTACCTCGAAGGCCGGATCACCGAGGCCCAGATGGAGGCGTTCCGGCGCGAGGCGTTCGGCGGCGGGCTCTCGTCGTACCCGCACCCCCGTCTGATGCCGCGCTTCTGGGAGTTCCCGACGGTGTCGATGGGGCTCTCCCCGATGAACGCGATCTACCAGGCTCGCTTCAACCGCTATCTCCAGCACCGCGGGATCAAGGACACGTCGCGCCAGCGCGTGTGGGCGTTCACCGGCGACGGGGAGATGGACCAGCCTGAGTCGATGGCGGCGCTCTCGCTCGCCGCGCGCGAGGGCCTGGACAACCTGATCATGGTCGTGAACTGCAACCTGCAGCGCCTCGACGGCCCCGTGCGCGGCAACGGCAAGGTCATCCAGGAGCTCGAGTCGATCTTCCGCGGCGCGGGATGGCACGTGATCAAGGTGGTATGGGGCCGTGAGTGGGACGAGCTGCTCGAGCGCGACACCGACGGCGTTCTCGTCAACAAGATGAACTGCACGCTCGACGGGGACTTCCAGAAGTACGCCGTCGAGAGCGGCGACTACATCCGCAAGCACTTCTTCGGCCCGGACCCGCGGCTTCGCGAGATGGTCGCTCACCTGGCCGACGACGACCTCCGGCACTTGAAGCGCGGCGGCCACGACTACCGCAAGCTCTACGCCGCCTACCGCACCGCGGTCGAGCTGAAGGACGCGCCGGTCGTGATCCTCGCGAAGACGATCAAGGGCTGGACCCTCGGCCAGGCTTTCGAAGGCCGCAACGTCACGCACCAGATGAAGAAGCTGTCTGAGGAGGAGCTGCGGACGTTCCGCGACCGCCTCGACCTCCCGATCAAGGACGAGGACATCCGGGAGGGCGTCGCGCCGTACTACCACCCGGGCCCGGACTCGATCGAGATCGAGTACCTGCGCGACCAGCGCCGCAGGCTCGGCGGGTTCCTCCCGGAGCGGAGGGCGAAAGCGCGCCCGCTGCCGCTGCCGGAGAAGGACCTGTACGAGGAGTTCGCCGCAGGCTCGAAGCAGCCGGTGTCGACGACGATGGCGTTCGTGCGGCTGCTGCGCAAGCTCATGCGCGACGAGCGGGTCGGCGAGCGCGTCGTTCCGATCATCCCGGACGAGGCCCGGACGTTCGGCATGGAGTCGCTGTTCCCGGAGTTCAAGATCTACGCCGCGCACGGCCAGCTCTACGAGCCGGTCGATGCCGAGCATCTGCTCGCGTACCGGGAGTCGCACCAGGGCCAGATCCTCGAGGAGGGCATCACCGAGGCCGGGTCGATGGGCTCGTTCACGGCGGCGGGGACGTCGTACGCGACGCACGGCGAGGCGATGGTGCCGTTCTTCATCTTCTACTCGATGTTCGGCTTCCAGCGGATCGCCGACCAGGTGTGGTCGTTCGCCGACCAGCGCGGCAAGGGCTTCCTGCTCGGCGCGACCTACGGCCGCACGACTTTGAACGGCGAGGGCCTCCAGCACCAGGACGGGCACACGCTGCTGATGTCGTCGACGAACCCGGCGTGTCTGTCGTACGACCCCGCGTTCGCGTACGAGACGGCGGCGATCGTGCGCGAGGGGCTGCGCCGGATGGTCGACAAGGGCGAGGACGTCTTCTACTACCTGACGCTCTACAACGAGAACTACGTGATGCCGCCGATGCCCGAGGGCGTGGAGGAGGGGATCGTCAAGGGCATCTACCGCTTCCGCGAGGCGCCGGGGGAGCGCAAGTTCAAGGCGCAGCTGTTCGGGTCGGGGTCGATCATGCAGCAGGCGCTCGAGGCGCAGAACACGCTCGCGAAGGACTGGGACGTCGCCGCGGACGTGTGGAGCGTGACGTCGTACCAGCAGCTGCGCGCCGACGCGCTCGAGACCGAGCGATGGAACCGGCTGCACCCGGAGGAGCCGGCGCGCCAGCCGTACGTCGCGAGCGTGCTGGAGCAGACGGAGGGGCCGATCGTCGCGGTGTCGGACTCGATGAAGGCCGTGCCGGACCAGATCTCGCGCTGGATCGGGACGCGCTTCGTCCCGCTCGGGACCGACGGCTTCGGCCGCTCCGACCACCGGGAGGCGCTCCGCCGCTTCTTCGAGATAGACCCGGGCCACATCGTGGTCGCGACGCTGAGCGCCCTGGCGGAGGCGGGCGACGTGAAGCCCGAGAAGGTGACGGAGGCGATAAGGCGCTACGAGATCAACCCCGACGGAGCCCCGCCGACGACGGTCTGATGCGCGCTCTCGATTTGCTCCCTTTCCTGCCCCCGCGCGGCCTTCGTCCCGGGTGGCCCGACATTTAGCCACAAAGGGCTATTGAAGAGCCGCGGCCTCCGGCGCAGATTGGGAGCATGGCGCAGAGACCGGTGGTGCTTCTCGTGGACGACGATCCCTCGATGCGCGAGCTCCTCGCGACGATGTTCTCGATGCACGGCGGCTTCCGGATCGGGGGCGTCGCCTGCGACGGGTTCGAGGGCGCGATGCTCGCCGCGGAGCTCGAGCCGGACCTCGTCGTGCTCGACTTCTTCATGCCGCGGTGGGACGGGAGCAAGGCCGCCGAGTTCATCCGCCAGCGCTGCCCGAACAGCAAGATCATCGCCTTCTCGGCGGTGCTCCAGGAGCCCCCGGAGTGGGCGGACGACTTCCTGGTGAAGAACGACGTGATGGAGCTGATCGCGCTCGCCGAGCAGATGGCGCCGGCGGCCTAGCACTCCGCACGAGCTCGTCGTTTTCTCCCGCCGCACGGGAGCTTTCGACGACGTCGGGGCCCGGAGCTCCTAGAGGTCCAGCTCCAGCGGGGCCCACACGTTCTGCCCCGTCTTCGACGCGATCGACCGCAGCACGACCTTTCGCGCCGCGGTCGGACCCTGCAGCGACACGTGCCCGAACGCGTCGATCAGCTTCATCGCACGGCTGCGGTCGACCACGTCGTCCGACGAGTGGACCGGCACCTGCGTCGCCTCGGTCGAGTCGATGCGGTCGGTGCCGGACGAGACGAGCTCGACGAGGTCCTTGCCGCCGTTCGGGTTCGAGTGCCGGTTCACGTACTGCGCGTGCGCGTTGCCCGAGCACACGATCACGCGGCGCTGCGGCCCCTGAAGACCGAGGAAGAAGCTCACCAGCTCCCGGCGCTCGTCGGCGAAGCCCTCCTTCCACGAGCCGTCGCCGAGGCCCAACCCCCACAGCGGCATCGACGAGAACACGACGAGCAGCTGCGCGTCCGACGCGCGCATCACGCCCTTCAGCCACGATTTCTGGTTCTCGCCCAGGAGGCTCCGGTGGGGGGCGGGGACCCGGTCCGGGTCGTCGGCGTGCACGTGGACGTCGACGAAGAACGCGTGCAGGTCGCCCTGGCGGATGGCGAAGTGACGCTCGCCGAGGTTGCCCGAGAGCTGGTCGAAGGCCGTGAGCGTGAAGGGCTTCACGTCGTCGCGGTACGCGTTGTCGGCTCCGTAGTCGTGGTCGTCCTGGAGGGCGATCCACTGCGACGTCTCGTGGAGCCGCGCCGTGGTCCGCCTGCCGAGCATGCGCGTCCAGCGGTCCTGGAAGGCGTCGGTGCGGAGCTCCATAGCTCCGCCCTCCGCGTCCTGCGGGTAGCCGAGGTCGCCCAGGTGGACGAAGAAGTTCGGGTTCATCGCCGCGGCGACCTCGAACGAGCGGCTGACGGGCCAGAAGTGCGTGCAGGACCCGAAGCCGAACGAGACGTCGGTTCCGGGTGCAGGGGTCCGCACCGCGTGAGCGCGGCTCCGGAGCCTGTCGCCCGACTTCGTCTTCGTCGCGACCCGCCAGTAGGTCGTGCGCCCGGGCTCCGGCGCGACTATCCACGCCTTGGCGACGCCGGGCTTCTTCAGGACCTCCTCGGCAGACACCGCGTAGTAGCGCCGCACGTCGGGGTCGGTGCCGACGTGGAAGACGACGTCGGCGGCGGGGACGTCGGTCTTCGCGACCAGGCGGACGAGGCCGTCCTGAACCCGGCCCGCGTAGGCGAACGACAGCGTAGGCGGAGTCTCCTTCACCGCCTGCGGCGACTCCACCCGCAGCTTCGCCACCTTCACCCGCGTCGCCTGCTCGCGCAGCGCGTCGTGCATGAAGACGAAGCCGAACGGTCCCGGCTTGTCGATGAGCTTGTCGGCCTCGCGGTCGGTCGCCTGCGTCGTCCACCCCCGCGGCTCGGTGGATCCCGCCCTCCAGACCTTCGCCTTCAACGTCACCGGGTTCGTGCCGGACACGCTCAGGCGCAGGAGGTAGCGCGTCCGGGCGTCGACCGAGAACGGGGCGCGGCTGACGATCTCCTCGCGGTTGATCGTGAAGCGGGAGATCGTGAGGCCGTCCGGGCCGAGGTAGGCGCCGTAGTAGTCGCCGTACCCGATGGCGCGCGCAACGAGCCCGAAGCGCGCGCCGGCGTTGTCCGCCGACATGGTCGCGACCGCGGAGGAGTCGAGCACGTCGTGGTCGAGGACCAGGACGGGGTTGGGCGCGAACTCGAGCGCCATCGCCTGCGGCGCGGGGAGGTCGTAGAACCCCTTCTTCTTCGCGATGCCCCAGGCGGAGCCGTAGCGCTGGTTGAACCACGGCTTGCCCCAGCCCCTGGAGCCGGAGCGCCGCTTGAACGAGTCGGAGAAGACGACGGTCGCCGCGCGCGCCTCGGCGGGCTTCAGCCGGAGGAGGGACGACCCGAGCGTCGCTGCGGAGACCGCGAGCCCGCGGCCGAGGAACTCACGCCTTTCCACACCGGGACTATCGGCGGTCGCGCCGGCCCGCTCAAGCGAGCCGAGCGACGTTTGCTCGTGTCAGGAGAGCCGCTCGATCAGCATCGCCATGCCCTGGCCCCCGCCGACGCACATCGTCTCGAGGCCGATCGTCTCGTCGCGGGTCTTCAGGTCGTTGAGGAGGGTGCACATGATCCGGGCCCCCGTCATGCCGTAGGGGTGCCCCAGCGCGATCGCGCCGCCGTTCGGGTTCAGCACCTCGCCGAAGGGGTCCACGCCGAGCTCGCGGCACACCGGCAGGACCTGCGCGGCGAACGCTTCGTTCAGCTCCATCACCTCGACGTCGTCGATCGACATCCCCGCCTGCTTCAGGACCTTGCGCACCGCCTCGATGGGGCCGACGCCCATGATCTCCGGCGCGACTCCCGACACCGACGAGGCGACGATCCGCGCTAGCGGCGTGATGCCGAGCTGGCGTGCCCGCTCGTCGCTCATCACGACGACGGCGGCGGCGCCGTCGTTGAGGGGGCAAGAGTTCCCCGCGGTCACGCCGCCGCCGGGCTTGAACGCCGGAGGCAGCGACGCCAGCTTCTCGAGCGTCGAGCTCGGGCGAGGACCGTCGTCGGCGGCGACCTCAGTCCCGCCGTCTTTGACGTACGGCGAGATCTCGCGCTCGAAGAAGCCAGACCCCTGGGCCGCGACCGCGCGCTCCTGGGAGCGCTGCGCGAACCGGTCCATGTCCTCGCGCGACACGTCGTAGCGCTCGGCCACGTTCTCCGCGGTCATGCCCATCGGGATGTAGACGTTCGCGATCGGGGCGTCGTCGCCGAAGAGCTTGGGGTGGATCTCGTCCATGTCCTTGGGGTAGCCGTCGACCTGTGAGATCGACTCGACGCCTCCGGCGACGAAAGCGTCGCCCTCGCCGGCCCTGATCGCGTGGAACGCCATGCGGATCGTCTGGAGGCTGGACGCGCAGAACCGGTTGACGGTCGTGCCGGGCACGTGCTCGGGCAGCCCCGCTAGGAGCGCGACGCGCCGGCCGAGGTTCATGCCCTGCTTCTGCTCCGGGAAGCCGCAGCCGATCATGACGTCGACCACCTCGCCGGGATCCAGCTCGGGGACCTTCGCGAGAGCAGCCGACACCGCGAACGCGGCGAGGTCGTCGGGCCGCACGTCGGCCAGCGATCCCTTCTTGGCGCGCCCGATCGGCGTCCGGGCGGCGGCGACGATGACGGCTTGCGGCATGGGGGGCTCCTCGGGTAGGCGCTCTACCCGCGAGACCCTACGACCTCTGCACCCTTCCCTGGGCGCTCGCGGGCGAGAACGCGTCGTCGCCGGCGAAGGCCGCGGTGACGTCGTCGTACGTGCGGCCCTTGCTCTTCGGGACCAGGATCGACACGGTCCCGTCGTCGCCCGTCGTGTACGTCCCCACGTCCCGGCCGTTGACGGAGAAGGCCACGGGCTTGCCGGCCAGCGGGTCGCCGCTGTCGGCGTCGGTGAGGCGCGCGGTCGCGTAGACCGGACCGGTCGAGGAGTCGAACGTCAGCGCCAGCGCGGCGTCCTCCCGCGCGACCTCGAACGGCGCCTGCGCCGACGACTCGAGGTAATAGTCGGAGCCGGCGAAGATCGCGGCCACCTCGGTAGATCGGGCGGGCCCCGTGAGGCGGACCCGCACCGACGCCGTCCCGTCGGAGCCGGTGACGGCGTCTCCGGCGCCGGAGCCGTCGAACGTGAAGGAGACCGTCTCGCCCTCGACCGGTCCGCCGCCGCTGCGCAGGGTCGCCTCGAGGACTACCTCGTCCGTCGTCTGCCCGGAGGTCGCGCCGGTGATCTCGAGCGTCGTCGGGCTCGCCTCCGCGTCGTCGTTGGGCTGCGGCGTCACGACCGGGACGAGCGGCGTCTTGACCGTGTTCGCGTAACGGTCGCCGACGTTGCGCGGAGCCGACGTCGGCACCGCCCACTGCCACTGCTGCCCGTCGATCTCGGTCGTCGGGACGGGCGCCCACGCGTTGTCGGTGTCGCCGGTGAAGAAGTAGTGGACGCCGTGGCTGCCGAACGCCCCCTGCATATAGGGCCCGTCGTACCCGGCAGGGGCTTCCGTGTAGCAGGGGAGGTCGCGCGGGTCCGGGTCCCCGGGGTCGACGCGCGGCGAGGGGTCGTCGCCCGTGCCGTCGTCGAAGCAGGCGTCGTCGCGGTAGTAGGGCACGACGGTCGGGTTCTCGAGCCCCTGTGCGTTCTTCAGCTCGAACATGTAGACGAGCGAGCCGTTGTCGCCGCGGCCCGACACCTGCTCCCAGTTCAGGAACGCGAGCGGCTTCGTGAACGTCGGGTCCGGCGCGTCGAAGAACGCGGGGCGGCCGCCGACGTCGTCGACGTTGCCGACGTCGTCGTTGACGCCGTCGATCGCGACGCCCGCGGTCATGGTCTCGTTGTAGTAGGTCGCGACCTGGTCGTGGTTGTAGTCCCACGACGTGTAGAGCCCATCCGGCGGGATCGGGTGGACGCGCACCCTGTAGCGGTAGGTGACGACGTCGCGGTAGAACGTCTCGGTCTTCGTGACGTTCGTGCCCGAGTCGGCCCCCCACACCTCGCGGATCGCGCGCACCGGACCCTCGAGCTCGCCGAGCAGGGCCGAGTTCGCCTCCCAGTTGACCTGCTCGTCCTCGAACCCGACGAGCGAGATCGTCGACTCGGGGCTCTGCTGGAACGCGCGGCCCTTCCACCGGTCGATGAGGTCAGGCCCGAACTGCCGCGCCGCGCCGGGCGCCGTCACCTGCATCTCGCGGATCATCCAGCGGCCCGTCGCCCGCCACCTGTAGGTGTCCGTGGTGACGGTGACGCCGTCGCGGGGGAAGCGGTCGGTCGAGCTGCGGACCGTGCCGTCGGGGGCGCAGACGGTGCCGGAGAGGTTCGGACCGTAACTGGTGTTGGACGTCCCGAGCTTCTCCGGGTCGTTGCTCGCGAAGCTGTGGCGGTCGATCCACTCGTCGGCGTTCGCGTCGCGCTCGTAGTCGACGTAGCCGTTGTCGGCGGTGAAGCTCGGGCCGGATGCCTTCAAGAAGAGGTACACGTAGCTCTCGGCGGCCGGGTCGCGCGGATCGACGAGCGCGACCTCCTGCCGCTGCTCGCCCGTCCCCGGAGGACCCTGCACGTCGAGGTCGGCGCGGAGTCCCGCGTCGTCGGCCATGAACACGACCTCGTCGTCGTGGTCGAGCGTCGCGACCGGGTCCGTCGTCGGGAACCCTTTCAGCTTGCTCGTGTCCTGCTCGGGGTACTCGGCCTCGCACCGGCCCGCCGTCTTCTTCCACGACTCCGTGTCCCACGCGTACGTGAGCTCCTTGTCGGTGCCGGAGTACCTCCCGAAGCTCGAGTTCGGGTTCGCGAGGAAGTAGGGGAACCGCTCGTCCACCTGCACTGGGATCTCGTGGAAGCGCTCGCCGTCGAACGAGTACGCCACGACGTGGTCGGGGTCCACGCCCACCGCGGGCGGGGCGGCCAGGACGCCGTTGTGCGCGTCGCGGGCTCCGACGAGCGCGCCGCTCGGGAAGGGCTCGGCCACGCCTTCGGCCGGGGGCCCGGACCAACCCGGGAGCTGGGCCCCGGTCAGCACGACCGGCTCGACGCCGCGCTCGGGCGCGTCGGCGGGAGAGGCGGCGCGGGCAGGGACGAGCGACGACGCGAGGACGAGGGCGGACGCGCCCGCGAGGAAGGCGCGCAGAAGCAGCTTCTTCAAGAGGTCCTCCTGGTGGTGCCGGGCAGGAAGGGGTGCTAAGGCGGGGGTTCTACGCCCGCGGTCCGGTTCCTCCCGCCCCGCCGGGGGCCGGCGAGGCTCTAGCGGCTGAGGCCGTTCGTGGAGAGGACGAGGTCGGCCGCGGAGTCCCTCAGGTCCCGGGCCGCCGGTGAGCGGCCCTCCGGCCATACGAGCACGTTGGGGGCGGCATAGGCGAGCCACGCGTCGGCGGCGCCGACGATGGCTTCCGCCCGCAGGTCGGTGACGTGGCGCTGCACCGAACCTCCCTTCGTCGTCGTGGCGCATCTCGACCCGATCGCCCCCCACGGTAGCGAAACGGCTCTTGACCTGCAGGTCTAGTAGGGCGGTCCGTCCAGTCTAGGAGACGAAGTCCCTCTTAAAGAAGCCCTGCATCTGCATCGCGAACATCATGTCGCCCTGCAGCTTGATCTTCCCCGTCATGAACAGCTGCGGCCCCTCCGCCTGGCCGAAGATCAGCCGGACGAAGTCCACCATCCCGATCTGAAGCGTGAGGCGCGGGTTCGTCGCCGCGCCCTCGGACGCCGTGCACGTCCCGTTCGCGAACGACACGGCCCAGGACTTCGTGCCCTCGTCGGTGGCGATGTCGTACTGGATCGTCGAGTCGACGCCGGCGGCGCGCTCGGGGACGAACGCCTCCTCCATCCCGCCGAAGATCGCCTGGAGCGCGGCGTCGATGCCGATCGAGCGGATCTGCTCTGCGAGGGCTTCGTCGTCCAGGTCCTTTATCGCCTCTGCGAGGACTGCGGGGTCCGGCGTCTCGGTCATCAGGGTTCCTCCTCGGCTGGGGGACGGAGAGAGGAGCTTAGTTGGCCGGGAAGGGCCGGGCGCTCCGGCATCGAATAACTCCCTCAGGCGGACAGGAAGGCAACCACCGAGGGAGGGCTCCGATGAAGAAGACGACGCTGCTGCTGGTGGCGCTGAGCATGCTGGCGGCGGGGTCGCTGCAGGCGAGCGCAGCGCCTACGCCGAAGCCGCAGATCGAGGACCCGCTGGGCGACGCGAACTTCGTGAACGACCAGGGGACCGGCGACGGGTCGGTCGGCGACCAGGCGCCCGGTGCGGACGCGGGGAACGCGAGCGACCTGAACCTGGTCACGTTCAGCAACGATGCGAAGAACCTCTACATCCTCTTCCAGAACGAGCAGTCGCCTCCTGCGACCCAGGGTCTCGGGCTGCGCGTGCGGGTGAACGGCAACCCGGGCAGCCAGTGCCTGAACTTCGAGGTCTTCTACCCCGGGGCGACGAACAACCTGACCGAGACCGAGGCGCAGCTGCGAGACTCGTGCACGGGCGAGACGATCGCGATCGAGGCCGTCGGCACGACGCTGACGATCCCGCGCAGCGCGCACGAGGCGCTCGGCAAGGGCAAGACCCTGACGGCGCCGCAGGCGCAGAGCTTCGTCTACACCGGCACGTCGCAGCCCGCCGGCGCGAGCGGCCCGTACATCGACACCACGAAGGTCGGTGCCGACTACAAGCTGAAGAAGTAACAGCCGCGTCGTAGTCGCAAGGGCCCGGTTCTCCTCGGAAAACCGGGCCTTTGTCGTACCCGGCCTCTACTGTGAACCCGGTGGGTTCACCAATTCTTGAGGGGCTCAACGCCGAGCAACTTGCCGCCGTGCGCACGGTGCGCGGGCCCGTCTGCATCCTCGCGGGGGCCGGGTCCGGCAAGACCACGACGATCACGCGCCGCATCGCGTACCAGGTCGGTTCCGGGACGTTCCGCCCCGGCGAGATCCTCGCCGTGACGTTCACGGACAAGGCCGCCGGGGAGATGCGCGCGCGCCTCGCGTCGCTCGGCGCCTCCGGCGTGCGGGCGCGCACCTTCCACGCCGCCGCGCTCGCCCAGCTCCGTCACCTTGCCGCCGAGGAGCCTCCCCGCATCCTGCCGAGCAAGGCGATCCTGCTGCGGCAGATCGGGAACACGCTGCCCAAGCCGTACCGCTTCCGCCCCGCCGGCGACCTCGCCACCGAGATCGAGTGGGCGAAGAACCGCCGGCTCGCCCCCGACGACTATGCGGCCGCGCTGGGCGACCACGTGCCTCCGGTGCCCGCCGATCTGATGACGCGCGTGTACCGCGAGTACGAGCGGCGCAAGGCGCGCGAGAACGCGATCGACTTCGAGGACCTTCTCGAGGCGACCATCCGCATGTTCGCGGAGGACGAGTGGGCGCTCGAGCGCTTCCACCAGCGGTACCGAGCGTTCACCGTCGACGAGTACCAAGACGTCAACCTCCTCCAGCAGACGCTGCTCGACATGTGGTTGGGCGAACGCGACGACCTCTGCGTCGTGGGCGACGACTACCAGTCGATCTACTCGTTCACCGGCGCTTCTCCCCGGTGGCTCCTCGAGACGCCGCGCAGATGGCCGCGTGCGAAGGTCGTCCGGCTCGAGCAGAACTTCCGCTCGACTTCTCAGGTGCTGATGCTTGCCAACCGGCTCGTCCCGAAGCTCGGCGGCGCCGAGAAGACGCTGCGTCCGGTGCGTGAGGACGGTCCCGCGCCGGTCGTCGCGCCGTTCGTCGACCGCGCGTCCGAGACGGAGTTCCTCGTCGAGCGGGTCGCGGCGCTGCACCGGGCGGGGGTTCCGTACGAGGAGATGGCGGTGCTCTATCGGATGAACTTCCGATCGGAGGACTACGAGGACGCGCTGGCGGCGGCGCGGATCCCGTTCCAGGTCCGCGACGGGGCGTTCCTCACGCGCATCGCGGCGCGGCGGCTGCTCGCGACGCTGCGGAGGGCGAAGTCGAGCGACGTCGCGGACGAGGTCCTGAGGGCTGCGGTCCGGGACGGCTACACCGAGCGGCCCCCGGAGGGACTGGGCGACCAGGAGACGACGCGGCAGAACGACCTCGCCCGCCTCGTGCGGCTCGCGCGCGAGCACGACCCCGGCGACGGCGACGCCACCGTCGCGGGCTGGGTGGCGCACGTCGAACGTCGTTTCGCCTCGGACGGCGGCGGCCACGGCGTCCATCTCCTCACCCTGCACCGCGCCAAGGGGCTCGAGTTCGAGGCGGTCTTCCTTCCTCGCCTCGAGGAGGGGGAGCTGCCGGGCAGGCGATGCAAGACCGACGAGGCGGTCGCGGAGGAGCGCCGGCTCCTGTACGTGGGGCTGACCCGCGCCAAGCGCCACCTGTACCTGACGTGGACGACCGGAGGGCGCACGTCCGCGAGCAGGTTCGTCGAGGAGCTGGGCGGCTGCACGGGCCCGCAGGCGCTGCGCCCCGGCAAGAGGCCTCCGGAGCGGGCGGACGATCCGGTCTACCAGGCCCTGAAGGCATGGCGGCTCGAGCGGTCGCGGCGCGACGGCGTGCCCGCGTACGTGATCTTCCACGACGCGACGCTGCAGGAGATCGCGCAGGCGTCCCCGTCGTCGCTCGTGCAGCTCGCGCGCATCTCCGGCGTCGGGCCGGCGAAGCTGGATCGTTACGGGGGTGAGGTGCTCGTCACACTGAAAGGCGCGATCGCTTCGTAACGTCTCCGCCGTGCGGAGGCTGTGGTGGGTGACGGTGCTGTTCGTCGCATGCGCGCCCCGGCCGGTCGACCTGTCCGTCCAGGCCCCCGCGACGCTCCGCCTCGAGCCGCCGGGGCACGAGGAGGCGCGCGTGGTCCGGGTGGTCGACGGCGACACGATCGAGGTCGAGGTGACGGGTCGGGTTGAGGGGGCCGCGGCCGGACGGGCGCAGGTCGGGGGCGTCTACGACGTCCGCCTGATCGGCATCGACACGCCCGAGTCGGTGAGCCCGCGCGAGCGGGTCGAGTGCTACGGCCCCGAGGCGTCGGACGCGACGGCCGCGCTGCTCGAGGGGCCACGGTGCGGCTGGTGCGCGACGTCGAGGAGCAGGACTCCTTCGGGCGTCTGTTGCGCTACGTCTACCTCGAGGAGGAGCTGGCGAACGCGCGCCTGGTGGCGAACGGCTATGCCCTCGCGTACGAGTACCCGCCGAACACGCGTTGGTCTGAGGTCTTCGTACAGCTGCAACGCGGGGCGCGGGAGGCAGATCGCGGGCTCTGGTCCTCGGATTCGTGTAGCGGTAGCCCCTGACACCGGACGCGATTTGACACCGAACCGCGAAATCGGCATGTCTGCGGTGATATCTCCCCGGTCGGGCCTCGCCTCATAGCGGTCATCGCCCCCAGGTTGCGCGGGCAGGATTTGCTCAAGCGAAGGAGAATTGTGTCGTAGAGAGCGGCTATCCTATGGTTGTTATTCGCTCAAGTACGATATAGGAGGCAAGTTAATGCCTGACCCGACGACGGAGATGGTCGGTTTGCTCCGGGAGATCCGCGACCTCCTCCTTCCTGTAGCGGACGCCCATAGGGACGAGTATGAGAGGCGTCAGGCGGAGCGGGAGGAACGCCGGATCGAGGCGATTCGCGCAGCCCTTTCCACACCAAAGCGCCGCGAGGCATGGACGCTGGCGGACGGCACGCGCACTCAGCGGGAGATTGCAAAGGCGGCCCAGATGGATGAAGGGGGTACGAGCAAGTTCTTCAAGTCGCTCAGGGAACTGGGTGCCATAGAGGGCGAGAACCCAAAGAGAACATTGGAGGCGTAATAAAGATGAACAGCGACGAGGAGCTTCAGCTACTTAGGGAGATCGCTCGTTGGACACGGGAGGCCGCATTGCCCTCCGCTCGCGCACGTGTCGAACGCCTCGTAGATAGCGACCCGAAGAAGCGACTCTACGAGGCGATGGCAGCGGGGACACAGGGCGTTACGCCCCTGGAGAAGTCCACAGGCGTCAACCACAACGACATCCGAAAGTGGGTGAAGGAGTGGGAAGCCGAGGGCATTGCCGAATCTGGTGCGAGCCCGCCCAGGGCGACCTTTACTCTCGCCGAACTCGGGATCGAGCCGGCGCCGGAGAGGATCCGTCGAGCTAAGAGATCGCAGACCTCGTGACGGATGACTACACGCAGGCCCGTCTTCAGCGCATGGAAGAGGACCTGAGAAGCCTCAAGCAGCAAGTATCGGTCCTTTCCGTTGTGGAGGACCCTGCCGTGCGAAAGAAGATCCAAGACACTTTTTCGGACGAGCCCCGGAACGTCATCATCTACCGCGGAATTGAGCGCGGCATGACTCAGACGCAGATTGCGGCGGCCTTGAAGGAACGTGGCCTCCCTCGCGCGCAACAGCCGCGGGTCTCGGAAACGTTGGACGAACTTGTAGACAGAGGATTTGTTCGCCGTGCGCCCAAGGGCCGATATGTGCTCCGAGATGAGAAGGCGTACTCGGACTTCGGTCTTGAGAAAGTCCTGAAGAGGGCCCTTAAGAAGCATGGTGTCGATGATCTCGGCTGAAGAGCGCACCAAAGAGCTGTTGGAGGTTCTCTGGGTTGCAGAGCGCCAATATGGGGAACTTCTCGAGGCACCCGACCAGGTTGCCATCGCGCGCAGCCTCGCAATCGTCCCGGTCACAGAGCTAGGCGTCAACAACATTGAAGCTGCGTTTAAGGAACTGGGCCTATCACCTCCGCCTCGGGGTTACTCCAATCTGGTCGTCTCCCGATCTCGGCGCGTCCGTAGGCCCGCAGGATTGGTGGACGAGCTTCTCGAATTCCGGCAATTCGCGATCGGCAACCTCAGTCGGCAGCATGGCGGAAAAACCAAAGGGAACGAGGATCGCTTGCGCGACGCACTACTGACGTATCTCCGACGAGGCTATGCGGAGGCACACACGGGTCGGGGTCAGACGGACATTCTCATCCCTAAGCCTGAGGACGCAATCATCGAAGTGAAGGTTTGGACCACGTTGCGTACCTACGAGGATGGACTCACAGAGTTGGGACGGTATATCCACACCTCAAGGCCGAAACAAGCGGCCTTCGTTGTCTTCGGTGACCGAACACCTTTGCCCTCAATCGTTCGCGACCACAACCAGGCGATTGCCGAGGTGCGTGAGCTCGAGGATTTGCAGGTTCCGGTGGTGGTAGTGCCCTTCGAGATAGATCCACCAACCAAGGCCGCGGCAAACGAAAGAAGGAGGAAACGTGTCTGCGGACGATGAGGTCGTGCGTCTCCTCGGTTCGATTGACAGACGTCTCGCTTTGTTGACAGGCGCTCACGAGCGAGATCTTCGTCGGGCGCTAGAGGATGAATTGCTTCGAACAGAGGGCCGAATCGCGGTGTTCAACAAGATCGATGGCCGTCGAGGTGCGCCTGAACTAGCGAAGGAGACTGGTGTTGGCATCAGAGCTGCTCAGCTCTTTGTGAAGGAGTTACTCGAAGCGGGCCTTGTTAGAGACACCCATTCCGGAACAGGACGCACCATTGTTATCGAACGTGACGAGGATGCAATCGTCCAGTGGTATGTGTCGAGGGAAGGAAAGCCTGATCGGTAGGAATAGGGATTGAGCGGCGCCGCCTCTTCGAGCTAAGAGCGAGGGCTCCTAACCGCCCGACCCCACAGGGGAGAACAGCTACATTTAGCGATACTTGACAGACACGCGTTGGTCTGAGGTCTTCGTACAGCTGCAACGCGACGCTCGGGAGGCAGATCGCGGGCTCTGGTCCTCGGATTCGTGTAGCGGTAGCCCCTAGACACTCCCGGAAGCGTTCGATGCAACCAAATGGGGGTGCTAGGACTCCTTCTCGGCGTGACAGCAGCGACCAAGGATGCGTCTAGCGCGATGTCCAGGTTGTCCGGCAGCCGCGATCGGCAGTTCGAGGCGTTCTTCGGCGCCGAGTCCGAAGGGCTCAGGCGCTTTGCGGCGTTCCTGACGGGAGATGCCGACCGCGCGACCGACCTGGCGCAGGAAGCTCTCGTGCGGACGTATCGGCAATGGCGCAGGATCGATTCGGATCCCGCCGCCTATGCCCGCCGCATCGTGGTGAACCTGGTTCGGGCGGAGCATCGCAAGTCGCTGGTCCGTCGGAGGTACACACCGCAGGGCGATTGGCGGACGGCGCCCGACACGGACCGGGTGGACGACTGGCTGAGGATGACCTCGGCGCTCCGGACGCTGTCGCCGATCCGCAGAGCCGCGATCGTTCTCCGCTACTACGACGACATGTCGGAGGCAGACATAGCGCACGTCCTCAACCGCCCGCTCGGCACCGTGAAGTCGGACATCCACAGGGGTCTAGCGCGGCTACGTCAGGAGCTCGATGGAGCGGGAGGCGACGGACGATGAACTTCGAGGAGAGGCTGAGAAGCTCGCTTCGGCGCGCCGGCGACGCCACCCCCGGCGCCCCACTTGATCCGTACCTCACGTTGGCCAGAGCGAGACGGAGCCGGATGAGGTATCTGTCGGCGGCGGTCGTCGCCGTGACGGTTTCGGTGGGGGTGGCTGTATACGGCGCGCTCGTCCTGAGCGGCGATATGCGCGGGTCACGAGGCGAGTCCGGTCCGGCCGATCGCGGCCCGCACGAGTCGACCCCGCCCTCGAATCCGGGCGCGACCGTCCTCCCCGATCGGGTGCTGTTCGACTACAGCGCCGGCGGTGATATCCGCGCTCAGACGAGAGACGGTGAGGTGGTCGAGCTCACGTCGGGCCCGGAGCAAGATCGGCACCCCTCGATGTCCCCCGACGGGGCGAAGATCGTGTTCCAGCGGTCGACCGAATCTGACGGCGGCGGTCCCCGTCTCGTCCTGCGAGAGCTGTCCACGGGTGACGAACGAACGGTCGGCTCGGGTGCCTGGCCGATCTTCGGTCCGGACGGAAGCGTCGCCTGGGTCAGGCCCACGGGAGCCGAGCGGAACGAGATCGTGATCGAGCGACCCGGGAGCGACACCCAGACGGTCCTGAATCTCTTGCCCGACTATTCGGAGGCGCGACACCTCACGTGGGCGCCTGATGGGTCGGCGATCTACTACGAAGCCGGGCGAAGCATCGTCCAGCACTTCGTCGACGAGGCTGTGGAACCTTTCCCGATGACTCCCCGCGGCGTCACGAACCCAGGGGGGGCCGTGGCCTTCGTGAGCCCGGGCATGTCGCAGGAGGACAGAGTGCACCTGCTGCGGCTTTGCTGTCGCGACGACCGAGGAGGACCCTCCTCCCTGGACGTCGGGGAGATCGAATTCTCCGAAGGAGGTCCTCTGTACGGAAGCGTCGCCGCAGTGGACCCTCGTGAGGTTTCTCCACGAGCAGCCGAATACTTCGCGGTCTACGCAGGACACCTGACCGTCGAGGGTGAGCAGTCTCCGTCGTGGGTCACGGACGCCGCGCGGCAGTCGTGGCTGATAAGCGACGGTGAATCTCTGTATCTCGTCGACGACGAGGGACGGAGCTGGTTCGTGACGGACTTCGCCGGTCACGAGGACGAGGTAGGCGCCTATGCGGGCATGGCGATGTCACCCCTGCATCTGTAGGCGTACCCAAGGCCGGTCGCAGCTTTCCGCGTGGGGGTGAAGGGGCCTGGGGGCGTGCGGCACCAGTGCGCTACGGGCGCGTGACCCGCAGCGTCAGGACCCGGCTGCGCCCGGTCGCGAGACGCTCGCCCGCCGGCGTGACTACCCGGTAGTCGAACGAGCCCCGCCGCGCCGTGCGCCGGTCGAACGCGAACGCCCCCGCGTCGAGCGCCTGCCGTGCGACTTCCCGCCAGCGCCCGTTCTCTCTCAGCTGGAGCGCGACCGGCCCGGCCCACGCAGGCGTGACCGTCCCCGCGATCGTCGCGGGTCGTCCGGCGGCGACCCGCGGGCTCCCGAGACGCGCGTCGATCACCGGCCGCACGCGCACGGCGATCCTGCGAGAGGTCGCCATGGCCGCGCCGGAGGGCCCGTCGGCGCCGAGGAACGTGGCGGCTACCTTGCCGTTCTCGCGTGCGACGAACGACTTCGCGTAGCGCCCTCCGCGGTCCCCCTGGACGACCCCGACCAGACGGGGGTTGCCGCGCCGGAGGTGGTGGATCGCGACGATCGGTTCCGCCACCGCCGCCGCGGCACCCGACACGGTCCCCGCGGTCGTGACGACGTCGCCGTAGGACACGTCGGTGTCGCCGAGGGAGAGCGAGACGCTGCCGATCCTCGGGCAGTACAGGGCCGACGTGTCGGCGATCTCCTCGTCTGCCGGAGGCCCTTCCTCGAGCCGGAAGTCGCCCCGCGAGAGGTCGAACGCGTGGACCGGCACACCCGCGTCGCCTCCCTGGTAGCGGACCCTGCCGTCGCGTCCGTACGCCGTCTGGTTGTTGAGGTAGTCGGTCAGCGCTACGTACTGCAGCTCCCAGTCGGTGCCGGTGGTGCGGAAGTCCTCGACCCTCACCGAGAGAGGGCCATGCGTTCGGTCGCCGCACGTCTTGCGGGCCTCCAGCGTGTGACCGCGTCCGTCGGTCCACGCCGCGTGCGCCTCCGCTATCCCGGTTCCGGCGTCGAAGGCGGAGTAGTCGAGGGCGACGACGTCGCCGCGGTGCCGTGTCGTCGGTGTGATGGGGGAGAAGGTCGTCATCTCCGGCGAGACGCGGTCGCCCGTCCCGCCGCGCACCTGGAACGCAAGCGAGGAGTGGTCGGGATCGTCGTGCTCGGGCACGTCGGCCTGCGGCGGCCAGGGCCGCGTCTCCTGGTCGCGCATGTACATGATGCCGTTCCCGGCGCGGTCCTCGACGACGACGCCGAACGCGTCGTACGCGCCGGACGGCGCCGCGAGCGGCACCAGCCACGTGGCCGGGCCGGCGGCTCCGAGCCGCGGCAGCGACTCGATCCAGTACTGCGCGCCGGTCGGCGTCCAGCCGGTGAACACCACCTTCTCCACGCCGGACAGATCGTCGCTTGCCGAGTAGAGGACGACGACCGGCGTCCCCTGGACCACGTTGCTCTGGAACAAGCGCGCGGAATCCAGCGTGGGCACCGTCGTGTCCTCGTTCGCGTTGTCGACGGTGAAGTCGGCGCCGGCGAAGTCGAGCCCCGGCGACGCGTCCCGCTCGTAGGTCCTGGTGTTCCTCTCGCGGTCGTAGACCTCGATCTTCTCGAGCGTGTAGCGGCCCGAGGCCGCCCACGGCGACAACAGCTTGCGGGCGGTGAAGGTCCCAGCCGCGGCGCGGGCCAGGTACGGCGAATCCACGCGCACCTCCCCGCCGAGAGGCGTGCCGAACGTGAACAGCGCGTACTCCAGCCCCGCGGGCCCCTCGTCGCGCGCGCTGAACTCGATCGTCACGAGGAGGGTCCCGGTCACGAGGCCGTCGCCGGTCCGTGAGAACGAGACGATCTCCGGCGCGAAGTCGTCTGCACGTGCGGGCGCCGGCAGCGCGGGAAGCGACGCCGCGGCGAGCGCGACGACGACGCCGAGCCTCGACCACACCTTCGCCCGCACCTACGCGTCCCCCTCGTCTAGTAGTCGTCGATTATCGCCCGCGCCGTGGGCCGCGTGAAGGGCCTTCGGCCGATCCGGCGCCTCGCGTCCCGGTCGGGGACGTCCTGAGCCGAGCGGGCTCCGGGCCCGGAGCGGGGGCGGACGCAAGGGTGCGGCGGATCGCGACCGGCTCTTGGTCGTCACCGGCTCGTACGACACAGGGCTGTCGATTCGCTCGGTGGCGCGCTCCGCTCGTAGCATCGGCTCGATGAAGTCACTGCTGACGCGGCTCGTCCTCGTCGCGGGCGGGGTCGTCGCCCTGCTCGTCTACCTCGTGATCGTCGACCTCGGCGTGCACGCAGGGCGCGTGCACCGCGGCGTCACGGTGGCAGGATTCGACGTGGGCGGGTTGACCGAGCTCGAGGCGTTCGACGCGCTGCGCGAGCGGCAGGCGCTGCTGGAGGACTACCCTCTGGTCTTCATCGCGAACGGGTTCGACTGCCGTGCGGAGCCGGTCGACCTCGGCTGGAGCCCGCAGCCGTTCAACACCGTGCAGGACGCGATGGAGGTGGGCCGCGGCGGAGTGGTGGAGGGGCTGCGGGAACGCCTCGACGCGTGGTTCGGCGGCGTGAAGATCGGATGGGCCGGAACCGTCGACCCCAGGGAGGTGGACGAGTTCCTGGACTACTGCGAGGAGAATGCACGCGTGGTGAACGCGCGCGTGGACCGCGCGAAGATGCGCTTCCGGATCCGCCGGGCGATCGTGACCTACCCGCGCAGCGCGATCGACTTCAAGGTGCCGTTGCTCTCCGACGGCTCCTGAGACCAAGCTGCTATCCGCCGCCTCCCGGCGCCGGCGTGGGCTCGGTCGACGGCTCCGGCGCGGGCGTGGGCTCAGGCTCGGGCGTCGGATCCGGCTCCTCCGTCGGATCCGGCGTCCACAGCGGCTCGCGGTCTTCCTCGGGGCGCGGCGTCGGCGCCACCTCTTCGCCCTCGACCGCCGGGGTGGGCGAAGGGGTGGGCGACGCCGCGCCGGCCGGCGTCGCGACGGCTCCCTCGGGCACCGGAGCAGGCGTCGGCGTCGTCCGGTCGCGCCGCGTGGGCGAGGGGGCCGACGTGTGCGGGCGGTCCGTCCCGGCCTCCGCGGCGTCCTTCGGCCGCCCGGCGACGTAGATCGTTCCCGCCAGCGCCAGCACCAGCGACAGAGCCAGCAGCGCGGGAATCACGCGGCTCGCCCGCACCTCGTCGGGTTGCTCGCCGTCGTCGGCCGAGAGCCCCGCCGGGACCCACGCGGTCGCTTCTTCGGCGCCGACCTCGAGCGCGTCGGCGAGCGCGGCCCCGTCGGAGGGCCGGTCGGCGGGATCCTTGGCAAGACAGGCCAGGGCGATCGCGTCGAGATGCGGCGGTATGCCGTCGACCCTCGCGCTCGGAGGCACGGGCGTCTCCTCGACGTGCGCGATCGCGATCGCGGTGACGTTGTCGCCCTCGAAGGGGGGCCGCCCCGTCAGCAGCTCGTACAGCACGGCCCCCAGCGAGTAGACGTCGGACGCCGCGGTCACCGGCCGCCCCGACGCCTGCTCCGGCGAGATGTAGTGGGGCGACCCGATCGCGGCGCCCGTGGCGGTCAGCTTCTCGGCGCGGCTGGATGACGCGATCCCGAAGTCGGCGAGCTTCGCGCGGCCCGTGTCGTCGAGGAGGATGTTCCCCGGCTTCACGTCGCGGTGGACGAAGCCCGCGCGGTGCGCGGCCCCCGCGCCGCGGGCGGCGTCGGCCACGATCTCCGCGGCGCGCTCCGGCAGCATCGGCTCCCCCGTCAGAGCCGACAGCGCCCCCCCGGGCACGCACTCCATCACCAGATAGGGCCGGCCCTGGAAGTCGCCGAAGTCGAGCACGGACACGACGTTCGGGTGCGACATGCGGGCGACGCCCTGGGCCTCCGAGAAGAAGCGGACGAGGAACTCGGCGTCGCCCGTGAGGTTCGCGGCCAGGAACTTGATCGCGACGTCGCGCTCCAGCCGCTCGTCGCGGGCGAGCCACACCTCCGCCATGCCCCCGCGGCCGAGCGGCTCGATCAGCGTGTAGCGACCCTGTACGCGCTGGTCCGCTTTCACGGGACGTGACTTTCCCAGGAGGGGGATGTGGAAACGCAGCGTCACCGCGACGCGTCGGCCGGTGACTGTCCGTTCATGTGCCGGGGTCGAGGTGACCCCGATTCCATGGAGGTGATGGTTCCGCGCTGCACCATCACCCGTCGAAAAGGCATGCCCCCTGCGCGCGGGTGCGTCCGATCCGGATGCGGCAGGCCGACCCGCAGCCTCCGTTCCACGGGATTCGTCCGGAACTAGCTAGAGTGGGGCCCAGCCGCCTTACGAAGCCTCCCGGAGGGTTGTCAATGCCGGTAGACCCCAGGAAGCTCCCCGAGATGCCCTCGCTGATGATCGCCGGGCCGGGCGAGCTCCACGACGAAGAGCTCGCCGTCCTCGGCTCCCAGGTGATCGCCCACTACGGAGACGTCTGGACCGGCCTCCACACCGACGCCGTCGCCGCCGTCGGGCGCCTCATGAGCGCGGCCGACGCACCGTACGTGATGCCGGGGACGGGGACGACGTGTCTAGACGCGGCCGTCTTCAACCTGTTCGAGCCGGGGCAGCGCGCGGTCGTCGTGAACACCGGCTTCTTCGGCAAGAGGCTGATGGAGATCGCGCGGCAGCACCGGCTCGAGGTGACCGAGGTCCCCGTCGACGTGGGTGCGCCCGCGGACCCGGCGCGGATAGAGGACGTGGTCGCCGGAGCCGACGGCGTCCTCGTCTGCCACGTGGATACCGCGACGGGGGTAAGGCATCCGGTCGCGGAGATCGCAGCCGTCGCGAACCGCGCCGGTGCGGTGTGCATGGTCGACGGCATCGCGTCGGTCGGTGGCGACCTTGTCGACGTCGACGAAATGGGACTGGGCGCGGTGGTGACGGGGTCGCAGAAGGGCCTGGAGGCGCCTCCGGGGCTCGGCATCCTCGCCCTGGGGAAGCGGGGGCGCGAGCGTGTCGACGGCCGCAGCGTGCGGCCCGAGTCCTGGTACCTCGACCTCCACGTATGGGACTGGTACCGGAGGGAGTGGGGGGCGTGGCACCCGCACCCGGTCACGTTCCCGAGCAACCTGTTGCTGCCGCTGTACACGAGCGTGCGCCGGATCCTCGAGACCGGTCTTCAGGAATGGGTCGAGCGCCGCGCGGACCTGGCCAAGCGCTGCCGCGAGGGACTGCGCGCTCTCGGTCTCGAGCCGGTCCCCCAGGCGGGGGCCGAGGCGAACCTCGTCGTCGCGGCGTGGGCCGACGATCCCGCGGCGATCCAGAAGCACCTGCTGAGCGAGGTCGGGATCATGATCTCCGCCGGGCTCGACCCGACGGCCGGCAAGGCGATCAGGGTGGGCCTGATGGGGGCGACGGCGACGACGGAGATGGTCGACCGGGTGATCGCGGGAGTCGAAGCCGCGCTCGCCTCCCGCTAGCGTCGGGCGCTCGCCTCCCGCCAGCGTCAGGCGCCGGCGAGACCGAGCTCCTGCTCCGCCCTCCGGATCGAGCTCCCGCGCGGGGATTTGACGATCTCGAGCCGTACCGGGAGCCGGTCGGCCAGCTCCGCGACGTGGGTGATGACACCTACCAGCCGGTCCTCGACGCCGAGCTGCTCGATCGCGCTCACGACCACCTGCAGCGTCTCCGCGTCCAGGGAGCCGAAGCCCTCGTCCAGGAAGAGGCTCTCGAGCCGGTTCCGCTCCGTAACGGCGAGCAGCTGCACCTGCTCCGACAGCGCGAGCGCCAGCGCGAGCGAGGCGACGAACGTCTCGCCACCCGACAGCGTCCGGACGTCGCGGCGCTCGTCGCCGTTCCACGCGTCGACGACGAAGAACTTGTCGTCCTCGTACGACAGCCGGTAGCGCTCACCCGACAGGTTGCGCAGGTGGGTCGTTGCGGCGGCCGCCAGCGAGACGAGCGCCTCGGCCTGCAGGAACTCGACGATGCTGTCGCTCTTCAGCTCCCGCTGGAGCGCCGCGTAGAGGCGGTGCTCCTCCTGGTGCGCCGCGATCTCGTCCTCGAGCTCCCGCCGCGACGCGAGACGCAGCCTCAGCCGCTCGCTCTCGTCCTCTGCCAGGACCTTCGCCTCCGCGGCACGCCGCACCGCGGCTCCCGTCGCGTCGAGCAGGGCCGCGAGGTCGTCGCCCGACACCTCCAGCCCCGGCGGGGCGGCGGCCCGCGCGTCGCGGAGCAGGCCTCGCTGCGCGTCGAGATGGTCCTGGACCTGCGCGTCGACCTGACGCGCCAGCACGGCCATGTCCTTCGCGAGCCGCGCCGCGACGGCGGCGAGGTCGCCTGCCGCGTCGGGAAGCCCTTCCGGCCACAGCACCGGCAGGTCGAGGGACGGCGCCGCGGCGCGGACGCGGTCGAGGCACGCGTCCAGGCCCGCCTGCTCGATCGTCGATCGGACCGCGCCGACGCCGCCGGCGATGCGCTCGCGCTCCCGGTCCACGTCGTCCACGCGTTCGCGCGCCGCGGCGACGGTTGCGCCGGCTTCGTCGCATCGCCGGACCGCGTCCTTCAGCTCGGCCGCCGCGGCTTCCAGCAGCGCGGCGGCGTCGGCGGGGACTCCCTTCGGGAACGCCGCGGCGAGCTCCTCTTCGAGCTCGGCGACGCGTGCGGCGCGGGCGCGCTCCGTCCGGGCCGCCCGGTCGCGGCCGGCCCGGGCGACCTCCGCGTCCTTCTCCACGAGGGCGAGCCGAGTCGCCGTCGCGCCGGCGGCCTCCCGCGCGGCCGCGGCGGCGCGGTCGCACCCCTCCAGGTGGTCGACCGCCGCCGGGAGCTCCTCCGATCCGACAACGGGAAGTCGCGCGAGGGGCCGGGCGCACACCGGGCAGGGGTCGCCCGCGGCGACGTCCGCCACGAGGGCGCCTACCAGGTCTCCGCGGCGCGCGGCGTCGTGCCGCGCCGCGGCCTCGGCACGTGCGGCCTCTGCTGCGGCGAGAGCCGCGTCCGCCTCGGTCACCGCCGCTCCGGCCTCGGCGACGGCCTCGTCCGCAGCGACGATCGACGCCTCCGCGTCCGCGACCGTCGCCGTCGCAGCCTCGAGCTCCGCCCGCGCGTCTTCGAGCCGTCGCACGACCCCGACCCGTTCGGCCACGTCGGCGAGGCCCCCGTGGCGGCGCTCGAGCGCCTTCCGGGCGGCGGCCGCCTCCGCCGCGGCGTCCTCCGCTGCCCCCAGCTCCGAGCGCGCGGTCTCCGCCGCGCGCTCGTTGCGCTCGAGGTCCTTCACCTTCCGGTCGAGGGCGCCGGCGTCGGCGGCGAGCTTCTTCGCGAGCCGGTCGACGTCTCTCGAGCACTCGCGCAGCCCGGCCACGCGCCGCTCGTGATCGAGCCATGCGTCGTGCGACTTCTTGACCGAGCGGAGGTACGCGTCGGCCGCGGCCTCGGCGGCCGCGCGCTCTCGGGCCGTCTCGGCCGCGGTGGCGACGGCGTCCTCGTCGACGCCGGCGTACTCGCGCTCCACGAGCGCGGTCTTGCTGTCGACCTGCGCCTTCGCGTCGCGCGCCCGCTCGTTCGCCCGCTGCGCCATCGTCTTGAACAGCTCGAGGCCCAGCAGCTCGGTCAGGATCGCCCGCCGCTTCGCGGCCTCGCCCTTGAGGAACTCCGCGAACCTGCCCTGGGGCAGGACGACGGAGCGGTTGAAGGCGTCGTAGTCGAGTCCGACCAGGCCCGGCACGATCTTGTTGACCTGCCGGATGCTGTCGGCGCCGGGGCCGTACGACGCCCACCCGTCACCGTCTGCGACCTCGAGCCGCACCGTCCCGTTGCCGGAGCGCGTCGTAGAGCGCGCGATGCGGTAGGCGGTGTCGCCGACGGCGAAGTCGAGCGTCACCGCAAGCCGCGGCTGACCCTGGCTCACGAGCTGGGAGGCTTCGGTGCCGACGCGCTCGACCTTTCCGTAGAGCGCGTACGTCAACGCGTCGAGGAGGCTCGACTTGCCCGAGCCGGTCGGCCCCCACAGGGCGAACAGGTCGAGGTCGGTGAAATCGATCTCCTGCGGATCGCGGAACGACGTGAACCCCTTCACGGTCATCCGGAGAGGCCTCACGGCGCGGTCACCTCCTCGTACACCGTCTCGAACGCGATCACGAGCTCGTCGACCGGCGGCGCGCCGTGAGCCGCCTCGTAGTACTGGAGGAACTGTTGCTTCGGGTCGAGCCCGCGCAGCGACGGCCGCGCCTCGGCCTCCTCCGGCTGCGGCAGGACGAGCCTGACGTCCAGAGCGTTCGGCAGCGCGGCGCGCACGCGGTCGGCGAGGCCCGGCACCGGCTGGTCGACCCTGAGGTTCACCGTGAGGTAGGCGTCGCCGGCGTCGCCCGCGACCTTGTCGAGGGTGTCGAGCGTCGCCGTCACCGTCACCAGCCTCCGCCCGGCCTCTACGGCAACCTGCCCGGCTCTCGGCGGAAGGCCCGGCCGCGCTTCCACGACCGTCACGGACTTGTCCTGTCCGGCCTCACCGAAGTCGAGCTGGAGCAACGACCCGCAGTACCGGGTCTCGGAAGGAGCTCCCGCGACCTTCTGCGCTCTGTGGATGTGGCCGAGGGCCACGTACGACGCGGTCGCCGGGAGGCGCTGCGGAGACACGGCGTACTCCGCGCCGATCGTCACCTGGCGCTCGCTTCCCGACGGTTTCGCCCCGCCGACGAACAGGTGCCCCATCAAGACGTTCACGCGGTCCCGCCGGAAGTGGCGCTCGTAGGACGCCATGAGGACGCCCATGTTCGAGTCGAAGTTGACGTACCCGGCGGTCATGTCCTCGAAGAGCGACGCCGCATCCGAGAACCGCCGCGGCGACACGAACGGCAGGCACGCGACGAGCGCGCTCTCGCTCCCGTCCCGCGCCGGCACCTCGACCAGGGCGCCGGCGTCCGGCGGCAGCACCCTGGGGACGACGCTCGTCCCGACGCGCGCGAGGAGCGGCGCGAACGCGGCGAGGCGAGCGGCCGAGTCGTGGTTGCCGGGGATGCAGACGACGCCGATGTTCCTCTCGAACAGCTTGATGAACGTCTCGAAGATCACGGCGTCGGCGTCCGGCGTCACGGCCCGCTGGTCGTACACGTCGCCCGCGACGAGGACCGCGTCACAGCCCTCCGTCTCGGCGACCTCGACGACCGTGCCCAACGCGGCCGCGAACTCGTCCATGCGCGAGCGCCCGCGGATGGAGCGCCCGACGTGCCAGTCGCCGGTGTGGAGGAGCCGCATCAGTCGCGGTTGAACTTCGAGAACACGTCTGCTTCCGCCGGCTCTCCGGGTCCGACCTCGTCGGACCGCGTCGCCCACGACGGGAACGGGAACCGGATCTGCATCGGGATCGGGACGTGCGGCTGCTGCAGGATCATCGATCCCGGCTTCAGGATCGCCGCCCGCGCGCGCGTCGCCGCAGGCATGAACCCGTACTCCGATCGCTCGGCCTCCGCGGTGTCGAGGCGGCCGACTACGCGGAAGGCCGAGTTTGCGATGATCCGGCGCTCGACCTCGCTCGCGGTCTGCTCGGCCCCCACGAGGATCATCCCGAGCGAGCGCCCGCGCTCGGCGACGTCGAGCAGCACCTCCTTGATCGGAGACCACCCCTCCCTCGGCGCGTACCGGTTGAGCTCGTCCAGGACGAGGAACGTCAGCGGCAGCCGCTGCCCCCCGCGCTCCTTCTGCTCGAAGAGCTTCTTGATGACGACGCCGGTGACGAAGCGCTTCGCGCGGTCGTGGAGGTTGTGGATGTCGACGACCGTGACCTGCGCGGCGTCCCAGTCGATCCGGTGGGCCTCGGGGCGTTCGGCCGCGCGGCCCCAGATCAGGTGGCCGACGCGGAACCGCGCCGACTCGAGCCGGCGCTGGAACGCCGCGATCGTGCCGTCGGCCATCCGGCCGCGCCACGCCGAGGCGTCGTCGTCCAGCTCGGAGATGACGAAGTCGACGAGGTCGTCGAACGACGCGATGAGGTTCCCCCTGAGGACGATCGACGCGTCGTGGTCGGGATCGTCCTCGGCCTCGCGGTCCAGGAACGACTCGACGCGCGCCACCAGGTCGGCGATCTGCGACCGTTCGTTCTCGGCCTCGGCGAACAGGAAGCGGAGGTAGCTCTCGCGGACGAACTCCTTGATCGTCCAGTAGTAGGCCTGCACGCCTTCCTTGCGCCCGCCGGTGTCGGGGACGGCCACGCCGGCTCGAGCCGTCACGGGCGCCCACAGCCCGACCGACTCGAACGGCCCCGCCGGCAGCCCCAGCCGCGCGTACTCCGCCCGCTGCTCCTCGTCGAGCTTCGCGTTCGGCTTGTCGAGGTGGAGCAGGTCCTCGCCCTTGACGTTGAAGACGATCGCCTTCGTGTTGATCCCGTGCGGCCCCAGCACGTCCGAGTGGAACAGCGCGTAGAGCAGGAACAGCGCGTACGTCGTCTTCGTCGCGACCCCAGAGATCCCCGAGATGTTGACGTGCGCGCCGCGGGATCCGTCGAGGAAGTCGAGGTCGAGGTCGATGGGCTCGCCGTCGCGCGAGAGCCCGCCCGCGAGCCGGCGCTCGATCTGGTCGAGGTAGAGGACCTCGTCGCGCTCGGCGCCGCGGGCCCGGCGCGCGGGACGGCCCGGGAGCGGCGGCACGAACACCTCGGGCTCGAAGCGCGTCGCGACGACCTTCGCGGCCTGGGCGACGCCCGCGGGGAGGATCCCGCGGTCGACCAGGAAGACGTCGCTGTCGAGCGTCACGCCCTCGTGACGGGCCCGCACCTCCTGGACCAGCCCGGAGACGCGGATGCGGCCGCGACCGGGCACGTCGGTCTCGACGATCACGGCGTCGTCGAGCTGGAGGTAGGCCTCCTCGGCGACGCCGACCCAGAACGTGAGGGGGGTCGAGTCCTCGGTCCCGATGACGATCCCGACGTTCTCGGACTGGGCGTGAACCGCTGCGTCATCCATGCGCCGCCGCCTCCGTCAGGTGGGTCTGGAGCGCCCTCGCGATGAGGGTCGCGCTGCCGAGCCGGTGCTTCAGGCGCGCCTCGAGAGCCCCGACCGGCGTCAGGTTCTGCGGCGCACGCGGGTCCACCCCGGGCCGCCCCGCGAACGCCGGGAGATGACACGCGACCTGGTCGGCGACCCGTCGCGCCTCCTGCAGCCCGACGGTCGTCCTGACCTCGCAGCGCACCAGTCCCGCCAGGTCGTGCCAGATCTCCTGCTGCCGGATCAGCCTCACGTACCACGCGTACCGGTCGAGGACGTTGTTGCCGAGCGCGAACAGCGGCGTCCGTTCGCCGGGGCGAAGGCGCGGGAGTAGGTCCGCATGCGGCGTCTCCAGGTAGCGCTTGACCATCCGCTTGACGACGCCGACGACGACCCCGCCAGGGTGGCCGTCGAGGTGGAGCGGCCCGTCCGCGAACACGAGGGTCTCGCCCGCCAGCCGGGCCGCGAGCCTTTGCTCGGCCTCGAGCATGAGCCGTTGCAGCCTGATCCGAAGCCCCTGCGGCGACTCGTCGGCCACGGGGTACGGCTCGTAGATCATCGACATGCCCCCGACGTCCAGGAGCAGCGGGGGCGCGTCGATCCGTCCCCCGATGACCAGCGCGCGGGCCACCGGCTCGTCTTCCGCGACGTAGTGGGCCGTGCCGTCGCAGCGCACGGCCCCCGCGGTGCAGGAGCCCAGCAACCCCCACGCCTGCTTCCCTCCGTCCGTCGCCATCACCCGCAGCTCCGTCCGCATCACCCCGTCGACGAACGTCGCCGGCGGGCACGGCCCCGCCGCGGGAGCGATCGCGTCCGCCCAGTCAGGCGTCTCGACGGTCGGATCGACGACCGCGTTCGCCAGGTCCCCGTCGAGGTCCGCCTCGGCCCCCGCGGAATGATCCGGGCGCCAGGGATCGGCCTTCAGCACCACCATGGGGTCACCCTAGAACGGGGGTACGACAGGTTTCCGGTTAACGCGCCGAATCTTTCGCGGCAAGCCCGGGGGCTAAGCAAGCAGGGGCGCGATCGACCCTCGGTTAACCTGCCCGCATGAGCTCGAGGCTTCTGGAAGAGCGCGCGCAGCGACTGCGCGACGCGACCGTGATCGCGATCTTCCGGACGCGCGCGCCCGAGCACGCGGTCGAGGGGATCGGCGCGGCCGTGCGCGGGGGCTTCGAGGCCGTCGAGGTCACGATGAACACGCCCGGGGCGACCGAGGCGCTCGCCGAGGTGGCGGGGCGCGTCGACGCGATCGTCGGCGCCGGGACGATCGTGCACCCGGACCAGGTCAAGGAGGCCTACGACGCGGGGGCCGAGTTCGTCGTCACGCCGGTGGTCCTGCCGGAGGTCGTCGAGGCCGCGCACGGGCTCGCTCTCCCCGTCGCGCTGGGGGCTTCGACCCCGACCGAGATATTCGCGGCCCGCGCGGCCGGCGCCGACTGGGTCAAGGTCTTCCCCGGGGAGAGCCTCGGGGGCCCCGACTACGTCGCGGACGTCCTCGGCCCGCTCGACGGCACGCCGATCCTGGTGACCGGCGGTCTCACGGCCGAGAACTACCTGGGCTACCTCGACGCGGGGGCCGAGCTCGTGGGCTTCGCCGGCGCCGTCTTCGAGCCCGAGCTGATGGCGGAGGGGCGCTACGACGAGATGGAGCGGCGCGCGATCGAGGTCTGCCGGCGCCTGGACCTGTACCTCACGGAGAAAGAGGAGTAGGCGGCGCGGCTAGACCGACGCCACCGACGACAGCTCCGCGATCGACTTCTCGATGCCCTCAGCCAGGACCGCGAGGTCCGGCGCCGTGTCGTAGTCGCCCAGCAGGCCGAACCCGATCGTCCCGTTGTACGAGAGCAGCGCGACGCCGAGGGTCGTGTTGTCCGCGAGCGGGAGCACCGGGTAGACCTCCTTCATCTCGCGGCCCAGCGTGTAGAGCGGGATCTGCGGCCCCGGTACGTTCGTCACGACGAGGTTGAACGCGCGCTGGCGCGCGACGAGCCGCGCCGCCTGTGCGACGATCGTCGGCGGCGCGTACTCGCCGAGGCTCGCGAGGACCTGGGCCCCCACGGCCTGACCGGACTGCTTCAGGTCGCCCATCGTCGCCGTGATCGTCTCGAGCCGGCGCCGCGCGTCGGGCTCGTAGACCGGGAGCGGCGCCCACATCGACGCTACGCGGTTCCCGAGCGCGCCGCGCTCGGCCTCGGCGCGCACCGACACCGGCACCATGGCGCGCAGCGTCAGGTCCCCCACTCGCTCGCCGCGCGCCTTCAGCAGCCGGCGAAGCCCGCCCGTCACCGCCGTGAGGACGACGTCGTTGACGGTCCCGCCGAGTGCGTTCTTGATCCGCTTGATCTCGCCGAGGTCGGCGAGGACGGTCTCGAACCTGCGGTGCGGCCCGATCGGCTGGTTGAGAGAGCTCGTCGGCGCGAAGTCGAGCGTCCCGCCGACGAACGACGCGAGCGCGCGCAGGCTCTCGAGCAGGCGGTTCGGGACCTTGGTCGGGTCCATCACGCTCGACTGGAGCGTTCGGACGATCTCGGCCGGCGACGTCAGCCTCTCGCGCAGCGCGTCCATCAGCAGCCTGTCGGGCGTCGGCTCGGGATCGGGGCGCCACGCCTGCGGCTCCACTTGCTGCGGCTCCGGTCCGAGGTCCAGGATGACCGACATGATGTCCGCTCCGGACACGCCGTCGACGAGGCAGTGATGCGTCTTGCTGATCAGCGCGAACCGGTCGTTCGTGAGGCCCTCGGCGAACCAGATCTCCCACAGCGGCTTCGTGCGGTCGAGCTGCTGCGACATGATCCGCGCGGTGAGGCGGCGGAACTTCGAGTCGTCGCCCGGGCTCGGGAGCGCGGTGTGCCGCACGTGGTATTCGAGGTTGAAGTGAGTGTCGTCGACCCACACGGGGCGGCCCAGCCCGAACGGGACCGTCATGAGCTTCTGCCGGAAGCGCGGCACCATCTGGAGCCGCCGCCGGATCATGTCCAGGACCTCTTCGTAGTCGGGCGGCGGGCCCTCGAAGATCGCGGCGCCGCCGACGTGCATGTGCGTGTCCGGGCCCTCCAGGTGGAGGAAGAGCTCGTCCAGGACGCCGAGGCGCTCGAACTGCGACATGCGGCGATGGTACTCCCGGCGCGCGGGGCACCCCGTGCCTAAGACCAACGAGGGGCTCGCGCGCCTCGTCCGCGGCGACCTGGGGCCCGGACGGATCGCCGACGCGTTCACCGAGGTAGACCGGGCCGGCTTCGTCCCTCCCGGCTCCACCGACGTCTACCGCGACCGGCCCGTGCCCATCCCCGAGGGCCAGACGACGTCGCAGCCGTCGCTGATCGCGCGGATGATCGAGGCGCTCGACCCGCGTCCGGACGACAGGGTGCTCGAGGTGGGGACCGGCTACGGGTACCAGACCGCGTTGCTGGCGAAGCTCTGCCGCGAGGTGGTCTCGATCGAGCGCTGGGAGTCCCTGGCGGAGCAGGCGCGCAAGAATCTCGCCGCCGCAGGGACCCAAAACGCCGACGTGATCGTCGGTGACGGGTGGAAAGGATGTCGCGCCAGGGCGCCGTTCGACGGGATCGTCGTCGCGGCCGCCGCGACGGAGGTCCCGTCCGCGTATCACGAGCAGCTCGCCGACGGCGGGCGGCTAGTGATCCCCGTGAAGAGGAGAGGGAGCGACGAGGTGACGCTATACGTGAAGGGAGACGCCGAGCTCGAGGCGGTGCGGCTGGTCGCCCCCGCGCGCTTCGTTCCGCTCGTGAGGGAGGACTTGTGGCCGGACGATCTGTGCTGAGGCTCTTGGCGTGCGGCGCGGCGCTGCTCGTCGCGGCGTCGTGCGCGGAGTCGGAGCTGGCTTCCTCCGAGGGCTGTTGCGCCGGCGGGGCGCAGTCGACTTCGCCCGGCACGCTCCCGTCGCTCACGCTCCCTCCCGGCTCGCCGGGCGACGAGCAGGAGCCGTTCTCGTTCGCGGCGATAGGCGACTTCGGCACGGGGGAGCAGGACCAGCACGACGTCGCCGAGCGCATGTGCTCGTGGCGCGAGAACCACGGGTTCGACCTGGTCTTCACGACCGGCGACAACGTCTACCCGGAGGGGGACCCCGACGACTTCCAGAAGAAGTTCTACGAGCCGTACGAGTGTCTGACGGACGAGGGCGTCTCGTTCCACGCGGTGCTGGGGAACCACGACGTGAAGACGGACAACGGGCGCCCCGAGATCGAGGACGAGAGCTTCGGGATGCCCCGGCGCAACTACGTCGTGCGCACCGGCGGCGTGCGCTTCGTGATGATCGACTCGAACAGCCTGAACATGGACTTCCTGAGGCGAGCGACCCGCGCGCGCGCCGGCGACGACTGGACGATCGTCGCGCTGCACCATCCCGTGTACTCGCCCGGCGACGGCCACGGCTCGGAGCCGGGCTTCCGGCCCAAGCTCCCACGGCTGTTCCGCAAGCGCGGCGTAGACCTGGTGCTGCAGGGGCACGACCACATCTACGCAGTGACGAAGCCGTTGAAGGGGATCCGCTACGCCGTCACCGGCGGCGGGGGAGCGGGGCTCTACGGCTGCACCGACCAGCCGTTCAGCGCGAAGTGCGCGGCGCGCCACCACTTCCTGTACGTGACCGCGACCGCCGACGAGCTGATCGTGAAGGCCGTGCCGGACGAAGGAAAGGCGTTCCACACCTTCAGGACGGAGGGCCTCGACTAGGTAGCCGCTACGGTTCGTTCTTGCCGTGGAAGAGGTTCGAGACCGAGTCTTCCTCGAAGACCGCCTGGATCGTGTCGCCGATCAGCGGCGCGATCGAGAGCACCCTTATCTTGTCGATCTCCTTGTCGGGGCTGAGGGGAACCGTGTTCGTCACGATGACCTGCTCGATCTGGGAGTTCTTTATCCGGTCGATCGCGGGCCCCGACAGGATGCCGTGCGTCGCCGCGGCGTAGACCCGCGTCGCGCCGGCCTCGACCAGCAGGTCCGACCCGTTCACCAGAGTCCCCGCGGTGTCGATCATGTCGTCGACGACGACGCAGATCTTGTCCTTCACCTCACCCACCACGGTCTTGGCCTCGCTCACGTTGCGCATGTCCTTGCGGCGCCTCTTGTGGAGGAACGCGACCTGCCCGTGAAGGTCGTGGAACTCCGCCAGGTGCTGCACCCACTTGTCGGCCAGCCGCACGCCGCCGGCGTCCGGCGACACGATCACGAAGTCGCCGTCGAGCAGGTCCTCGAAGTACTCGGCGAGCACCGGCATCGCCGTCAGGTGGTCGAAAGGCACGTCGAAGAAGCCCTGGATCTGGCCGCTGTGCAGGTCGACCGAGACCATCCGGTCGACGCCCGCGGCCTCGTAGATGTCCGCCATGAGCTTCGCCGTGATCGGCTCGCGGCCCCGCGCCTTGCGGTCCTGGCGGGAGTACGGGTAGAGGGGGCAGACGGCCGTGATCCGCTTCGCGGAGGCCCGCTTCAGCGCGTCGATCACGATCAGCTGCTGCATGATGAAGTGGTCGACCGGCTCGCAGATGCTCTGGATGATGAAGGCATCGGCGCCGCGGACGGACTCGGCGAGGCGGGCGTAGGTCTGGGAGTCCGCGAACTGCGCCGTCTCCAGCACCCCCAGCTTCATCCCCAGGTGGTCCGCGATCTCCTCGGCGAGGGGGGGGTTGGCCTCGCCGGACAGGAGTATCAGCCTTTTTTTGGTCGACACCTGCATGGGGGGCGAGTGTATCCGCAGCAGCAGCGGCCCATCCGGAATGCGGCAACCCGGCGGGTCGTTGCACCGATCCCGAGCGACGCGACCCCGGCAGGAGCCAGGACATGACCCCCGTAGACGAGCGCACGACCCTGATCAGGAGCACCCTCATCCGGCGGATCGAGCGGGTGGACCTGCGCGTCCGCGACGCCGACGCGTCGCTGCGCTTCTACCGGGACGTGGTCGGGCTGGACGTGACGGAGCGGACCGCGGAGGCCGCCCCCCTGGCCGCTCCCGGAGGAGCTCCGTTCCTGACCCTGCGCTCGTCGGGCGTGAGACAGCCGGCGGATCCCCGCGCGACGGGGCTGTTCCACATCGCGATCCGGTTCCCGAGCCGGGCGGCCCTCGGCGACGCGCTCGCGCGCCTGGCGGACGCGGGGCTGGGGATCGGCGCCGGCGACCACGCGGTCAGCGAGGCGCTCTACGTCTCCGACCCCGACGGCAACGGCGTCGAGCTGTACCACGACCGGCCCGTGGAGGAGTGGCCGCCGCCGGCGGACGGCGCCCTCGTGCCGATGGTCACGCTGCCGGTCGACCTGCAGAGCCTCCTGTCCGCGGGGCGGGGGGCCGCCGCCGTGGGGGACCACGCTCCCGAACGCACCGACATGGGACACGTCCACCTCCAGGTCGCGGACGTCGAGCGAACCGTCGCGTTCTACTCCGGTGAGCTCGGGCTCGACCTGACCGCGCGCATGGGGGCCGAGGCCGGGTTCTTCTCGTCCAACGGCTACCACCACCACGTCGGGGCTAACTCGTGGCAGTCCCGCGGAGGATCGCCGGCCGCGCCGAACCGGGCCGGGCTCGACCGCGTCGTCTTCGCGGTGGCGGACGCCGCCGAGCTCGAGGGGCTCCGGCTGCGGCTCGCCGAGCACGGGCGCGCTACGGAAGGCCGGGCGCGCGAGTCGCTGGTCGTGCGGGATCCCGACGGGAACGAGCTGCGGTTCGAGGTGCGTCCCTCCTAGACGTTCTCCAGCACCAGCTCGGTCTCCGTCCCGAGCACCCGCGCGAGCCCCTCCGCCTCTTCGCCGAGCGCGGCCCTCTGCGCTCTCGTCAACCTGCCGAACGGGACGACGCGGATCAGCGCCCGCTTCGCCCTGCGCTCGAGCTTCCATCCCGCGCGGACGCGACCGTCGACCAGGACCGCCGGCAGCGACCACACCGCGACCGGCTTGACGGTGTAGATGCGGCCGGCGAACGCGGCGTCGACGACGGCGTCCTTGTGCGGCGCGCTCATCACGAGCAGCTGGTCGAACGACGGCAGGAGCCGGACCCCCTCGGTCGCCCGGGCGCGCTTCACCGCGGCGACGTCGCGGGCGAGCAGCCACCTCTTGTCGCCTCCGACCTCGACTTCCGTCACCTCGTCGGCGAGCAGGCGGCGCAGCACGCGGCGGGCCTCGGGCGGCTTGACGCCCCACCAGCGCGCCGCCTCGGCGACGGTGGCGGGGCCGTACGTCGTGAGCCAGCGGCGGAAGACCTCGCGCAGCGCGTCGTCGGTGTCGTATTCGCGCCAGGCGCCGATCCACTGGTCGGGGCGCACGAACGTCACGTTGCGGCCGGCGCCGGGCCCGAAGCACAGCAGCCCGCGAAACGCGGCGGGCTTCAGCATCTCCCCCCACCCCGACAGCAACCGCTCCTCCAGGTGATCCCTCTTCGTGATGCGGAGGATGGCGCGCGCGAGCTCCTCGCGCGAGAGTCGTCGCCCGTCGAGAGCCTGCGGCACCGCGTCCAGCACCGCGTGCAGGTCCGCCTCGTCGATCCCGAAGTACCGCAGGAACGAAGGGTTCTGGTACTGGCCGCGCGTGGCCTGGGCGGCGCAGTAGAGCGGGACGTCTGCCGCCGCGAAGACGTGGAGGGTTCCGCGCATCCCCCACGTCTTGACGAGCTCGGCGTTCTCGAGCGCGTCGTCGACGCGCGCGGAGGTGAGGCGGGAGACGCGCGCCGCGAGAGCGAGCGGGACCGTGCTCGCGATCTGCGCGTGCGCGCCGCACATGCGCCCGACGACGTCGACGAGCCTGGCGGCGGCGACGCGGCGGGTGAGGTGCGACCGTCCGAGCCGCCGCGCCGTGACCTGCTCCCAGGTGACCTGCGTCATGCGGCGCAGCTTCGCACGTCGTGTGGCCGTTACCTGAACGAGTAGCGCTCCGATCCGAACGCCTTCAGCGCGGCGAGGTAGAACTGCGCGTGCGTCGGCACGTGTGGCTGCCCCGAGACCGGGATGACCTGTCCCTTGCGCGTGATCCACGCCTCGCCGAGGACGTGCGTCGACGACGCCGGCACGCGCGCGAACCACGTGAGGCCGCGGCGCACCCGTCGCAGGTCGCGGGGGCTGCGGGCCCACGCGTACGCGTTGCCGAGCAGCGCCTTGACCTCCTGGCCCCCCCGCTCGGTCCGCCCGCGCAGGGCCCGCGAGACGGAGCGGAAGTTCACCTCTGCCTGCGCGTCCGCCCGCGCCGACCCGTACCTGAGGAAGCGCACCGGCCACAACAGCGTGCCCCCGATGTCGGGATCGGTCGTGAAGCAGCTGCAACCCTCGTCGAAGAAGCTCGTCCGGATCGCGGCACCGAGCTCCTCCTGGCGCGCGGACCACCGTTCCGCGTTCGCCTGCGAGTCGACCGTGCCGAGCGCGCGCGCCGCGTCGACGGCTGCGCCGAGTCCGAGCCACACCGCCTCCGCTCCGACGAGGGTCTGCGTCGTGGTGGGGTTGTCCCGCTCCGACGCGAGGCACTGCAGCCCGCTGGTGGGATCGCGGCAGACGTCGGTGAGGTACTGCGCGGCGCGCTGGATCGACTCGTACACCTCGCGCGTCGTCAGGTAGCCGCGGTCGTTCGTGACGTCGTAGTGGTCGTAGAGCGTCCAGATCCCCAGACCGGTCTCGTCGACCTCGTAGGGGATCGGCCCGCCGACGACGCCGTCCGCGTAGTAGTTCTGGGCCCAGTTTCCGGCGGGCGTGGCGCCGGATGCGCCGCGCGGGCGGCTGGTGGCGGTGACCTGCAGGTCGGCGTAGCGCACGTTGTGCGCCCGCACCGTCCCGGGATGCCCCGCGGCATGCAGCGCTCGGTTGACGTACGCGCCGTGCCTTATCCAGTCGAGCCCGAGTGGCGGCTGCGTCGTGATGGACGCGACGACGAGCCCGCCGGCGGCCCCGGCGCGCGGCGCGGGATCGGTCGCCTGACGCATCACGATCAGCGACCGCTTGGCGACCGCGACCACCGGCCGCGGCGCGTCCTTCGGCAGCCTCGCGCCCGACAGCCACGTCCGCCACCAGCGCGCCTTGTTCGAGATCACCCGCCGCACGGGGAGCGAGCGCGCGTCGTCGAGCAACGACACGGCCTCCTCGGCCGTGAACGCCGCGGCGATCGCCAGCGTCGTCGTCGCGCTCCTGCGGCGCGCGAGCGAGAGCTGGTCCGCGAGCGCGGCGTCGGCCTGACCCGCGACCTCGTCGTCGCCGGCGAGCTTCCCGTCCTTCGCGTCGTCGTACGCGCTCGTGCCGGGCGCGCCCTGGTACGTGTCCGCGCCTATCTGGTGGGCGTCGGAGCGACCGAGGAAGCCCATCGCCAGCGCGGCCCCCGACGGCGCTCCGGTCGACTCGTCGGTGCCGGACCGCGCGTGCATCACGGCGTCGGCGGCGTTGTCGTACGAGGCGCCGTCGTCGTTGTCCTCCTCGGTGCACCAGTCCTGGTGCGGCGCCTGCGGCGTCTTGCCGAAGACGGGATTGAAGTTCGCGAAGCCGATCACACGGACGGACCGCGCCCGGGACCGCGGTGTCCGCGCCACCGTCACCTGGCGGAGCAGGACGTCCCGGTCGTGGGCGACCACGTCCCTCACGGTGACCTTCAGACCGACCGCCCCTCTCCGGAACGAGGTCACGACCACGTCCCCGTCGTCGTCGCCCCACCGCTGCGAGGAAGGCCACTGCCGCAGCCACTCGAACTGCCACTTCCGCGCCGAGCCGCTGCGCCACGCGAGGCCCAGCAGCGCACCTTCGTTGGGAAGCGCGCCGAGACGCGGCTGCGACCGGCCGAGCGTCCGGTACTTGATCTGGTCGTAGAACGAGGGCGACGGCCATTTCAGGACCGTGATCGTGGCCTTCTCGTTGAACCCCGCCGAGAGCGCCTGGTTGCCCGACGTAGCGGAGACGTCGGTCGGTCCGTACTCCTCGGGCTCGTTCGCGCCGGTGCAGTCGGGCGGCGCCTGGGCGCGCACGGGCGCGGGCGTCGCGAGCAGCGACGAACCGGCCACGACCGCAAGGAGCCCGGCCGTCACCGGCCGGATCGGGGAGCTGCGCACCACGCCTCCAGGATAGGGAGTCGGGGAAGATGTCACACCCCGTCACTACGGTCAACGAGATGGAAGCCGTCCTGGTTGGGCGTCGCGTTCACCTCGCGGTCGTGTACGTCCCGCCCGAAGGCGTGTGCGCGGAGGTGCTCCGCTTCGCGCTCGCGCGCTTGCCGCCGTTCGAGCGCGCGCTCGCCGCGAGGGTCGTCCCGACGAGCCCGCTTCACGCTGCACGGGTACCTGCAGGCCGTGGTGACGGGATTGAGCTGCCTCCCGGCGGGGTCTACGCGCCGATCTCGACGACGATCTTGCCGAACTGCCCGCCCTCCTCCAGCCGCCGCAGAGCCGCGGGGGCCTCGTCGAGCGGGACGATGCGATCGACGATCGGGTGCAGCTTGGCCCCCGCGACGAGGCGCAGCATGTCCGACACGTCTCGGACCGACCCCATCGTCGACCCGATCACCGAGAGCTGGTTCCAGAAGAGCCGGCGGACGTCCAGCTCCGGGTTCGGCCCCGCGGTCGCGCCGGCGATCACGAGGCGTCCTCCCTTGCGCAGCGCCCGCAGGGCCCCGTCGAGCGACGGTCCGGCCGCGGAGTCCACCGCGAGATCGACGCCGCGCTTGCCGGTCAGCCGCCGCACCGCCCGCCCCACGTCTTCCTCGCGATAGTTGACGCCGCCGTCGGCTCCCAGGTCGGCCGCGCGCCGGAGCTTCTCCGCGGCCGAGGACGTCACGATGACCTTCCCCGCGGTGAGCCGTGCGAGCTGGAACAACGAGAGCGCGAGCCCGCCGCCGATCCCGGTCACGAGCACCCACTCACCGGGTCGCATCCGCCCCCGGGTGAACAGCATCCGGTAGGCGGTGATGAACGTCACGCCGAGGGCGGCGGCCTCGGCGAAGTCGAGATGCTCGGGGATCGGGAAGACGTTGCTCGCGGGCAGCTTCACGACCTCCGCGAACGTTCCCGGATCGTGCTCGCCGAGCATCCGGAACCCGGAGCACTCCGACTGCTCGCCGGCGCGGCACCGCTCGCAGGTCCCGCAGAAGAGCGCGGGATTGACGATCACGCGGTCGCCCGAACGAAAGCCTCGGGCCACTCCGTCGCCGAGGGCCGCGACGACTCCGGAGCCGTCGGCCCCGAGCACGTGCGGGAAGCGATGCTCGATCTTCAGCGCCCCCTGAACCGTCCAGAGGTCGAGGTGGTTGAACGCTGCGGCCCTGACCGAGACGGTCACCTCCCCGGGACCGGGCTCGGGACGCGGCACGTCCCGGAGCGCGACGGCGTCCCTCCCGTAGCCGTCGATCGTCAGCGCCCGCACGCAGACCTCGGTTCTCCCGGCTTCCGCTCTCCCGGCTTCCGCACGGCGCCTGGATAACCCACGCCGCCGTTTCTGTCACACGCCCTCCCTATCTTCTTCCCGAGCCGCACTCCCGGGCCAGGAGGTGAGGCACATGGCAGCTCCTCAGTCCCGGAAACCGACCGCCGGCCCGCGCCCGGGCCCCCGGTGCCGCGCCTGCGGCAAGACGATCGAGGTCCCCGAGGGGTGGAGCCACGGCCCCGCCGTCAGGCGCCACTACTGGGCCCGGCACCGCGAGGTGATGACCCGGGCCCGCAGCAAGGAGGCGGAGTGACCCACGGTGCCGTCGGTCCGGGGATCGCGGGCGAGGGCCCGGACCCGGACCGCTGCGACACCGTCGCCGGCGAGGGCCCGGCCCCGGACCGCTGCGACACCGCGGCCGGCGAGGGCCCGGCGCCGGACCGCTGCGACACCGTGGCCGGCGAGGGCCGAACGGCGAACTGCCCCGGCGAGCGCGGTGTGGTCGACGTGGACGAAGCACCCGACGGCCTCAACTGTGCCGGCGCCGTCGAGGGCGTTCGGATCCCCGATCTCGGGGACCTCGTGATCGTCCTGCTGGCCGGGACGCTGGCGGGGCTGCGGGACCGCCTCGCGCACGACGGCTTCGACCCGGCCGCCGAGCTCGTGGCCGATCTGGTGGACATCGCGGACGACTACCTGACGCGCGTCGCCGCTTAGCCCCCGGTGTCGCCCCACCCCGCACGGCCGCCGCCGAGACCGACGCCTCACCGCAGCGCGCGCGGCGAGGCCGCCGCTTCCCCTCGATCGCTGGAGCGCGACGGCCGCCTAGGCCCGAGGTGTCACGGCGTCCCGCACTGCCGCCGCCACGGCCCGCGTCGCGAGCGCGCCGAGGAGATCCAGCTGCGCCGGCGGAGGGCCGTCCGCGGGCGGGACCGCCAGGGCGAAGACGACGTCGCCGTCGTAGCGGGTATGGGCCGGGCGCACCGCGACCGTGATCCCGTCGGAGCCGCGGCTCGCAAGCCAGCGCACGTCCCGCTTGTCGAGGGCTCCCTCGACGGCGACGAGCGCGAGGACGGTGTTGCCGGGCACCGGGGGAGGCGGGCGCGGCATGAAGCGCCGCTCTCCTTCCGGAGCCGCAGTCCCGGCGACGACAGAGCCGTCGTCCGCGACCACGTCCCCGACCGGATTGACGACCGCGACGGCCGCGGCGCGCGCTCCGTTCTCCTCGGCGACTCCGAAGCCGAACCCGCCCCGGACCGAGTACTCGAGCCCCGCCCATTTGCCGGCCGTCGCGCCGGCACCGGCTCCGACGGCGCCCGTCTGCGGCACGCCCGGCACCGCCGCGTCGCAGGCAAGGCGGCCCTGCTCCGGCCCCGGCCTGACGTCGCGCCGGCCCGCTCCGAGGTCGAGCACGACGGCGGCGGGCACGATGGGAACGACGGCGACGCGCGTCTCGTAGCCGATGCCGCGCTCTTCGAGCCACGAGACGACGCCGTCGGCTGCCGCGAGGCCGAACGCGCTTCCTCCCGTGAGCAGGACGGCGTGGACCTCGGTGAGCCGGCGGTCGGGGTGGAGCAGGGCGAGCTCGCGGCTGCTCGGCGAGGACCCGCGGATGTCGCAGGAGCAGACGTTGCCCCGCGGCGGCAGCACCACGGTGCAGCCCGTGCGGGCATCCGGATCCGTCCAGTGGCCGATCCTCCAGCCGTGCCCGAGGCCCTCGCTCATGGGGCTCATATTGCTGCACGCGCGGGCGGCCGCGCCGTGTGCGGCGGAGCCGCCGCGGCATGCCGGCGTCGCCGCACGGGTGCCGGCCTCGGCACGTGCGCCGGCGCGCGTCGTGCGCCCGGCGCGATTTGCCTGCTCTAGGTCTTCTCGGGCTGAACCGAAGAGAGAGGTACCGCCGGCGCGGAGCCGTGGGGGCCGCGGGCGGGCGGGTGTCCCGGCCCCGCGCCGGCGGGATCTATGCCACCGGAACCTTCTGGGTTCCGTCGTTGGTCACGATCACGATCTCCTTTGGTCGTTCCGACAGCTCGAAGGCGCAGGTAACGCCGTACGGGAACAAGCCCGCGAACGGCGCCATCCGAGCCGTCACCTGGAACTCGGGCGGCCACTGACCCGGCCGCCGGTCGATCGCGACGTTCGTGACGCCGCCCTCCTGACCGGCGGCGTGCACGACCAGCGCCGAGTTCGCCCACCGGGCGACGACGGTGTGCGGCGTCAGAACTAGCTGATCCAACAGAAGGATCCTCCGGCCTCCTCATTCCTTGGTTGAGATCCCTGGGTTAAGCAAATCATAAAATCGCGTAAAGATAATCGTAAACCATGTCGCCGGGCCGCGTGCACTCGGCGCGCTGGTAACTTCGTCGGCATGCGAGCGATCCGCGGCGGGACCGGGTTTGCCCGGACGACCGCCGCAGCGGCGGCCCTCGGGTTCCTGCTCGTGAGCTGCGGGAGCGGCGGCGACGCCGGCACCGCCGGCACCGCCGGGCACGAGCACGACCACTCGCACGACGAGGCGGCGGCCGGCTTCTCCTTCGGCTCGCCCGGTGACCCCGGCGAGGCCACGCGGACGATCGAGGTCGCCGCGAACGACCCCTTCCGGTTCGATCCCGAGAGCGTCGAGGTGAACGCGGCCGAGACCGTCACGTTCGTAGTCTCGAACGAGGACGAGATCGCGCACGAGTTCGTCCTCGGTGACCGCGAGTACCAGGAGGCGCACGAGGAGGAGATGTCCTCGGGAGCGATGCACCACGAGGGCAACGCCGTGATGGTCGCCCCCGGCGAGACCCGGGAGCTCACGTGGACGTTCCCCTCCGAGGGTGAGGTCCTCTACGGGTGTCACGTCGCCGGCCACTACGACGCGGGGATGGTCGGGACGATCGAGGTCGCCTCGTAGCCGGCGCCGGCCGGTGACCGGACGCGACCCCCTGCGCGACGTGCGACGACCGGGCGCGACCCTCTGCGCGACTTGCGATGACCGGACGCCGGCTGCTCCGCAGCCTTCGATGAACGCGCGCCGCGGCGGCCCGGCCGCCGTCCTCGCGGCCGTGGGAGGCGCTGCGTTCGGTCTGCTCGCGACGATCGCGGCGGGCGCGGTCGCGACCGCGGGGCTCGACCTGACCGTCCCGGACCTCCTGTCGGTCGAGTCGCCGCCCGACGTCCTCCGCTATTCCGTCGTGCTCGGCCTGGGAGGCCTTCGGGTGCCGCTGGACCTCTCCGGCATCACCGGGACCCTCGCTCCCTTGACTTCCGGGGCGGCCGCGTTCGCCGCCATCGCGTGGGCCGTCGGGACGCGCGGCGCCGTCGCTTCCCGCCGCGTCACGGTCGCCGTCGTGAGCGTCTCGTTCGCGGTCGTATGCGCCGTCGCGGCCCTGCTGACACGCGGCTCCGGCGGCGCGTCCGCCGGTTGGGCGGGGGCCACCGGCCTCGCCTGGGGCGCGGCCGCCGCGTTCTGGGGGACGTCCGCGCGCGCCGGCGGCACACGGGAGGGCCCGTCGCGGCGCGTTCTGCTCGGTTGGGCCGGCGGGCTCGCGGCCGCCTGGGCCGGCGCGGGCGCCGTCGTCCTGCTCGTCCTCGGCAAGATCGACGGCGCGCGCTTCGGCGGGATCGTCCCGCTGATCGTCGCGTTCGCGCCGAACGTGCTCTCGGCGCTGGTCGCGCTCGGCTGCGGCGCGCGCGTCGAGCTGGGGGAGCACTCGACCGACGGCGCGAGCATCGACGCGCTCGAGGGCGTGGCGCTGTGGGACTGGAACGGAGGCGCGGCCCCCTGGTACGTGCTCGCGCTGGCCGCCCTGCCGCTGGTGGCGAGCGTGGTGGCGGCCGCGGCGTCGCCCGACGAGTCGCGCCTGCGACGAGGCGTGCGCAACGGCGTGGTCCTGGGCGCAACGGTGGCGCTGCTCGGATGGGCGGGCTCCTACCAGGCGACGGTACGCGCGTCCGGAGACGCCGCGACGATCCGCGTCGGGATCGACGTGGCGCCGGCGTTCCTGCTGGGGATCGCGTGGGGCATCGCCGGCTCGTTCGTAGCGTCGTGGCTGCCCTGGCCTCTGCGCCGCCCTAGGGTGGTCCCGCCATGACGAGAACGCTGCTCGCCCACCTCGTGCTCCCGCCGTGACGAGAACGCTGCTCGCTCACTTCGTCGTCGGCCCCCTCGGCTGCAACTGCTACGTCGTCGGGGACCCGGAGACGAAGGACGCGGTCGTGGTCGATCCCGGCGGCGATGCCGCGCGCCTGATCGCGGAGCTCGACCGGCTCGGCGTGACCGTCACGGCCGTCGTGGCGACGCACGCTCATTTCGACCACCTGATCGCGGGAGAGGCCCTGCGCGCGCACACCGGTGCACCTTTCTATCTCCACCCGTCCGACCGGTTCCTCCTCGACTGGTGGTACGAGTCGGGACGGCTGTTCCTCGGCGTCGAGCTGCCGCCCCCTCCCGCGATCGACGCGGACGCGACGGAGGGCCTCGTGCTGCCGGCCGGCGCGGCGGGGCTCCGGGTGATCCACACCCCGGGCCACTCACCGGGGTCGATCTCGCTCGTCGCGCCGGACGCGCTCTACTCGGGTGACGCTCTGTTCGCGGGCTCCGTCGGCCGCACGGACCTGCCGGGAGGCGACACGAAGGTGCTCGTCGACGCGATCAGGTCGAAGCTGTTCGCGTTCGACGACGCGACGCCGGTGTTCCCCGGACACGGCGAGCCGACGACGGTGGGCGAGGAGAAGGAGCTCAACCCGTTCGTCGGACGGCGGGCGCGCGGCTTCGTCTAATAGTCGTAGTCGTCGGAGCCCTGGTCGTCTTGCCCTGCGCCCCCGGATCCCGCGCCGGACCCGCCGGAGCCGACGACGATCCGGCCCGTCATCTGGCCGGGGTGGAAGCGGCAGATGAACTCGACGACCGTGTCGTCGTCGGGCGCCTCGAAGCCCACGAGCGCGGTCCCTCCGATGTCGGCGGTGACGTCGACCCGAACGGCCGACGCGGTGAACGAGTGCGCGACGTTCCCGGCGTTCACGAGCTCGATCGAGACGCTCTCTCCCGGCGACACCGTGAGCTCGTCGGGGTCGAACGCGAAGTCCGTCGCCCTTATCGACAAGGGCCCGTCGCCGGCGGGCTCCTCCGCTCCGCCCGCGTCCCGGTCGCGCGGGGGCGAGTCCTGCTGGTCCTCCGGCGAGCCGCCGCAAGCCGCTGCGGCGAGCACCGTGGCGGCAAGGAGTGCGAGGAGCCGGCGCGGCATCGTGCTAGAAGATGTAAGGCGGGACCGCGGGAAGGGGGACGCCGGGATACCTGTCGACCTCCCGCTCGAGCGTGACCCGAACCTGGTCTTCGCGTGCTGCGAGACGGCGGTCGACCTCCCTGAACCCCAGCTTCTGGAGCCGCTTCAGCTCACCGGCGTGGCTCTTGCGCGGCTTCGCGTCCGGCGCGGTGAGGTAGACGTCGAGGGTGATGCGCTGCGTGACCTTCTTCTGTTTGCCTTCGGCCATCGGGCGAGGTTAACACCGGGCCGCGTGCCCCCTAGATCCACTCCCGGCGCTTGAGGAACACGTAGAGCCCGATCGCGCTCGCCGCCATCAGCGTCAGCGCGAACCAGAAGCCGAAGAGCCGCCCGTCCTCGGGAACGAGCCGGAAGTTCATCCCGTAGACGCTCGCGATGAAGGTCGGAACCGCGATCACCGCCGCCCACCCCGTCAGCCTCTTCGTCACCTCGTTCAGCGAGTACGCCTGCTCGGCCCTCGTCAGGTCGAGCACGGCCTGGCTCAGGTCGTCGGCGTTGCGGATCTGGTCCCCGATCCTCAGCGTGTGGTCGTGCACGTCCTGGAAGTGCACGAAGATGTCGCCCGGGACGCGCTCGTGCGTCTTCACGTCCTCGATCACCCGTGCGACCGGCAGCGCGTAGCGCCGCAGCCGCGAGATCTTCTGCTTGACGGAGTAGAGCTGCCGCGACACGGGTGCCCCCGGGTGGGTCAGCACGAGGTCTTCGAGCTCCTCGACCCTCGCCTCGAGGTCGTCGGCGATCTCCTGGTAGTCGTCGACCACCGCGTCGAGCAGCGTGTGCAGCAGGTACGAGGGCCCCTGCCCCAGCCCCTGCCGGGCGCGCGCCCACCGCCGCTTCGCCTCCGAGATCGTCCGGTGCGCGCCGGCGTGCAGCGTGAGGACGTACCTGTCGCCGATGAAGCAGGCGATCTGCGTCGCCTCGAGCTGGTCGTCGACGTGGTCGAGCTGGTCGAGGACGACGAAGACGTGGTCGTCGTACGACTCGATCTTCGGACGTTGCCGCGTGTTGACCGCGTCCTCGACCGCGAGCGGGTGCAGCCCGAACTCCTCGGCGATCACCGCGACGTCCTCGTCCGTGAGCGTCGAGACGTCCGTCTCCGCCCACAACAGAGTGCCCGGCTCGCCGCGGAGGTCGGACACGCGGGCGAGGTCCTCGACCTCTGCCCATCCGCTTTCTGCCGAGTGGCAGATGGCCATGAGCATGTTTAGACGATACGGCCAAACATGCGGCGCGAGCTCCGTTTACGCTCGGCGGGATGACGGCGATCGGCAAGAGGGCGCGCGCGGAGGAGATCCTACGGGCGGAGACGCAGCGGTTCGAGGAGAGGACGCCGCGGTCGCGCGAGCTGTTCGGACGCGCGTCGAGGTCGATGCCGTTCGGCGTCACCTCTTCCTTCCAGGCCGGGGACCCCTACCCGATTTATCTCGCCGGTGGCCGGGGGAGCAAGGTCACCGACGTCGACGGGCACGAGTACGTGGACTTTCACAACGGGTTCGGCACGATGGTCGCCGGCCACGCGCACCCGCGCGTGCGCGCCGCGATCGAGCGCGCGGCGGCGAACGGAACGCACTTCGCGGCCACTACCGAGACCGCGGTGCTGCTCGCCGAGGAGCTGAAGCGCCGGTTCGGGATCGAGAAGGTGCGCTTCACGAACTCGGGGACCGAGGCGACGATGGACGCCGTGCGGCTGGGCCGTGCGGCGGCCGGAAAGGACGTGCTGCTGAAGATCGAGGGCAGCTACCACGGGCACCACGACGCGGTGATGTTCTCGGTCGTCCCGACGATGGACTCCAGCGGCCCGGTCGAGCGGCCGTGGTCGGTGCCCTTCTCGCGCGGGATCCCTGCGGACGCGTCGAACGACACGATGATCGTGCCGTTCAACGACGTGCCCGCGCTCGAGGAGACGCTGCGGGCGGCCGGCGACCGCATCGGCGCGCTGATCATGGAGCCGGTGATGATGAACATCGGCATCGTGCTGCCGCAGCCCGGCTATCTCGACAAGGTCAGGGAGCTGTGCACGCGCCACGGCGTCGTCTTGATCTTCGACGAGGTGAAGACCGGCTGCACGATCGCGCCCGGGGGCGCGATCGAGATGTTCGGAGTGCAGCCGGATCTCGTGTGCCTCGCCAAGGCGATCGGCGGCGGCACCCCGATCGGCGCGTTCGGGGGCCGCGCCGACATCATGGACGAGATCTGCAACGGCGTCGCGGCGCTCGGGACGTTCAACGGGAACCCGCTCTCGATGGGGGCCGCGCTCGCGACGCTCACGGAGGTCCTGGACGACGCCGCGTACGCGCACCTGCGCGCGCTCGGGACGATGCTTGCGGCGGGATGCCAGAAGGCGCTGGACGCGGCCGGGATCGAGGCCGTGACGACGGACCTCGGCTGCAAGGGCTCGATCACGTTCCGCGACCGTCCGCTCGAGCGCTACCGCGACTTCCAGGGCGTCGACGACTCGCTGTTCGAGGCGTACTGGTGGTGGCTCGTCAACCGCGGTGTCTTCCAGACGCCGGGCAAGGAAGAGCAGTGGACGCTCTCGGTCCAGCACACCGACGACGACGTCGAGCTCTTCCTGCAGGTGTTCAACGGCTACTGCGAGGCCCTCGGGGGCTGAGGGCCGAAACTGTTGACCGAACAGCTCGCTCGGGGTGGCTACAAGCGGCACCTCGAGGAGAAGATGAACGCGCTTGTCGAAGACGAGATATCGCAATGGGAGACTTGTCTCGTACCAAACGTCGTGAGCAAGGCTCTCAGCAACTACGTTCTGCCGGTGCTGAACGTGGCGTTCCTAGTCGTCTCGCTGTTGTTGGCGAACGAAGCTGCAAACCACGAGCCGGTTCCCCATTGGATCGATACGGCGGCGCCGTGGCTCTCGTGTGGGCTTGTCGTGCTGGTCGCCGTAGGGTACGTCCAGGCGCTTCGCGCAGCGGAAGACGCGTATGGTGCCGCCGGCGGGTCGCAGGACCGGGATTGATCGGTCTTCGATCTTCCCTCGGGGGCTGAGACGTTTCAGCCGCAGCCCGGCGGCGTCTCGTCGAGCGGCCACCTCTCCGTGTGGTCCTGGTAGACGATGTAGACGAACGAATCGTCGCCCGGAACCATCCAGAGCTGTGGCGGCCCGTAGAGATGCCTGAGCAGCGTGTCGCGCGCGCCGGACGGGAGGTGCGCATCGGCGCGGAAAGCCTCGCTCGTCGCCGCGTCGCCGAACGCGTTCTCGGGATCGCGGACGTAGATCCGGGACGCGCCCTCGCTGCTGCTCCCCAGCGGCCATCCCAGGAGCAGGTCCGCCGTGTCGCCCCCGTAGCACCCGCCGGTGCGCGTCATCACTACGTCGAGGCGGACGTCGCACCCGTCGGCGGTGTGCCACCGCTGCAGGTAGCCGGCGGAGTAATCGGGCTCCAGCGAGAGGTCCGTCGCCTCTTCGTCGTCGCACGTGATCGTCGTGAGCGGCTCGCGGAACCGGATCGACCGCACGACCTTGCGCGCCGCGGCCGCGTCCGCCGCGGACGCGTCCTTCCCGAACCAGACGTGGAGGCCGAAGTTCGACTGCCCCCTCACGCATAGCGAGAGGAAGCGGCGGGGCGGAGACCCGTACTCGCCGCGGACGACCTCCGCCCGCCCGAGCCTCAGAGGTGTCTCGGTCGTCTTCCTGCAGACGATCGCGAGCCTGATCGATTGCGACAGCTCGAGCGCGACCGCGTGCGCGGGGACCTGCCGGAAGTCCCACGCGCCCGTCTCCGCCCGCCGCAGGTCCGGGTGGGCGAAACGGTGGCGGACGTTCGACAGGACGGCTCCTTCGTGCGTCGCCAGGCCGACGGGCGCGTCGAACGTCTGGACGTGCCAGCCCGGAGGATGGCGCCACGACCACGGCAGGTCCGGATGGGTGAACGTGATCCATCCGTCCGCGGGGTTCGGCCGCGGCGGCGGGGGGCGCTGCGAGCGTGGGCCCTCGGCGGCCCCCGTGCACGCGCACGCGAGGAGCGCGACGCAGACGACGGGCAGCAGGAGTCTCCGCACCACCCCGATGATGCCGCTCCGGCGGGATTACCCCCTGGCCGTCTTCGCCGCAACGGCCCCCGCACCGACCGGCCCCGTCCTCTCCCGGCCCCGCAGCACGGACACCACCACGTACACGACGCCGAGGGCGAAGATCAGCGTCCCCATCACGTTCACCTGCGGCGGGACCCCGATGCGCGACGCGCCGAAGACCCACAGCGGGAAAGTGATCGTGCCGCCCGCGTTGAAGCTCGTGATCACGTAGTCGTCGATCGAGAGCACGAACGCGAGCAGGGCCGCGGCGAGAACGCCCGGGAAGATCAACGGGAACGTCACGGTCCAGAACGTCGTCCACGGCGTCGCGCCGAGGTCCTGGGCCGCGTCCTCCAGGCTCCGGTCCAGCCCGCTCAGGCGCGCCCTGATCGTCACGACGACGTAGGAGATCGAGAACAGGATGTGCGCTATGACGATCGTCGAGAAGCCACGCGCCACGTTCAGGGTGACGAAGAGCGACAGGAGCGACACCCCCAGGACGATCTCCGGCGTCGCCATCGGCAGGAAGATGAAGACGTTGAGCGCGCCGCGCCCCCGCATCCGGTACCGGCTGAGCGCCAGCGCGATCAGCGTCCCGAGGATCGTCGCGACGAGGGTGCTGACGGCGCCGATGAGCAACGAGTTCTTCAGCGCGGTCGTCAGCTCGGGGATGTCGAACAGCTCGCGGTACCAGCGGAGGGTAAAGCCCTGCCACGCGAAGTTGAAGCGGCCCCTCGGGTCGTTGAACCCGAACAGGATCATGACGACGATGGGGACGAACAGGTACGCGATCACGCCGCCGGTGTAGAGACCCAGCAGCCGGCCGCCCACTATGGGCGTCCCGCCGAGGCGGCCCGCGCCTGCTTTGGGCGTCCCGCCGAGGCGGCCCGCGCGCCGCGTCACGCCGACAGCTCCTCGGTCCCCAGCGCCCGCACGTACGCCCACACGCCGAGGAGGATCCCGGCCATCAGCAGGAACGAGATCGCGGCCCCCTCGGGGTAGTCGTTGTTCGTGAGGAACTCGCGCTGGATCACGTTGCCGATCATGGTCGTGTTGATCCCGCCCAAGAACGTAGCGTTGACGAAGTCGCCGGCTGCGGGGATGAACGTCAGCAGCGAGCCCGCGAACACACCCGGGAGGGACAGCGGGAGCGTCACCCTGAGGAAGGCCTGCCTCCGGCTCGAGTACAGGTCGGCCGCGGCGTCGAGCAGCGCGGGGTCGAGCCGCTCGAGCGAGACGTACAGCGGCAGCGCCATGAACGGCAGGAAGTTGTAGATCATCCCGGCGACGACCGCGGTCGACGTGGCGAGCACCTGGTACGAGTCGCCGAGCAGTCCCCAGTCCTTCAGCGCGCCCAGGAAGATGCCCTCGTCGGCGAGGATGAACTTCCACGAGAGCGTCCGGATGATGAACGGCGTGAAGAACGGGAGCAGTATCAGCAGCAGGTACAGGTTCTTGCGGCGGCCGCCCCGCAGCGCGATCCAGTACGCCATCGGGTAGCTCACCACGAGCGTCGCGACGGTCACGATCAGCCCGTACCAGATCGACCGGATCAGCTGCGTGTCGAACTTTCCCAGCGCCTCGGTATACGTCTGCCAGTGCCCCGTGAAGACGTAGCCCTCCTCGAGCGAGCCCTCCTGCAGGGACACCGACAGCATCGTGACCATCGGCACGAGGAAGAAGACCGCGAGCCACAGGCCTCCCGGCAGCGTCAGGAGATAGGGGATCAGCCTCCGCCGGTTCAACGCGAGGCGGCTATCCCTGGATGACCTGGCCGAACAGGTCGTTCCAGACCTCTTCGTCCTCCTCGTCGAGGTCCTTGTAGTGGTACAGGAGCGACTCCATCTCCGGCGTCGGGAACACGAGCGGGCTCTTCGACACCTGCCGCGTGAACTTGTCGTTCGCGTCGGCGAGGATGTCCTGCGCCTCGGGGACCGGGCAGATGTAGTTGACCCACGCGGTGATCTGGGCCGCGACCTTCGGGTCGTAGACGTAGTCCATGAACGTCATCGCGTCGATCGGGTTCTCCGCGTTCTGCGGGATCGCCATGTTGTCGACCCACAGGATCCCGCCCTCCTCGGGGACGACGAACTCGAGCTCGGGCTTGTCGAACTGGAGCTGGAAGACGTCGCCCGACCACGCCATCGTCACCCACAGGTCCTCGCGCACGAGCGCGTCCGCGTACTCGTTGCCGTAGTAGTTGCGGACGATGCCCCTCTCCCGCTGCTGGATGAGCTTCTCGGCCGCGAGCGCGGCGTCGTCGTTCGTAGCCTGCTGCGGGTCGATGCCGAGCCCCAGCAGCGCCAGGTTCATCGTGTCCCGCATCTCCTTGAACATGCCGACCTTGCCTTTGAACGCGGGATCGAAGAGATCGTCGAAGCTCTTGATCTTGCGTCCCGTGAGGCGGGGGTTGTAGCCGATGCCGGTGATGCCGGACTGCCACGGCACGCTGTGCGCGTTGCCGGGGTCGTACGACGGGTCCTTGTAGACCTGCCCCGCGTGCGCCGCGAAGTTCGGCAGCAACGAGTGGTCCAGCTCCTCGAGGTACCCGAGGCGCGCCATCTTCGCGATCAGCCAGTCGGTGACGACGATGAGGTCCCATCCGGTGGACTGGTCGTTCGCCAGCGGCTCGCGGATCGTCCCGAAGAAGCTCTCGTTGTCGTCGATCACCTCCTTGTAGGAGACCTCGATGCCGGTCTCCTTCTCGAAGTCGTCGAGCGTGGGCCGCCGGCCCTTGGCGCGGTCGATGTAGAGCGGCCAGTTGGCGAAGCTCAGCCGCCCGTTTTGCTCCGTCGTCGTGAGGCCGTCGTCCTCCGAGCCCCCGCCTCCGGCCCCGCGGTTCTCGTCGGTGCCGGAGACGCCGCACGCGGCGAGCCACGCGCCGAGGGAGAGCGCGCCGGCTCCCGCCCCCATGCGGCGAAGAACCTCCCTGCGCGTCACGCGGCTCGCCCCTGCCGTCGCGAGCAACCGGCTGATCTCACGCTCGTGGTCCGTCATCTGGCCGTCTCCTCTCCGTTCGCCGGCGGTGCGACTGCAAACGTGTGCTGCGGGTCCCAGCTCAAGGTGACCGGCGTCCCGGGCCCCAGGCCGGAGCCGCCGCCGCTCGCGTTCTGCACGTACACGACGAGCTTCGCGCCGCCGGGGGTCGTGCACTCGAACGACGTGCTCACGCCCGTGTAGGTCGAGGCCGTGACGGTGGCGCGGATCGAGTTCGCTCTCTTTCCGCCGGCTCCCTCCGCCGCGATGTGCAGCTTCTCGGGCCGGACCCCCACGCGCACGCGGCCGCTCCCCGGCAGACGCCCGGGTGGGAGCGTCATGACCCCACCCTCGGCGAGCCGTACCTTCGCCAGGTCGCCCCCGGAGACCTCGACCTCGCCGTCGAGGAGGTTCGACGCGCCGAGAAAGCCCGCGACGAACTCGGTCGCCGGCAGCTCGTACACCGCCTCCGGAGGTCCCACCTGCTCCATCCGCCCCGCGTTCATCACCGCTATGCGGTCGGACATCGTCATGGCCTCGTCCTGGTCGTGCGTCACGTAGACGAACGTGATCCCGACATCCCCCTGAATGCGCTTGAGCTCGAGCTGCATGCTCTTCCGCAGCTTGAGATCGAGCGCGCCGAGCGGCTCGTCCAGGAGCAGCACCTGCGGCCGGTTGATCAGGGCGCGCGCCAGGGCCACGCGCTGCTGCTGGCCGCCGGAGAGCTGGTTGCTGCGCCGGTCCCCGAGGCCCGCGAGGTCCACGAGCTCGAGCATCTCCTCGACGCGCGGGCGGATCTCGTGCTTGGGGACGCGCCGCCGCTTCAGCCCGAACGCGACGTTCTCGAAGACGTCTAGGTGCGGGAACAGCGCGTAGGACTGGAAGACCGTGTTGACGTCACGCTTGTACGCCGGCAGGGCGGTCACGTCGCCGCCGTCGAGGTAGACGCGACCGGCCGTCGGCTCCTCGAAGCCCCCGATCATCCGAAGTGTCGTCGTCTTGCCGCACCCCGAGGGCCCGAGGAGCGAGAAGAACTCGCCCGACGCGACCGTGATCGACACGTCGTCGACCGCGGGCGTGTCCTTGAAGACCTTCGTGATCCCCTCGAGCCGCACCTCGCCCATCTCGCTATCCCGGCGCCGTTCCGTGCTCCGCCTGGTGCGCGACGTACTCCGCGTAGGGGTACCACCACGACTTCGGGTCCATCTTCGAGTCGATGTGCACGTGCTTTGGCTGCCGGAAGTCGTCGAGACCCTCCGGTCCCAGCTCGCGCCCCATCCCGGAGGACTTCATGCCTCCGAACGGAGCCGCCTCGTTGTCCGTGAGCGGGTCGTTGAACCACACCGTCCCGGCCTCGATCTCCTCCATCGCCTTCATCATGTAGTCGAGCCGGCGCGTGTATACGTTCGCGCCGAGCCCGTAGTCGCTCGCGTTCGTGCGCGCGATGGCCTCGTCCAGGTGCGCGACGCGCGCGATCGGCGCGACCGGGCCGAACGTCTCCTTCCGCATGAGATCCATCGAGTCGTCGACGTCGACCACGACCGCGGGAGTGAGGAAGAACCCCCTGGCGAAGCCGCCGCGATCGCCGCCGTGGACGACGCGCGCACCGGCGGCGCGCGCGGCGGTGAGCTGCGCCTCGACCCGGTCGCGCTGCACCGCCCGCACGAGAGGGCCCATGTCGGTCGCGGCCTCCATCGGGTCGCCGACGACGACCCTTCCCGCCTCGGCCACGAACGCGTCGACGAAGTCGTCGTAGACCTCGGGCAGCACGTAGAAGCGCTCCGCGGAGGTGCATACCTGCCCGGCGTTCAGGTACGCGGCCCACACCGCGCCCCGCGCGGCGACGTCCAGGTCGACGTCGTCGCAGACGATGAAAGCATCCTTGCCGCCCAGCTCGAGGTGGACCTTCTTCAGCTGCTCCGCTGCGGCGGCCATCACCTTCTTGCCGGTCTCGACGGAGCCGGTGAACGCGATCAGCGAGACCTCACCCGAACGAACGAGCGCCTCTCCCGCGTCGGCCTCGCCGGTGACGACGTTGACGACGCCGGGCGGGAACAACGTCGCGAAGGCGTCGCACAGCTGGAGGGTCGACAGCGGCGTATACGGCGACGGTTTCACGACGACGGTGTTGCCGGCCGCGAGCGCGGGGGCGAGCTTCCACACCAGGAGCAGGATCGGGTAGTTCCACGGGACGATCGCCGCCACGACGCCGTACGGCTGCTTGATCACGAGAGACAGCTGCCCGGGCTCTCCCGAAGGGACGACGCGGCCCCGCTCGAGCCGCCCGATCTCGGCGTAGAAGTCCAGGCACGACGCGCTCCACCCCATCTCGTCCCGGTTCTCGACGAGCGGCTTGCCGCCCTCGCGCGTGAGCGTCACCGCCAGCGGCTCCGCGTGCTCGCGGATCCATGCCGCCAGGGCGCGCAGCATGACGCCGCGCTCGGGCGCGGGGGTGTCCTTCCAGCCGGGGTAGGCCGCCCGCGCCGACCTCACGGCCAGGTCGACCTGCGCGGCGGTCGCGGAGCGCACCTCGGCGACGACCTCTTCGGTCGCGGGGTTGAGGACGGCTACGGGGGCCGCGGCCCCCTCGACCGCCTCGCCGCCGATCAGCACCTAGTTCACTCCCTTGTTGGCCCACTCGAGCGCCTCGACGAGCACGTCGAGGCCGGCGTGCAGGTCCTCGTCCGAGATCACGAGCGGAGCCAGTAGCCGCACGACGTTGTCGTAGGTCCCGGCCTTCAGTATGAGCACTCCGTTGTCGTGACAGCGCTTGACGACCGCGGCGGTCGCGAGCTTCGCCGGCTCCTTGCTCACCTCGTCGCTCACGAGCTCGACGCCGACCATCGGGCCGAGGCCCCTGACCTCGCCGACGAGGCCGAGCGCGTCCTCGAGCGGGTCGAGGCGCGACCGGATGACGTCCGCCTGCCGTTGCGCCCTTTCCAGCAGGTCGGTCCCCCTGAGCTCCTCGATCACGGCGAGCGCGGCCGCGCACGCGACGGGATTGCCGCCGTAGGTCCCGCCGAGGCCGCCGACGTGCGGCGCGTCCATCACGTCCGCCCGACCGGTCACGGCCGATATCGGGAGCCCGGCGCCGAGCGACTTCGCCGTCGTGACGATGTCGGGGACGACGCCGTAGTGCTCCGCCGCGAACATCTTCCCGGTCCTTCCCATCCCGCTCTGGATCTCGTCGTCGACCAGGAGGATGTCGCGCTCCGTGCAGATCGCCCGCAGCGCCGGGAGGTAGTCGTCGGGGGCGACGACGAACCCGCCTTCTCCCTGCACGGGCTCGACGACCATGCACGCGACGGATCCCGCGCCGATCTCAGAGTCGATCGCGTCCGCGGCCGCCTCCGCGCAGGCTATCCCGCACGAGGGGTGCTCCAGCCCGAGGGGGCACCGGTAGCAGTACGCGAACGGGACGCGATGGACCTCCGGGGCGAACGGCCCGAAGCCGCGCTTGTACGGCATCTCCTTCGCGGTCATCGTCATGCCCAGCAGCGTCCGGCCGTGGAACGCGTTCGTGAACGTCACGACCGCGTCGCGCCCCGTCGCGAGGCGCGCGATCTTCACGGCGTTCTCTACGGCCTCGGCCCCAGAGCTCGCAAGCATCGTCTTCTTCGCACCGTCGCCGGGCGTGATGCGGTTGAGGGCCTCGGCGAGCTCGACGTAGCCCTCGTACATCGCGACGTGGAAGCACTCGTGCAGGAACGCGTCCGCCTGCTTGTGCACGGCCTCCAGGACCCGCGGGTTCCCCCGGCCCACGTTCAGGACGCCGAGGCCGCCCGCCAGGTCGATGAACCGGTTGCCGTCGACGTCGAGGATCGACGCCCCGTCTCCCGCGGCGACGAACACGGGGAGGGTGTTGAAGACGGCGCGGGGGATCGCGGCCTCCCTCCGGTCCGTCAAGCGCCTCGAGCTCGCGCCCGGGATGGGCGGGTCCATGCGGCCGACGCTAACGCCGCGCGATCCGCCCTCACCCGTTCAGGGAGGCAAGTTGCGGAGCGCCCGTTTGTACACTCTGGAGGATGCCCATGACCGTGCGCGACCTGCTCGGGCTCCCGGGTCTCGGCCTGACGGTCGTCGCCGGCGAGGCCGGTCTCGATCGCCCGATCCGCTGGGCGCACACGTCGGAGCTGCAGGATCCGACGCCGTGGCTCTCCGGGGGCGAGCTCCTGCTGACCACCGGGATGGGTCTCACCGGCTCGGCCGCGCTCCAGCGCGCGTACGTCAGGAGGCTCACCCGCGCCCGGCTCGCGGGCCTGGGCTTCGGGGTCGGCTTCGGCGCGGACGAGGTCCCCGCCGCGATCACGAGGGCGGCCGACGCCGAGGGGTTTCCCGTGATCGAGGTCCCGTATCCGGTGCCGTTCATCGCGATCGCCGAGGCGGTCTCGAGCGCGCTGGCCGAGGACCGCTTGCGGGACGCCCGCATGTCCGTCGAGGTGCACGAGCGGCTCGCGGCGCTGGTGTCCGACGGAGGCGGCCCGGCCGACGTGCTGGAGGAGGCCGTCGCGATCGCCGGTGGCTGGGCGGTGCTCTTCGACGTGCGCGGGGGAGTCATCGCCCGCGCCGCCGCGCCCGGCGCCGTCCCGCCGGACGAGACCGAGCTGTGGAAGTCGCTGCCGCACGCGGGCGGCGCTGCCGCGACTTCGTCCGAGCAAGGTCCCGGTGGCGCGAGGGTCGCTCTGGCGGTCGATACCGCGGGGCGGCGGGAAGCCTGGGCGGTGTTCGGGAAGGACCACCGCGTCGAGCCGCGCGATCGCATCGCGGCGCGCCACGCCGCCACGGTTCTCGGGCTTCTGCTCGCGTCACGGCGCGCGGCCGTCGACGCGGAGCGCCGCATCGCGGGGGACGTGCTGACCGAAGCGATGGCGGGACGGCTGTCGGGCGACGAGCTGGAGCGGAGGCTGGAGCTCGTCGGCTTTCCGCGCGGCGAGCGCGTCGTCGTGCTGGTCGCGGACTTCGGCGCCGTTGCCGACGCGGTCCTCGAGGAGGCGGCGTGGATGCTGGACGGGGCGCTGGGCGTGCGGCAGGTGCCGGCCCGCACCGCGCTCGCCGGCGGACGGGTCGCCGCGCTGGTCGTGCACTCGGAGCCCGAGGCGCTCGCGGGGGTCCTCCTGGAAGAGGCGCGGTCGTGGCAGCGTGCATCCGAGGGCATCCGCGTGGGCGTCGGCGGCTCGTGGGCGCCCGCGGACCTGCGACGGTCGTACCTGGAGGCGACGTTCGCCCTGCGCGCCGCGGGCCCGGGGGTGTCGATCGCGTCGCCGCACGACCTGGGCTCCTACGCGCTGCTGCTCGGAGGGCAGCCGCGCGAGGCGCTCGAGGGCTTCGTGCGCTCGGTCCTCGGCCCCCTGATCGACCGCGACCGCGCGCGCGGGTCGGACCTCGTCGCGTCGGTGCGGGCGTTCGTCGAATCGGGCGGTCGCTGGGAGCCGGGGGCCGAGAGCCTGGCGATCCACCGCCACACGCTGCGCTACCGGGTGCGTCAGGCGGAGGACCTGCTGGGCCGCGACCTGACGAACGCCGAGGACCGGATGGAGCTGTGGCTGGCGCTGAAGGCGATGGAGGTCCTGGGCCGGTAGCTCCTCAGTCCCCCAGCCCCCGCACCACCACCTTCTTCCCGTCCCAGGGCGAGCGACCGCGGCCCCGCTCGAGCAGCTCCACCGACAAGCCCGACACCCTTATCAGCGAGTAGGCGAAGTTGTCCTTCTGGTTGCTCTCGGCGAGCGTGTCGTCGACGTCGGCCTTCACCTGCACCACGTAGAGCCCGTCCGCGTTCAGCCCGAAGTCCACGTAGTTGTCCGACAGCCCCGCGGTGTAGATGTCGCCCCATCCGGCCGACAGCCCGATCCGGATCGCGGGGGAGGTGGGGTTGGTGAACGTGAAGTTGCAGTCGTCGCCGCTGTCCGCGAGGTGCTGCGGCTCCTGGAAGAACCGGTCGAAGTCCACGAACGCGATGTCGTGGGCACACGCGCCGCGCTTCGCCACCTCGGCGACGGGCTCCAGCGCACCCGTCCTCTCGTCGACGACCTTCAGCAGCTTCGCGCCGAAGACGTTGTCGTAGTGGAAGTGCCCGTGGACCTCGTGGTAGGTCGCGGTGCCCGCGTCCCGCTCGACGAAGTCGTTGTCCGAGTAGTCCAGGGGCGTCGCATCGGCGAGGTAGACCCTCTGGCGCACCGGCACGCTGCGGGCGACGGGGTCGAGCTCGCCGAAGCGCAGGTCCATCGCGCCTCTCCCCGCGTTCTGATAACCGAAGGAGAACCGCAGGCAGCGGAGCGCGCGGTCCTCGGCGGCCTCGTCCGGTGCGCAGAACGGCGGCACCGGCGCGAACGAGCATCCCGACCCCACGAGCTCGCACGCGGCCTCGGGATACGAGAACGTGAAGTCGTAGCCGGGCTCCGCGCGCAAGTTCGGGAGCATCGGCAGGCCCTCGGCGACCCGCGGCTCCCGTTCGAGCTTCGCCCGGAGGCGGAAGGCCTGGGCCGACGAGTCGCGGCGCACGGCCGCGATCTCCCACACGCCCGGCTCGGGATCGTCGACGAACAGCTCGTGGTCGTGGGCCGCAATGCGCGTCCCCGAGGGCGTTACGAGCTGGACGTCGAAAGCGTTCGAGGTCGCGGGATGGTCAACCGCGGCGCGCAGCCGCGCTCCGCCCGGCGCGATCGCAAACGGGTACGACGTGGTGGACTCGACCGCGGAGCCTTTCCAGAAGCGAGCCTGCCCCGGCCGCAGCGCGGGAGCGTCCGGCGGCGACGCCTGAACCCCGGCGAGGACGCCGCCGCCGAGCAGGAGAACGGCCGCGCCGAGCGCGGCGCCGCGCCGGTGGCTGCAGGACAACGCCGCTAGACCTTCGGCGGCTTGACGGTCTTGCGCGGGTCGACCCAGTCCCACTCGACCGTCGTTCCGCCCCTGCCGAAGTGCACCGCGTTCACCGCCTGTCCCGCGGTCGTCGCCGGCAGGATCCCCGACGGGTTGTAGCAGCCGCCCCGGTAGTCGGAGAAGCAATAGCCCCCGAGCGAGCGGCGCGAGTCCTGGCTCGCGATCAGAAGCGAGACCCTGTGCCCCTTCTCGACGACGACCGCCGTCGGCATCAGGTCGATAGTCCACTCGTACGGCTTGTCGGGCTCCATCTCCGCCCACGCGTCCTCTGCCTTCCAGCTGTGCGAGTCCGCGTAGCCGTGGCTGATCCGCTTCCACGAGCCGTCGGGCGCCACGTCGAGCAGGTACGCGACCCACTTCGTCGCGGCCTGGCTGCTCTCCGCCTTCAGGTGCACCTGCGGCGCGCCGTTGACGAGCATGTCCTTGCTCAGAGGCACGGTCTCGAACGCGACGTGCGCGTCCGTCCACGACCCGCGGTTCGCGCCCATGCGGTCCAGGTAGGCGACCGTGCCGGGATCCCCCGCCCGCGGCGCCAGCGAGCTCTCGCCCGTCGCCATCCTCACGTGCGTCGACTGCTCGAGCGGCCAGTCGTGCCCTTCGTGCCACGTCCCCGTGCTGTCCTCGACGAGCACGCGCGGCTCCGCGCCGAGCCCGTTCTCGATCCCGAACAGCAGCGAGTCCATCCAGCGGTGCCGCACGAAGGAGAAGTCCACCGCCGTGTGGCCGGTCATGTCGGGATAACCGTGGTACCACCAGCCGAAGATCGCGTACTTGGGGTAGTCGTCGGGCAGAGCGTCCCAGTAGAGCTGGCTGTGGTCGGGGTGGACGTTCAGGTCGACGAAGCCGTGCGTGAGCAGGATCGGCTTGCGCTCCGCCGGCGCGAAGCGCGACAGGTCCCGGTCGGCCCACAGCTTCGTGAACGGCCCCTCGTAGGTCGAGTAGTCGGTGGTCGTCCTGCCGGTGCAGGTCGCGGCCTGACCGGTGGCGGCGTTCGGATCCCCGAACTCGGGCGGGAGAGGCGGCGCGAGCTCGACCGCCTGGTACGCGGGGCCGTTGAACTGGTCCTCGAACTTCGCCCCCTGCAGCCACTCGTCCTGGTAATAGGAGACGACGGGAGCGTGGGCGAGCGCGCCGGTGAGCCCGGGGATGGCCGCGTGGGCTACGACCGACCCCATCCCGGGATGGCTGACGCCGTCGGTGACGATGCGCCCGTTGCTCCACGGCCGGCTGCGGATCCACCGCGCGAACACCTTCGCGTCGGACCGGTCGGCGCTCCCGCCGAAGTCGAGGCAGCCCTCGCTGCCGCCGGTCCCGCGCTCGTCGGCCTCGACGTAGGCCGCCCCGCGCAGCACGAAGAACTCGTAGTCGTCGTAGCCCCCCAGCGCCTGGTCGATCGGCCGGTAGGGCGTCATCTGCATGAGCGTGGGGATCTTCTCGCCCTCGGGAAGGCCCTCCGGCAGGTGGACCGTCAGCGACAGCTGGGTCCCGTCCGTGGCTTCGAGGTAGTGCGTCGATACCTCGACACCCGAGTACTTGGGCTTCGAGAGCGTCGACTTCCAGCGTTCGGCGGACCACCTCTTCTTCTTCCCCGCGACGGCAGGGGGCGCCCCGGCGGCGAGAGCGGCGAGGGCCAGCACGAGCGCGAGCGCGGCAAAGCGGCGAGATCTCATGGTGAGGGGGTTCGGCGGAGGGGGCCGAGTCCCTCCACGCGCGTCGGAGCCTGCCCGCCGCGCGAGCGATCCTCGCGCTCAGGAAGGCTCTTCGGCGCGCTCCGGCCCGCGCCAGCTGTTCCAGTCCACCCGGAACACCCTCGGGTCGCCGCGGTCCACGAGCACGTCGACGGTGGATCCCGGAGCGAGGAGCGCGACGTTCGACTGCTCCATGACGACGTTGTCGCTCGCCTCGTACCTGCGTCCGTCGGCCTCGATCTCGAAGTCGACCTTCATCTGAGGAACGTCGCCGAAGGTCACGCCGGTGTCGCTCGCGCGCAGGATGGTCGCCGTTCCCGCGGCGCCGTAGCCCTGCGCGAGCCGCTGCCGGCGGAGCGGCCCCGTCGGGTCGAGCTGCAGCGAGAGGCCGAGCAAGGTGAGGTAGATCCCGCCGGCGATGAAGAAGGGATCCACCCACGAGTCGAATGCGACCGTCTCCTGCGCGATGCCCTCGAACGTCGCGGTCGCGAACAGCCACACACCGACGAGCACGACGACCAGACCGCGCCGGCGCGCGGACGCGCGCACCTCGGGCGTCAACCTCTTCTCCTGCGCGGCCACGACCCTCAGCAGGCCCCTGACGGCGAGCAGGCCCAGCACCGCACCGACGCCTCCAAGGACGAACCGCCACACACCGGCGGCGAACGCGGCCTTGCCCTCGGCGAAACCGTCGTCGACGGCCAGAGCTACGGCGACGCCCCCGATGCCCAGGTGCACGAGCCCGAGGAGGAACCCCACCGCGCCGGCGGGCGGCATCACTACGGCTTCGTCCTGCTGCGCGGTCGGATCCTGCGGGAGCCGGTTCACAACCGCAATTAGGCACCGGGGGCAGTGGCTAATCAAGCTCGTGCGTGGTCGGGCGCCCCGGCCCTCAGCCGTCGTCCACTCTGTACAAGCCGTCCCCGCTCGTTGGGCCGCGGAGTCTGGGCGTTTGCGCCCGGCCGTCGTTAGCATCGGGCTCGCGTCGTCGTCAAGGAGGCATCACATGTACGCGAACGGGATGTTCATCGCCGGCGAGCTCTGCGAAGCGGCCTCCGGCCGCACCGACGAGATCCTCAACCCCGCGACCGAAGAGGTCTGCGGCACGGTCCCGAGAGCCGCGGAGGAGGACGTCGACCGCGCCGTACAGGCGGCGCGCGAGGCGTTCGAGGACGGCCGCTGGTCCGAGCTCGGACCCGGCGAGCGCGCCGCGGTCCTGTGGAAGATGGGCGAGCTGGTCGAGGAGAGGGCCGAGCAGCTGATCCCCCTCGAGATCGCGCCTTCGGGCAAGACGATCAAGCTCGTGGCCGACGGCGACGTGCCGATGGCGGCGGACCAGCTCAAGTACTTCGGGGGGATCGCGCGCTCTCTCGCGGGCGCGGCCGCCGGCGAGTACCTTCCCGGGTACTCGTCGTGGCTGAGGCGCGAGCCCGTCGGGGTCGTCGCGCAGGTGACGCCCTGGAACTACCCGCTGATGATGGCGGTCTGGAAGATCGGCCCCGCGCTGGCGGCGGGGAACACGGTCGTGCTGAAGCCCGCGCCGTGGACGCCGTTCACGACGCTCGAGCTCGCACGGATCGCGAAGGACGCGGGGCTCCCGGACGGCGTGCTGAACGTCGTGACCGGGCGCGGGAAGGAGTGCGGGCAGCCGCTGGTGAGCCATCCCGAGGTCGACATGGTGTCGCTCACGGGCTCGATCGACACGGCCACGAGCATCATGGAGGCCGCCGCTCCGACGATCAAGCGGCTCCACTTCGAGCTCGGCGGCAAGGCGCCGTTCATCGTCTTCGACGACGCGGACCTCGAGGCCGCCGCGCAGGGCTGCATCGTCGGGTCGTTCATCAACACGGGCCAGGACTGCACGGCCGCGACGCGCATCTACGTCCAGCGAGCCGTCTGGGACGAGTTCGTCGCGCGCGTCTCGGACCTCACCGCGGAGATCCGGCTCGGAGACCCGATGGAGCGCACGACCGACATGGGACCGCTCGTCAACGCGGCGCAGCGGGCCCGCGTCGAGGGGTTCGTCGAGCGCGCCCGCGCGCAGGGTGCAAAGGTCCTGATCGGCGGCGGCCGCCCGGAGGGGTTCGACAGGGGTTTCTGGTACGAGCCGACGTTGATCTCCGGCGCCGACCAGCAGGCCGAGATCGTCCAGCACGAGGTCTTCGGCCCGGCCCCCACGCTGCTGCCGTTCGAGACCGAAGACGAGGTGCTGGCGAAGGCGAACGACGTCCGCTACGGCCTCGCGGCGAGCGTGTGGACGCGCGACTCGTTCAAGTCCCTGAGGGCCGCGAAGACGTTGCGGTTCGGCACGGTCTGGATCAACGACCACATCCCCCTCGCGCCCGAGATGCCGCACGGCGGTTTCAAGCAGTCCGGGTTCGGCAAGGACATGAGTCTCGAGTCGCTCGAGGAGTACACGGTGACCAAGCACGTGATGGCGGAGCTCTCCGGGATCCCGCGCAAGGACTGGTACTACGTCGTGGCTGGGGACGAGTAGCGATGGCGGCGCGCAGGCCGTTCCTCGTGGCGGGAGAGTGGCGCGAGGGATCCGACGGCTTCGACGTCAGGAGCCCCTACGACGGCGCGACCGTCGCGTCGGTCGCGACGCCGGGCGCGGGAGACGTCGAGGACGCCGTCGCCGCGGCCTCGGCCGCGTTCGACGAGACACGGGTCCTTCCGCTGCACCGCCGCGCCGAGGCGCTCGCGCACATCTCGGGGCGGCTGGCCGAACGAGCGGACGAGGTCGCGGAGCTGATCGCGCGCGAGGGCGGCAAGCCGTTGAAGTGGGCGAAGGTCGAAGCCGCCCGCGCGGTGTCGACCTTCCGCTGGGCCGCCGAGGAGTGCAGGCGCGACCGCGGCGAGCTCATGCGGTTCGACTCCGAGGCAGCGCTCGGATCGCGTGCGGGGGTGATACGACGGTTCCCGCTGGGGCCCGTCCTCGCGATCACGCCGTTCAACTTTCCGGTGAACCTCGTCGCGCACAAGATGGCGCCGGCGCTCGCGGTGGGCGCGCCGATCGTCGTCAAGCCGGCGACGAAGACGCCGCTCGGCGCGCTGCTGCTCGGCGAGCTGTTCTGCGAGACCGACCTGCCGCCGGGAATGCTGTCGGTGCTGCCGATCGGGGGGAGCGAGGCGGGCGAGCTCGCGAAGGACCGCCGCTTCGCAAAGCTCTCGTTCACCGGGTCGTCCGAGGTGGGGTGGAACCTCAAGTCCGCCGACGTGCGAAAGGTCGTGACGCTCGAGCTCGGCGGGAACGCCGGTGTGATCGTCCATTCCGACGCCGACCTCGACAGGGCCGCCGAGCGCATCGCGTTCGGCGGGTACTACCAGGCCGGGCAGTCGTGCATCTCGGTGCAGCGGGTCATGGTGCACGAGAGCGTCGCCGGCGACTTCACGGAGCTGCTGGTGCGCGCGGTGTCGAAGCTGAAGACCGGCGACCCGCTCGACCCGGAGACCGAGGTCGGCCCCCTCATCGACCACGACGCGCTCGAACGCGTCACCGCGTGGGTCGACGAAGCCGTGCAGGCGGGCGCGGAGGTGCTGGTCGGCGGCAAGCGCGAGGATCCGTTCTACGCGCCGACGGTGCTGGCTCGGACGCGGCCCGACATGAAGGTGCGGTGCGAGGAGGTCTTCGGTCCGGTCACGACGGTCTCGACGTACGGCGACTTCGAGGAGGCGATAGCCGAGGTCAACGAGTCGAAGTACGGGCTGCAGGCCGGCGTCTTCACGTCGGACGTCGGCCGGCTCTTCCTCGCCTTCCGCGAGATAAGGGTCGGAGGCGTCGTCGCCAACGACGTGTCGGCCTTCCGCGCCGACCAGATGCCGTACGGAGGCACCAAGGATTCGGGGTCGGGCCGGGAGGGGCTCCGATGGGCGATGCAGGAGATGACCGAGCCGCGCGTCCTGGTCCTGTCGGACATCCCGCTCTAGCGCGGGCCGCGCGCCTGGCGTGGGCCGCGCCGGCATCGCTGGTGGGGCTGCTCCTGTCGCCGTTCTTCCGGTCTCGCCGGGCGACGAGGGGCGTCGTGGTGTGCGAGGGAGCGTCGTGGCCGCGCCGGCTCGGCTGGCGCTATCGCGCGATCACGTTCGGCCACGTCGTGCTGTGCGTCGACGACCTCGACGAGACGACCTTCGCGCACGAGCTCGTCCACGTCCGCCAGTACGAGGCCTGGGGAGTGCTCCTGTGGCCGGCGTACCTGCTGGCGGCGCTGTGGGCGCGCCTCAGAGGCGGGGCCGCATACCGGGACAACCATTTCGAGCGGCAGGCGCGTGGCGAGCGGGCGCCTTAGGCCTCTTCCTGTGCCAGGACCACCACCCGCGCGTCGCGGAGGTCGACGGTCGCGCCCTTCGGCGGGTTGATCGTCACCTGCGGCTCGCCGCGCGGCCCCCTCGTCTCGTAGCCGAGCGCGATCTCGCCGCGCGCGGCCGCGACGGCGACGACGTCGGCGAACGCCACCCCCTCCTGCGGGGCGTAGAGGCGCGCCGGCTTCAGGTAGACCTCTGCCCCGCGCTCCTCGAGCAGCTCGTCGAAGACGTCTTCGAGGTCCGGGTTCTCCGAGTACTGCGCGAGCAGCAGCGCCGTCAGGCGCTCGGTGACGATGAACTCGTCGTTCGGGCGCGGCTCCGTCAGCTTCACGTCCCGCTCGTCGAGGAGCTCGACGACGATGTTCGTGTCCGCGCCGGCCTCGTGGATCGCGTTGCGCAGGTGGAGCAGCGTGAGGAGGACACGGGCATCCGCCTCCGCCTCGGGCAGGGCCTCCTTGTAGCAGAGGAGGATGACGTGGTCGGGCGGGTCGTCCCTCACCAGCGCGCGGAGCTTCTCCGGGCTCAGAGCCTCCTCGACGACCTCCGGCGCGACGACGGCGAGGTCCTTCGGGACGTGGTCGCGCGCGTTCGGGACGACCTCCGAGTCGGTTCGGACGGTCACGGTGGACCCCGGGGCGAGGTAGCGGTCGAGCTGCCTGATGATCTCGGGCGCCATCTCGTTCCACCCGATCATGAGGACCGTCTCCGGTCGCACCGGCGCGTTCGGCTCGGCGGCCGGGCGGGCGACGCCGGGACGCGGCGCCGTCGCCACGACGTCGGTCTTCTCCGCGGCGATCGCGATGACCTCGTCGCCGCCGCCGATCTGCCGCGCCATCGGGGGGCAGAGCGCGATCTCCCGGCCGCTCTTGATCCCGAGCAGCGCGGCGTTCTCGTAGCACAACAGCGCCTCGCCGAACGTGCGCCCCGCGACGTCTGCTGCGCTCGCGAAGTAGATCTCGTTGCCGTCGAATTGCAGGACGTCCTGATAGACGGTGCTCAGCCCCGGCTGACGGCAGACCTGCGCCGTCATCCGGGCGATGAAGCTCGCGGCGCGCACGACGCGGACCTCCGGGCCGCCCATTGCGGCGCGCTCCAGCGCCTCGGCCGTGAACGTGTTGCAGATCTCGGCTATCAGCGGCGTCTCCGGCGGCGGGTCGCTCCCGAGCAGCGCGAGCGCGGACCGTACGACCTCCGCGTCGCCGTCCGCGCCCCCCGGGTTCAGGATCACGGTCGATCCGGCGCGGTGCGGTCGCGCGACGTCGAGGTGCTCGGGCTCGTAGGCGCGCCCCGTTCGCAGGACCAGCGCTCTCCGCTGGTGCCGCCGCAGGCCGCGGAGGCGGTCCTTGATCTGTCGCTCCATCTCGTCCTTCGGGAGCGGGGCCAGGACGACGATCGCCCCGGTCCTCTTCGGAGCTTTGACGACGAACAGCTGCGACACCAGGGGGAAGATCTTCGGCGACCATCCCAGGACGAGCGTGTGCCCCGACGCGATCACGGGAGACTGCCGGCGCTTAAGCTGCGCGGCACGCTCGCGGATGCCGTGCGAGAACGTCGCGAACAGCGAGCTGATGATCAGGACCCCGCCGAGAGTCGCAGTGAGCGACGCCACGCGCAGGGGCCATCCGACGTCTTCGCCCATCGTGCCCGGGTCGAGCGTGCGCATGAGGTTGCGCCACAGCGCCTCGCCGAACGTCAGCTCGGTGCCTTGCGCCTGTACGTTCGCGATCGTCGCGAGGGCGGACACGGTCACGATCAGGACGAACGCCGCCACCGCGAGCCAGAACACCATGGCCGCGGTGCCCGAGGCGAGACGGTTGTCGAACCAGTATCGCACCCAGTCCCGCGGCGTCGGCCGGTCGTCCGCCCGGCGCGGTGACTCCATCGTGGCCCGAGGGTAAACCTCGCGAGCCCTCGGCTACCATCGCAACCGTGAGGCGCTTGACCTCGATCGCCGCCGCACTCTGCCTCGCCGCCGCCGGCTGCGTCGCCGGCACGGGCGCGGCCCCCCTCCCCGCGGCCCCCGAGTGCCGGATCTTCCCCGGGACCAATGTCTGGAACCGGCGCGTCGACGGCCTCCCGGTCCACCGGCGCTCGCGGGCGATCATCCGGAGCATCGGCCGCAACGAGGGGCTGCATCCGGACTTCGGGTCGGGGCGCTACGACGGCGGACCCATCGGGATCCCGATAACGGTGGTGGGCGAGGGCCAGCGCAAGTTCCGGGTGCGCTTCCGCTACGCCGGCGAGAGCGACGCGGGGCCGTATCCCATCCCGAGGGACGTGAAGATCGAAGGCGGCCGCGGGTCCGACGGCGACCGCCATGCCGTGATCGTGCACAGGGACGAGTGCCGGCTCTACGAGCTGTTCGACCTGCGGCGCAGGGACGGCCGCTGGCGCGCGGGGTCGGGCGCGATCTGGGACCTCGGCTCGAACAAGCTGAGGCCGAAGGGATGGACGTCGGCGGACGCGGCGGGGCTCCCGATACTGCCGGGGCTCGCTCGCTGGGACGAGGTCCGTAAGGGCGTGATCGACCACGCCTTGCGCTTCACGGTGAGCCGCACGCGTGCGAAGTACGTCTATCCGGCGCGGCATCACGCGAGCGACTCCGACGATCCGGACCTGCCGCCGATGGGGCTGCGTCTGCGGCTGAAGAAGGGGTTCTCCCTCGACGGCTATGCGCGGCAGGCGCGCGTCGTCCTGGTCGCGCTCAAGCGCTACGGGATGATCGTCGCCGACAACGGCTCCGACTGGTTCATCAGCGGCGCGCCGAACAAGAGGTGGGACAACGACGCGCTCCACACGCTCGGGGACGTGAAGGGGTCGGACTTCGTCGTCGTCGACACGAGCGAGCTGAGGCCCTGGAAGGACTGAGGGATCGAGCGCCGGCAGCGCCCACGCGCGGTCAATCCGCGATCCGGCGGCGCGAAAACGGCCCCCGCGCGGATGGGGGCCGTTTTCCGAACGCTCTCTCGGCCGGTCGCGGGTCCGGCGAGAAAGCGGTGGGTGCGCTTGTCAGACGGTGCCGCGTCCCAGCGTCATGCGTCGGTAGGCGTAGAGGAGGACCATCGCCACGATCACGCCGCCGATCCACTCGACGCCTTCCGTGTCGCGGAACAGTTCGGCCCACAGGTAGCTGCCGATGACCGCGCCGACGATCCCGACGAGGATGGTTCCGACGATCCCGATCGGGTCGCGGCCGGGCATCAGGAGCCGTGCGAGCACACCGATGACCAGCCCTACGAGCACGTACCCGATGAGTCCCATCGATTCTCCTTCCGTTCGGCCTGTCGGAGGGGACTCCTACCCTCTACAACGAATGCCGAAACCGGAGAGTTACTGGGCCACTCCACTCCGTAGCGAAACACACCCCCGGCGGGGCGTGACGGATTTGGGCGGTTTTCCTACCCCGGGCTCCAGCGAAACGCACGCTCCTCGGCGCGTCCCCTCCCGTAGCGGCGCTGGAGCGCTCCGGCAGCGGGATAGGCGTCCCGCAGGAGCTCCTCGTCCGAGACCTGGCCGAAGCGATAGGTGTACCCTCTCGAGCCGACGTCGACGAGGGCGTAGCCGAACGGGTAGTCCCGCGGGATCCCGACCTCGACGCAGGGGACGCGGCCGAACCTCCGGGTGATCGCGTTGCGGTGGGTGTGCCCCGCGAACACCCCCCAGACGTTCCCGGAGTCGGCGACGGCGTGGAGACGGCCGCTGTCGGCCTCGCGCAGCCCGAACAGGATCGGCGGGAACCCCGGGTACGGCTGGGGCGGGTGGTGGAGGAAGACGAACGCGGGCGGGGCTCCCGGCTCGGCGAGCTCCGCCAGGATCTCGTGCTGGGGGTCGGTGAGCGAGCCGCGCACGATGGCGCCGCCCGGCAGGTCGAGGAACTCTCCCCTGACGAGGTCGAAGGCCGTGAACGGCGACGCCAGGTGGGCGGCGGAGTCGAGGACCGCGAACCGCCAGCCCTCGTGCTCGAGCAGGACGCCGTCCGCGTCCCTGCCGAAGTAGGTCTGGTAGAAGCCGCGGCCGGTGAGGTCCTGGCCTCCCAGCGCGAGCACGTCGTGGTTGCCCATCATCGTCGCGAGCGGCATGTCGAGCTCGCTCAGGAGCTTCGCCGCGGTCTCGAACTGGTCCGCCTTGCCCTCGTCGGTGATGTCGCCCAGCTGGACGACGAGCTCTGCCCCCGATGCGTTGAGGTCGGCGATCGCCGCCCGTACCAGCGGCTCCGCCCGCGCCGATCCGACGTGCAGGTCTCCCAGGATGCCGAAGCGGAAGACGGTGTCTTCCGGGGGGTCCACGTGCGGGATCTCGAGGGGCTCGAACGGCGGCGCCGGCGGGATCCGCTCGGGCCACCGCAGCCCCGCCTTCTCCTCGTCGGACAGGGCCGTGAGCCGGCCGCCGTCCTCGACGAGGGGGCCGAGGTGCCCGTCGACCCAGTCCGACATCCTCGCCATGAACAGGGGCCCGAACGGGTCGTCGCCCGGAGCGCCGACCACGCCGTCGATCCATGCCGCGTGGAGCGCGACGACGTCGTGGTCGGACCTCTTCTTGCGGGGGCCGAGGAGCTCGTCCACGAGCGCGGCCCGCTCGGTCGCGATCTTCGAGCTCTTCTCCCAGGCGGGGTCGCTCTCGTTCGCCCAGCCCTCGAAGATCCTCGCCCGGGCGGTCTCGATCACCCAGCACGACCGGAGCAGGTCCAAGAAGAGGTCCTCGGGGAGGGCTTCGAGGGTCCGGGGGTCCATGTGGGCCGAGGATACGGGGGCCGCGCTGCGCTCCGCGCCGCCGCCCCCGCGCTCCACTCCGTTCATCGCGCGAAAACGTGCGCCGTGCATACGTAATTGCTCAACGAACGTTGGGGTCCTTGCGCCGCTGGCCCCGGGCGGGGAGAATCGGCGGCACTTCCCCGAGTGAGCCGTCTATCGCCGCGCCCGGGGGGAGATCGTCAGTGAGCATTGCGCACCGGATCGCCGAGGTTCAGCGCCCCACCGACTGGGATCATTACTTCCTGAACATCGCCGCGGAGACCGCGCGCAGGTCGAACTGCATCCGGCGCCGGCACGGCGCCGTGATCGTTCGCAATCGGAGGATCCGGAGCACCGGCTACAACGGCCCACCGTCGGGGCACCCGCACTGCGACGAGGGGGCCTGCCCGAGGGCTTCGTCCGACGCCGCGAGCGGCTGGGGGCACGACAACTGCATCGCGATACACGCGGAGGCGAACGCGATCCTGTACTCGTCGCCCGAGCAGCGCGAGGGCGGGACGATCTACATAACGGGAGTGCCCTGCTTCACGTGCGCCAAGCTGATTGCGAACAGCGGGATCACGGAGGTGGTCGCGACGGGGGAGCCGTACGACGACTGGCAGCGGGTGCGTGCGTTCCTGCAGGACTGCGGAGTGAGGGTGAGGTTGCTGGCCTAAACCTCTCCTCTCGATCCGACCGCGGGGCCAGTTGTCGTGTGCTCATGGATTGGAAAGTATTCGGCAAATCACGCCGGTTTGCGCAACCCCTCGACTAGAGTGTTCTTGTGACGGAGAAGCACCAGCGGCGGCGTCGACTGTATTCGATCGGACACTCCACCCATACGGTTCAGCGAATGTGTGAGCTCCTAGAGCCCTTTGGCGTTCAGACGATTGTGGACGTCAGAACGCATCCGCGGTCAAACTTTGCTCCGGAATTCAATCGTGTGGTTCTTGAAAAGGATCTGCCGAGGCTAGGCCTGAGGTACGTCTTCCTCGGGCACTACCTGGGAGGGCGACCCTCCCGGACGGATCATTACGATCAAGACGGCCGTGCCCTTTACTACAGAATGGCATCGGCGCCTGAGTTTCAACGGGGAATCGAACTTGTCGAAGCGAACATTGAAGCGACGACCATGGCGCTCATGTGCAGCGAGGGAAAGCCGGACGATTGTCACAGACACTTGCTGATTGGGCGTGTCCTGAAGGATCGTGGGATCGCAGTCCAGCATGTGCTTCCCGACGGTTCACTTTCTGACCTGGGCTTCCCATACGAGACACCGACTCTATTCGAGCATGCGGAGGACGAGCAGTGGAAATCTGTTCGATCGGTTTCACGAAAAGGACCGCTGAAGATTTCTTCGGGGCCCTGAAGACCGCCCAGGTTAAGCAGCTTATAGACGTTCGGCTCAATAACATTTCTCAGTTAGCAGGATTCGCGAAGCGAGATGACTTGAGGTTCTTTCTGCAGTCGCTTCTCGGTATTCCATATCGGCACGAGCCCCTCCTGGCTCCGACGCAAGAGATGCTGGATGAGTACAAGAAGAAGAGGGGGTCGTGGGCGGATTACGAGAAACGATTCATCAACCTGATGGAAGTTCGTGCGGTCGAGCGAGTACTGCCAAAGTCGTACTTCCAGCCGCGGGCAGTCCTACTGTGCAGCGAGCTCGAACCTGCAAAGTGCCACCGCCGCTTGGTCATCGAGTACCTCGACGACCGGTGGGGCGGCGTCACAGCCGTTCACTTGTAGAGTTACCTATGTGCGCATAACAGTTACACACCTCACGCGGATGGGCCCAGGAAAAATATGCATCGCCGGGTTGGAGGTGACCTCGCGCGCTCCAATTCGGCCAATAGCAGCAGGTGGGCTGCCGACCACTTTGCTATCGGTTGAGGGAGGGGTCTTTGCGTTGGGGAACGTGGTCGACCTTGGACCCGCCATGGACGTCGGAAGTGCTCCCGAGGTGGAAGATCGCCTCGTGGATCTTGCGAACCTAGCGGCTGTCGGACGTCTCGAAGCGCGCGAGTTTTGGCGGCTCCTCACGGAGACCGGTGAAACGAACTTGACCAACATCTTCGGACCGGATCTTCAGGCGAGAGGGCATGAAAGGTTCGTGAACCGGCACCAAGGAACGGCGTCGCTCGGGCATCTCGCGCCTGCCGAACCACCGGAGGTCTACGTGAGCGACTGGGACAAGGTTCGTGTCGTTCTTCCTGGCGAGGGCGGCGCCGATCTGTCTCTGACCGACCGGCGCTTCGTGGAGCCGAATCACAAGACGCCAAGGTACGAGCGGGTCGAAGCCGCTCGAGAGTTCCTGCAGGGCTCGCGTAAGCCGGTGCTGAGCGTTGGGTTGGCTCGAGCCTGGGAAAAGCCGGGGGATACCCAAGAGAGGCACTACTTGCAAGTCAACAACATCCACTTCGAACAGGACCCTCTTTGGGAGCGACGCGGCTAGCGGGGTTGGTCGCGGTCATTTTCTCCGGCTGGCCGATCGCCGCAGCGCGCCCCCTCGATTACCCCCGTCCGTTTTGGGAAGATCAGGAGGACCGTCGGGCTGGGAGCCGCCGGGGCCGTCGCGGGAGTCGTCTAGGAAGGGGCCGCCGTGGGTGAGATCGTCCTCGACCAGGTCACGAAGGTCTACGGGGACGGCACCAGGGCCGTCGACGGGCTCGACCTCGGCATCGAGGACGGCGAGTTCATGGTCCTCGTCGGGCCCTCGGGGTGCGGCAAGTCCACCGCCCTCCGCATGGTCGCCGGCCTCGAGGCTATCAGCGACGGCAACCTCCGCATCGGCGGCAAGGTCGTCAACGACGTGCCCCCGAAGGACCGCGACATCGCCATGGTCTTCCAGAACTACGCCCTCTATCCCCACATGACCGTCTACGACAACATGGCGTTCGGCCTCAAGCTCGCCAGGCTCGACAAGGCCGAGATCGACAGGCGCGTGAAGCAGGCGGCCCGCATCCTCGGTCTCGAGGAGTTCCTCCCCCGCAAGCCCCGCGCGCTCTCGGGCGGCCAGCGGCAGCGGGTCGCGATGGGCCGCGCGATCGTCCGGGAGCCACAGGCGTTCCTGATGGACGAGCCGCTCTCGAACCTCGACGCGAAGCTCCGCGTGAACATGCGCTCGGAGATCGCCCGCATCCAGCACGACCTGCAGGTGACGACGATCTACGTCACGCACGACCAGGTCGAGGCGATGACGATGGGGGACCGCGTGGCGGTGATGAAGAGGGGCGTGCTCCAGCAGGTGGGCACGCCGCAGGAGCTCTTCGGCCGCCCCGCGAACCTGTTCGTCGGCGGCTTCATCGGAAGCCCCTCGATGAACTTCGCGTCGTCTCGCCTGGAGAGGACGAACGACGGCTTCCGCGTCGAGCTCGCCGGCAACACCCTGAACGTCCCGCGGTCGATCCTCGAGCACCGCGCGGCTCTGGACGACTACGCAGGCAAAGAGGTCGTCGTCGGGATCCGCCCCCAGGACTTCGAGGAGGCGCGGTTCGCCGGCCACGGCCACGGCAAGTCCGAGCTCCGCGTCCGCGTCGACCTCGTAGAGGCGCTCGGCACTCAGACCCTCCTCCACTTCGAGCTCGACACCCCGGTCGTGCTGACGGAGGACATGAAGGAGCTCGCGGCCGACGCGGGGCAGGAGGTCGAGAGCCTCGAGCAGCGCGCCGAGCGAGGCAAGAGCCACTTCGTCGCGGAGGTCGACCCGAAGTCGGGCGTCCGCAGCGGCGAGATGGCCGACCTCGTGATCGACGCGACCCAATTGCACTTCTTCGACGTCGAGACCGGACTGGGCATCTACGGGCAGCGCGGCTAGAGGAGGAGGGGCAGATGAGGTTGAGGAACAGGTTCTGGATCCTGCTGGTGGTCCTGGCGCTGCTCGGTGCCGCGTGCAACACCGGGGGTACCGACGACGAGGAGACCACGCGCGACGACGGGCAGGAGCAGGAGGGCGGCGAGGCGATCGAGGTCGCCGCGGTGTGGACGGGCGTCGAGCAGGAACGATTCACCGCCGTGCTCGAGGCCTTCACCGCGGAGACGGGCATCGACGCGTCGTATCGCTCGGCCGGCGACGACATGGCCGCGTTCCTGGGGACGCAGATCGAAGGCGGCAACCCGCCGGACGTCGCGATCGTCGCCCAGCCCGCGCTCGTCGAACAGCTCGCGAACGACGGCTCGCTGCAGCCGCTGGACGAGGACGTCGTGGCCGGGCTCGACGAGAACTTCGCCCGCGTCTGGAAGGACATCGGCTCCGTGGACGGCCAGCCGTACGCCGTCTACTTCAAGGTCGCGAACAAGTCGACGTGGTGGTACAACACCGGCGTCTTCGACCAGGCCGGCGTCGAGCCGCCGCAGGACTGGGACGGGCTGCTCGAGACCGCGCAGACCGTGAACGCGTCGGGGACGCCGTTCGTCTCGATGGGAGGCGCGGACGGATGGACGCTGACGGACTGGTTCGAGAACATCTACATCCGGACCGCGGGTCCCGACGCGTACGACCAGCTGACGAACCACGAGATCCCGTGGACGGACGAGAGCGTGAAGACCGCGCTCGAGACGTGGGGGGAGCTCGTCGGGGACGAGGCGAACCTCGCCGGCGGCGCCGACGGCGCGTTGAACACCACCTTCGAGGAGTCCGTGACGCAGGTGTTCGCCGACCCGCCGGCCGCGGCGACCGTCTACGAGGCGGACTTCGTCGCCGGCGTCATCAGCGGCGAGACGGGCGCGAAGGCGGTCGACGACTTCAACTTCTTCACGTTCCCGGCGATCGGCGACTCGGCCCCCGCGATCGTGTCGGCCGGTGACGGCGCGGTCGTCCTCAGCGACAACCCGTCGGCTCAGCGGTTCGCGGAGTTCCTCACCACGCCCGAGGCGGCAGAGGCGTGGGCGTCCGAGGGGGGCTTCGTGTCGCCGAACGAGAACCTCGACACGAGCGTCTATCCCGACGACATCACGCGCGAGATCGCCGAGGCCGTCGTCGCCGCGGGCGAGGACGTGCGCTTCGACATGTCGGACCTCGCCCCGCCGGAGTTCGGCGGCACGACGGGGCAGGGCCTCTGGAAGCTCTTCCAGGACTTCGTAAAGAACCCGTCGGACGTCGACGGGATCACGGAGCAGCTCGAGGCCGCGGCCAACAAGGCGTACAAGTAGCGAGCGAGACGTGGCGACCACTGCGGCAGACGTAGCAGCGCCGGCGGCGCGCCGGAGGGCCATCAAGCTCAAGCCGCCTCCCGGCGGTGCCAAGCGGTGGATGGCGCTGCTGTTCCTGTTCCCGGCGCTGCTGCTGCTCGGCGCGATCGTCGTCTACCCGACGGTCGACACGTTCGCGCAGAGCTTCCAGAGCTCCGACCGTGCCTGGGTCGGGCTCGACAACTACAAGGACCTGCTCGACACGGGACGTGTGCGGCAGGCGATCCAGAACAACGCGATCTGGGTCGCGACGGCGCCGGCGATCATCACCGGGCTCGGGCTGATGTTCGCGATCCTGACCGAGCGCGTCCGCTACCAGACGGCGATCAAGATCGTCGTGTTCATGCCGATGGCTATCTCGTTCCTGGCGACCGGCGTCATCTGGCGGCTGATGTACGAGGAGCAGCCGAGCAGGGGGCTGCTCAACGCCGCGCTACGAGTGAGCGCCGACGCGGTGTCCGGGCCGGGCGCGTACCCCACGGCCACCACGGTCCCGGACGCGCCGGTGGCGGAGGAGGCCGGCGCGGTCGTCGCGCAGGGCGTGTTCGCCGCGGGCGAGACCGCGCTCCTGCCGCTGGTCGGCATGACCGAGGAGGAGCTGCCGGAAGACGCCGTGCAGGCGGTGGAGCCGCAGGTTCCCGACGGCGCGGTGGGCGCGGTCGTATGGCGCGACTTCAGGCCCGGCGGCGGCGAGATCGGCGTCATCGAGCGGGGTGAGCTGGGGCTGCCGGGTGCCACGGTCGAGGCCGTGGACGCTTCCGGCGAGGTCGTCGCGACGGGGGAGGCGGGCGGCGACGGGACCGTCGTGCTCGAGGACCTGTCCGGGGAGGGGCCGTATTCGCTGCGCGTGGCGGAGGCGACGTTCGCGCCGGGCTTCCAGGGGATCAGCTGGCTCTCGCCGGGCCTCGTCACGCCCGCGATCATCGGCGCGTTCTCGTGGATGTGGACGGGCTTCGCGGTGGTCGTGATCGCCGCAGGGCTCTCGGCGCTGCCGCGCGACGTGCTCGAAGCCGCACGCGTGGACGGGGCGAACGAGTGGCAGACGTTTCGGCACGTGACGCTGCCGCTGCTCGCGCCGGTGCTCGGCGTCGTCTTCGTCACGCTCGTGATCAACGTGCTGAAGATCTTCGACATCATCCTCGTGACCGCGCCGGGCGCGAGCCAGGACGAGGCGAACGTGATCGCGCTCGAGATGTGGAAGACGTCGTTCACGTCCGGCAACTTCGGGCTCGGGAGCGCCGTCGCCGTCGTGCTGTTCCTCATGGTCATCCCCGTGATGGCGCTCAACATCCGCCGCTTCAAGAGGGGCGAGTAGATGTCGGTCGCCGCGGACTCGGTTCCGGTGGAGCCACGCACCGCGAGCCAGAGGCTCGTGCGGTTCGTGTCGCGCTCGCCGGTGCACCTCGTGCTGGTCCTGCTCGCGCTCTTCTGGATGACGCCGACGTTCGGGCTGCTGGTCACGAGCTTCCGCACCGGCGCCGCCTCCAACACGAGCGGATGGTGGACGGTGTTCACCGATCCCGCGCAGCTCACGCTCCAGCCCTACAAGGATATCCTGGCAAACGACGGGCTCGTCCAGAGCCTCCTGAACACCGTCTACATCACGGTTCCCACGACCGTGCTGCTCGTGCTCGTCGCGGCTCTCGCCGCCTACGCGTTCGCGTGGATCGACTTCCGCGGCCGAGAGACGCTGTTCCTCGTCGTCGTCGCGCTGCTCGTCGTGCCGCTCCAGATGGCGCTGATCCCGATGGCGCGGTTCTTCGGCGACCTCGGGATCTTCGGCACCGTCTGGGCCGCGATCTTCTTCCACGTAGCGTTCGGGCTTCCGTTCGCGATCTTCCTGCTGCGCAACTTCTTCATCGGCCTGCCGCACGAGCTCTTGGAGGCGGCCCGGATCGACGGCGCGTCGGAATGGCAGATCTTCACGCGCATCGTCCTGCCGCTGGGGATGCCGGCGATCGCGGCGCTCGGCATCTTCCAGTTCCTCTGGACGTGGAACGACCTCCTCGTGGGCCTGGTCTTCACCGGCGGCGACGACATTCCGATCACGGTCTTCATCCGCGACCAGCTCCGGCAGTTCTCGGGCAACCTCGACGTGATAGCGCCGGGGGCGTTCCTGTCGATGATCGTCCCGCTGATCGTGTTCTTCGCCTTCCAGCGGTACTTCGTGCAGGGGCTGCTCGCGGGCTCGGTCAAGTGACGAGGAAGCGCGCTTGTGCGGTGGTGGCGGTGGCCGCCGCGCTCGCGCTCGCGCTGGTGACGCCGGCGCCGGCGCCGGTGGTGACGGTCGCGGCCGGTGACGACGTCCAGGCCGCGCTCGACGCGGCCCCCGCGGGTGCGACGGTCCGTCTGGGTTCCGGGACGCACCGGGGGCCGCTCGCGATCGACCGGACGGTGACGCTGGAGGGCGAGGCGGGGGCGCAGGTCGTCGCACCGCCGGACGCCGGCGCCGCGGTCCACGTGACGGCTCGCGGAGTCCGGATCGAGGGACTGAAGGTGTTCGGGGGCTGGACCGGGATCGACCTCGACGACGCGCCGGGGGCGGTCGTGCGCCGCGTCTCGGTCGTGGGGTCGGACGCGCAGGGGATCCGCGTCTACAAGGCCGACGCGCTGCTCGAGGTCGTCTCGGTCGCCGGTCTGAAAGACCCGCACGCGCAGGGCATCGAGGTCCTGAGCGCGCCGGGCGTCGTCGTCCGCGACTCGGCCGTGACCGGCGGCAAGATCGGCATCGTCGCGCACCTGTCGGACACGCTGTTCGAGGACAACGTCGTGAGCGGGACGTCTCTCGCCGCGATCGTGATGCGCGAGATGGGGAGCGGCGTCGCCCGCCGGAACACCGTCCGCGACGCGACCGGGGCCGGGCTCTACTGCGGCGACATGGCGCGCTGCGAGTTCGAGGACAACTCCGTCGAGCACGTCGCCGGCGCTCCCGGGGCGCGCTCGGCCGCGGGATGGGGACTGGTCGTCAACTACCGTGCGGTCGCTTCCTCGGCGGGCGACGAGCTCGCGGGAGCCGCGGGAGAGGCCGTCGCGCTGTCGCACAGCAGGATCGTCCCGGAGTCCCCGCTCGAACGGGGAGAGCCCGCGGGGGCCGCGGCCTGGGGCGCCCTCAGCACGCTCGTCGCGCTCGCCGTCCTGGGCGCGCTCTACCTCGTGGCACGGCGCGTGCTCCCGCCGGCGCGGGGCGCCGGCAGGCACGCGGCGGCTACGAGCGCGGGGATCGCGCTGCTCCTCGCCGGCGTCGCGGTCCAGTCGTTCCACATGCTCGAGCACGTCGTGCAGCTCTCGCGGGTGTTCGCCGACGGGGTCCCGAGCCGCGGCGCGCTGCTCGGGTCCGTCGTCGACACCGAATGGGTGCAGCTCGTCTACAACGGCGCGGTGCTGGCCGGGCTCGTGCTCGTGCTGTACCTGAGGCGCCGCGGTTGGAGCCCCCGTGGGAGCAACGACGTCGGCGACCGGCTCGTCACCGCGGTCGCGCTGCTGCAGGGCTACCACTTCGTCGAGCACGCCGCGAAGATGTTCCAGCACGTGACGACGGGGGCCAAGGTGAACCCCGGCATCCTCGGGGACGAGGTCAACCTGGTGCTGCTCCACTTCGGCCTGAACGCGGCGGTGTACCTGGGGTTCGTGGCGGCGACGGTGGCGTACCTGCACCGCCGGGGACCGGGGCTCGCGCCGCGGCTCTTGCGCCGCCGCGTGCAGCCGACCTAGCGAGCATGCGTCCAGTCCCGGTTTCCGGGACGGGATCGATATTCGACGAATCGCCGGGCTACGGCTTGACGGCCTCGTAGAGCGTCGACAGACGCCTCGCGGCCGTCGACGTCACCGTCAGGCCCGCCCTCTCTAGCTCGTCGGCGATCCTCGAGCGGGCGGCGAACACCGCCGGCATCCTGGCGGCCGCGGGGCGCGGCAGCACGGCCCCCAGCGGCAGCCCTACCACGGAGACGAACAGGGTCCCTCCCGGCGCGAGCACCCGCGCCAGCTCGCGCACCGCTCCTCCGAGGCCCGGGATCACCTGCAGCCCGTTCGTGCACAGGATCGCTCCGAAGGAACCCGACGGGAAAGGCAGCGCGTGCGCGTCCGCCTGCACGGCCACCAGGTTCGGCAACGACCGGCGCACGGCCACCGCCGCGGCCTCCCGCACCATCCCTTCGGCTATGTCCACGCCCACGACGATCCCCGCGTGCGCGGCCGCCACCGGGGCGGTGAAGTAGGCGGTTCCCACCGGCACGTCGAGGATCGGCCGCCCCGCGGCGACGCGCACGGCCGCGCGTCCCTGCTCCGCGACGCGATCGTGCAGGTCGCCCCCCAGCAGCGGGAACGAGCCGTGGACCACGACGGGCTCGTACAACCGGTGCGCGGCCCGCGAGTAGATCGACGTCACGATCCGCTGCGCCCGGCTCCCCAACTCGCTAGACCCTTTCGGGGACGAGGTCCTCCAGCCGGCAGTCCTCGGGGTCCTTGTCCGAGCGCAGCGCCTTGAACGACGCGGCCCGCAGCTTGTTCGCCGACGTCAGCTCGCGGAACTCCACGCGCGCCACGAGCGACGGCTCGATCCACTGCGGGTCCTTCAGCACCTTCCCCCACCGTCCCGCGCGCAACCCCGAGGGGTCCTCCGCGAACGGGCACGACGACGACGTCCGCTCGCGGAGCAGCGGGAGGATCTCGTCCAGCGTCCGGTCGGAGAAGCCGGTCCCGACCGACCCGAGGAAGCACAGGCCCTCGTCGGAGTACGCGCCGACGAGCAACGAGCCGAACGTCGACGACCGGTTCCCCTCGCCCCTGGACCACCCGCCGACCACGACGTCGGCCTCCCACGCCGTCTTGATCTTCTGCCAGTCGCGCGTCCGCCTGCCCGGCCGGTACACGCTCGTCGCCTTCTTCGCCACGACGCCCTCGATCCGGTTGCCGCGGGCGAACTCGAACAAGGCGATGCCGTCGCCCGAGGTGCAGTGCGAGACCTGCACCCGCTCGGACGGGACGACGAGCGCGTCCAACAGCTCCTTGCGCTCGCGCAGCGGACGATCCATGACGGAGGCGCCGTCGAGGTAGAGGAGGTCGTAGATCACGTAGGTCACGGGAATCGTCTTCGCCGCCTGCTCGATATCGCGCGGGTTCTGCAGGTTGATGCGCGACTGCAGCTTCTCGAACGACGGCCTCCCCCCAGACATCGCGACGATCTCGCCGTCGACGATCGCGTCCAGGCACACGAGCCGCGTGTGCAGGTTGTGCAGCTCGGGATAGCAGACCGTGATGTCGTTGCGGTTGCGGGAGACAAGCGCGGTCCCCTCCGAGCACACGCCCAGCGCCCGCACGCCGTCCCACTTCAGCTCGAAGATCCAGTCGTCGGAGTCGAACGGGTCGCCGACGAGGGTCGCGAGCATCGGCGACAGCTCCGGCAGCGGGTCCGGCTCGGGCCGCTCGTCCCTGCTGAGGAAGACCAGCCAGTCCTTCTTCGCCTCGGTCTTGTCGGTGAGCGCCATGTGCCAGACGCCGCGCATGCGCTCGCCCTTCAGGCGGAACGTGAGCTTGCCCCGCTCCTGCTCGAGCAGCTCGTACTCGCCGCGGTCGAAGATGCGGACCTCGCCGGCGCCGTAGTTGCCCGCGGGGATCGTCCCCGAGAACGACCCGTACTCGAAGGGATGGTCCTCCACGTGTACGGCGAGGGTCGGCTTGCCCTTGCGGCGGGGGAGGTTCTTCGGCACCGCCCACGACACGAGCACCGGAACGTCGCCGTTGTACATCTCCAGGCGGAGGTCGAAGTGGAGCCGCCGCGCGTGGTGCTGGTGGATGACGAACGTGCTGCCGGGGACCGCGGTCGAGACGTCGACGTCGCCGGAGACGGCCGGGGGCGGCTCCGGCGTCTCGTCGAAACGGCGCTTGCGCGCGTAGTCGCGGGTCTCGGGCATCCCACAAGGTTTCCACAGCCTGGGGAGGAGCGGGCCGCATGGTGCATCTGCGGGCGAACCGGACGAAGCGGGCACGCAGACGCCCCGTTTGCACGGTTTACGTACAGCCACGGCAACCGCCGTCCGATTCACTGGCGACGGACAAATCTCATCCATCAGAGGGAGGGCGTCTCCGAATGAAGAGGTTCATCGCTGTGCTCGCGTTGCTGGCGCTGGGGGCCCTCGCAGCCGCGCCTGCGTCCGCCGGAAGGCGAGGAGTGTCGCTGCAGCGCGGGCTCGACCTTTCCCTTGACGAGCCCCTGGGCACCCCCGACGGCGCCAGGCTCTCGCGCTCGACTGCCGCCCTCAGCTCGGTGACGAACGACCGGCTGTCGAGGTCGCTGCGCGCGGGCCGCATCACGCCGGCCGAGTTCGCGCTCGAGCGTGCTCAGGCGACTCTAAGCGGTGACTTCGACGGCCACCTCAGCCTCGTGCTGACGGACCTCGCCCTGCGCATGCGCGACCTGAGAGGGGCCGACCGCGAACGCGCGCTGGCCATCCTGGCGCGGCCGACCGATCCGGATTCCGATACGAACATCGACCACGTCTCGTATCGGGACAACGACGTCAGCGCGAGCTGCACCACCCACTTCTGCGTGCACTGGACCGACACCGGGCGCCACGCCGTGAGCCCCGCAGACGACAACACGAACTCGATCCCGGACTACGTCGAGACGGTCCAGGCCGAGATGGAGAACGTCTGGACGGCGCTCGTCGACGACCTCGGCTTCAAGGCGCCGAAGTCGGACGAGACGTCGGCGAATACCGTTCCGCCCGCGGACGCGGCGAAGCTGGACGTGTACCTCGTCGAGGCGGGGAGCGACGGCGTCTACGGCTTCTGCACGACCGACGACCCGAACCTGCTCGACCCCGACAGCACCTACAAGTACTTCGACGCCTCGTCCTACTGTGCGCTCGACGACGACTTCGACCCCGATCAGTTCGGTGGGGCTCCTGCGGACGAGTCGCTGCGGGTCACGGCGGTCCACGAGTTCTTCCACGCTGTCCAGCTCGCGTACGCGGCGGGGCACGACACGTGGATGGCGGAGGGCACCGCCACTCTTATGGAGGACGCCGTGCACGACGACGTCGACGACAACTACCAGTACCTTCGCGTGAGCCACCTGAGGCAGCCGTTCGCTCCCCTCGACTACAGCGCCTCGCCGGAGCATTACGGGGCGTGGCTGTTCTGGAGGTTCCTGACGGAGCTCGACGGAACCGGCGGCGTCACGATCATCCGGGAGGTCTGGGAGCAGGCCGCATTGGACGGTCCCGACGCTCCGGGGTTCTTCTCGACCTTCGCGATGAAGAAGGCGCTCGCGAACAGGGACATCTCGTTCCCCAGCGCGATGGCCTTCTTCTCGCTCGTCAACTACGTGCCCGAGGCGTTCTACGAGGAGGGGGCGGACTACCTCGCGGCGGTTGGCAGGCGGCGTCCTCCGCTGATGGACAGCTTCACGCTGTCGTCGAGCAGGAAATCGACCGGGAACCGCATCGCGCGGCTCGACCACCTGACGGCGGGCTACGTCGCGTTCAAGCCGGGCGCCGGCGTCTCGAAGCTGAAGGTCGCGGTCGACCTCCCCGCCGGGGCGAGCTCCCCGAGGGCGATGCTGCTGACGCTGACCACGGCCGGTGAGGCGTTCCAGCAGCCCGTCACCGTGAACTCGTCCGGCGTGGGCAGCGTGCGCGGCATCCCGTTCCGGAAGGGGACGACCAGGATGATCGTGCTCGTCCTGGACAACGCGAGCACGCGGTACGCGAAGTGCTACCGGCGCGAGACGCCGTGGGCGTGTTCGGGTCAGCCGGTGGACGAGGCCATGCCGTTCGTGCTTTCGGGAACCGCGGGCTAGCGCGAAGCGATAGCGGCCAGCCATTTGGCGAGGCCGACGCCCCCGAAGGGATTACCGGCGGGGATCCCCTCGTGCTTCGCGAACGCGAAGACGTCGCGGCGCCGTCCCTCCGACAGCAGAAGCTCCTTCCACGCCTCGCGCTGGTCGGGCGCGTACTCGTCGGTCCTGAGCCGGACGTACGCGATCTCGCCCGGGGGGAGCGACCCGGGAGCCACTCCGTCGGTGTTCGAGAGGCAGACCGTGCCCCCGGCCTCCGCGATCTTCCGCCGCACCCCGTCGTCGTCCCACGTCTCGTTGCGGAACTCGAACGCGTAGCGGCGGCCGGACGGAAGCGCGCCGATCAGCTCCGAGAGAGCGCCGTCGTCGCGGCCGCGGTGTGGCGGGAACTGCAGCAGCACCACGCCGAGCTTGTGCCCGAGCCGGGCCGCGTGCTCGAAGAACGCCCTCAGCAGGTCGCGCCGCGCGCCGTCGGGCGCGAGCGAGCGCGAGTGGGTGACGCGCCGGTGCATCTTCAACGAGAAGCGGAAGCCCTCGGAGGTCTCGGCCCCCCAGCGCGCCATCGTCTCGGCGGACTGCAGCCGGTAGAAGGTCGCGTTGATCTCGCACGCGCCGAGGGTCTCGGAGTAGAAACGCAGCCACTCCTTCTGACGTACGCCGGCGGGATAGAACTCCGGCTTCCACTCCCTGTACGCCCAGCCCGACGTGCCGACGAAGAGCGTCACCGTTTCACCACCCGCGCCTTGCGCGGCTTCGCGTCCAGCCTCTCGATCGCGGCGGCCAGCGACTGCCCCGGCCCCCGCGCCACCGGAAGGAACGGATCTCCCACCTGGGCGATGCGGCCGAAGATCGTCGCCATCGAGAACATCCCGGGCTCGACCTCGTCGAGCTCGTCCCACTCGAACGGCGCCGACACCGTCGCCCCCGGCTCGGGCCGCGCCGAGTAGGCCGCCGCGATGTTCGCCCCCTCGCGGTTCATGTTCACGTCCAGGAAGACCTTGTCCGAGCGCTTGCTGACCTCCCACTCCACAGTGGTCGTGTCCGGATCGGCGGCGTGGACGAGGTCCGAGACGGCGCCGACGAACCCGCGGACGTGGTCGTAGTCGAGCGTCCCGTCGAGCGGGATCATGATCTGCATCCCGGTCGCGCCCGAGGTCTTCGGATAGCACTCGATCTCGAGCTGGTCCAGCACGACCTTCACGAGGCGCGCGGCGTGCCGTACCTCCTCCCATCCCGCGCCGTGCATCGGGTCGAGGTCGAAGAACGCGTACGTCGGGTGCGACTGGTCGGCGCCGCGTCCGTGCAGGGGGTGGAACTCGATCGCGCCGAGGTTCACGACCCACAGCATGTGCACGGGGTCGCGCACCGTGAGGTAGTTGATGATCTTCGTGCCGCCCTCGCTCGGGACCGGAAGCGTCGGCATCCACGCCGGCCGGTGCGACGGCGCGTTCTTCTCGAAGAAGAAGTCGCCCCCGATCCCGTGCGGCATGCGCTTCAGCGTGAGCGGCCGCTCCTCGAGGTGGGGCAGCATCGTCGGCGAGACGTTGAAGTAGTAGGCGAGGAGGTCGCCCTTCGTGTATCCCTCCTCGGGCCAGTACAGCTTGTCGAGGTTCGTGAGCTTGAGCTCCCGCTCGTCCGCGCGGGCCACCCAGTGGTCGCCGCGCTTCTCCACCGGAAGCTCGACCGGGAACTCCACTGTTGCCCACCGGCTCATGCGGGGTAGATACCACGCCGGAACGGACGCGAGACGTCGAGGAGGCCGCTATGGCGAAGATCGCATTCATCGTCGACGAGATGTTCGAGGACTCCGAGTTCCAGCTCCCCTACGAGAGGGTCAAGGAGGCCGGGCACGAGCCGGTGGTCGTGGGGCTCGAGGCGAAGAAGAGGATCGAGGGCAAGAACGGCGACGTCACGACGACGACGGAGGTCGCGGCGAGCGACGTGAACGCACAGGACTTCGCGGCGCTCGTGATTCCCGGCGGTTACTCGCCCGACAAGATCCGCACGGACGAGGCGATGGTCCGTCTGACGCGTGAGCTGTTCGAGGCGGGCAAGCCCGTCGCGGCGATCTGCCACGCGGGGTGGATGCTCGCGGAGGCGGACGTGGTGCGCGGCAAGACCGTCACGTCGTGGCCCTCGATCAAGACCGACCTCGTCAACGCGGGGGCGGAGTGGGTCGACCAGGAGGTCGTCGAGGACGGCAACCTCGTCACGTCCCGCAAGCCCGCCGACCTCGAGGCGTTCACGAAGACCCTCCTGTCCCAGGTCGAGCAGCAGTCGTAGGACGTCCTGGAGCGCGTCGTCCGGGTCAGATCAGCCCGTTGTCGCCGATGATCGAGTCCTTGTCGCCGGTGCCGGCCTCGTCGCCGGCGACCTCGTCGTTCGCGGTCGCGGCGCCGGGCCGCGGCGCGGGAGCGACGGTCTCGAGGCCCGTCACGGTCTCGTACACCATCGCGGCCGCCATGCCGCCGATCAGGGGTCCTGCCGCGTACACGCCGAGGTCGCCCCAGGGGATGTCTCCGACGTCGTAGAACAGCGAGGCGACGAACGGGCCCAGGCTCCGGGCGAAGTTCGCGGAGCCGCCCGTGGCGGCCGCGGTCACGAGGATGCCGGCCGCCAGACCGAGGCCGATGATCAGCCCGGACCACCCCTTCGGGGCACGGGGGTCCACCGCCACCGCCATGATCGCGGTGACGAGGACGAACCCGATGAACGCCTCGGCGAGCAGGGCGTTGACGAACTCGATGTCCTCGGCCACGACCGTCGCGCCGAACATGATGGGGATATCGGCCAGCAGGGCGCCGGCCTCGCCGTAGATGCCCGCGACTATGAACGCGCCCGCGATGCCCCCGAGGCACTGCACCACCACGTACGGCCCGACGTCGGCCCAGCTGAACCTGCGGGCGACGGCGAGCGAGAAGGTGACGGCAGGGTTGAAGTGAGCGCCGGAGACCCCCCCGAGCGCGTACACCAGGACCGCGAGCGCGGTGGCGAACGCCAGGGCGACCGCGAGGACGTCGCCGAAGGTGCCGGCGAGGAGAGCGCCCAGCACCGGGTCGCCTCCGGCGTCGGGGATGTCGCCGAGCCGCTGCACCGGTCCCATCTGGAGGATCGTCGCGGCGCCGGTCCCGATCGCGACGAACACCGTGGTTCCCATGAACTCCGCGCCCAGCCTCCGCCAGAGCGAAGCCTGTGCCGTGTCTTCCACCGGGGCGGGCGAGGTGTCGCCCGTCCCGGAGCCGATCGCAACGTCGCTCATGCGGCTCCTTTCCCTCCGGCCTTGCCGTTCGGTGTCGCCTGTGACGCCCTGCCCGGTGCAGTCAAACACCCGGGCGGGCCCGCGCGCGCTCTTTCTATCCCCTTTGCCACTCCCGCGCCCACCCGTCTGGGATCATCGACCGCATGGGTCGAGGGGGTGGGCGGCTGACGGCGGCGGGCGCCGTCGTCGTGTGGGTGCTGGCGCCGGCCGCGCCGGCGGCCCGCGCCCAGAGCGGGTGCGCGCCTCCCCCGACCGCCGGCGACGACGAGATCGTCTGCTCGGACGAGGCCGACTCCCTGTCGACGCTCGGCGGCCACGACATCGTCTTCGGCGGCTCCGGGATCGACCTGCTCGGCGGCGACGGCGGGAACGACCAGCTCTACGGCGAGGGCGGCGACGACACGCTCGGCGGCGACGCCGGCTCCGACTACCTGGAGGGCGAGACCGGAAGGGACACGCTCGACGGCGGCGACGGGTCGGACGACCTGCGCGGCGGGACCGGCGTGGACACGATCTTCGGGGGGCCGGGGCAGGACGCGATCGACGGCGGCGCGCACGAGGACGACATCTACGGTCACGGCGGCGGCGACCTCGTGTTCGGGTGGCACGGCGACGACTCGCTCACCGGAGGGCCCGGCAACGACGACATGAGCGGCTTCCTCGGCGCGGACTCGCTCCGCGGTGGGTCGGGGCTCGACGTCCTGTACGGCGGCGACGGACCCGACGCGATCTCCGGCAACGGGGGCGGCGACTTCCTGCAGGGATCGTCGGGTGAGGACGTGCTGGACGGCAACGAGGGCCGAGACTTCCTCGTCGGCGGGAAGTCGCGCGACGTCGTCTACGCGCTCGCCGGGAAGGACCGCGTCAAGGGCGGTGCAGGCGACGACGAGGTCTTCGCCGCAGACGGCGTCGTGGACCGGATCTCGTGCGGGGCCGGCGACGACGTCGTCCACGCGGACCGTGACGACGTGGTCGTCGACTGCGAGATCGTGGACCGGGTCTAGCCCTCGCCCTTCAGGGCCTCGGCCTTCGCGCGGATCTCGTCCAGGATCGGCGCGTTCTGCAGCGTCGTGACGTCTCCCAGCTCCCGGCCCTCCGCGACGTCGCGCAGCAGCCGGCGCATGATCTTGCCCGAGCGCGTCTTCGGCAGGTCGTCGGTGAACACGATCGACTGCGGCCGCGCGATCTTCCCGATGACCTTCGCGACGTGCCCGCGCAGCTCCGAGAGCAGCGCGTCGTCGCCCGTCACGCCGGCCTTCGGGGTCACGAACGCGACGATCGTCTCGCCCTCGCGCGGGTCCTGCCGTCCGACCACCGCGGCCTCCGCCACGGCGGGATGGTCGACCAGCGCGGACTCGACCTCGTACGTCGAGATCCGGTGCCCGGCGACGTTCATCACGTCGTCGACCCGGCCGAGCAGCCAGAAGTACCCGTCCTCGTCGAGCTTCGCCCCGTCGCCGGGGAAGTAGACGTCCTCGCCGAACCTGGAGAAATAGGTCTCGATGTAGCGCCGCTCGTCGCCCCAGATCGTGCGGAACATCGACGGGAGCGGCCTTCTCAGCACGAGGTAGCCGCCTCCGCCGCGCCCGACCGACCGGCCGTTCTCGTCCACGACGTCGGCCTCGACCCCCGGATAGGGGCGCGTCGCGGAACCCGGCTTGAGCGTGGTGATCCCCGGCAGGGGGGAGATCGCGATCGCGCCCGTCTCGGTCTGCCACCACGTGTCGACGACGGGCGTCCTGCCCTCGCCGACGAACTCCTGGTACCAGATCCACGCCTCGGGGTTGATGGGCTCACCGACGGAGCCCAGCAGCCTCAGCGACGACAGGTCGTGCTTCGCGGGGTACTCCGTACCCCATTTCATGAACGTGCGGATCGCGGTCGGCGCGGTGTAGAGGATCGTCACGCGGTGCTCCTCGACGATCGACCACCACCGGTCCTTGTCCGGCCAGTCCGGAGCGCCCTCGTAGAGGATCGAGGTCGTGCCGTTCGCGAGGGGGCCGTAGACGATGTACGAGTGCCCGGTCACCCAGCCGATGTCCGCGGCGCACCAGTAGACGTCGGATCCGGGCTTCACGTCGAAGATCGCCCGGTGCGTCGACGAGACCCCGGTGAGGTAGCCGCCGGTCGTGTGGACGATGCCCTTCGGCTTCCCGGTCGTCCCCGACGTGTAGAGGATGTAGAGCAGGTCCTCGGCGTCCATGCTCTCCGGCGGGCAGTCGGGCGACGCGGCGGCCACGGCGCCGGCGTAGGCGACGTCGCGGCCCTCGTGCAGCGGGACGTCCTCGTTCGTCCGCCGCACGACCAGCACCTTCTCGATCGACGGAGTCGCCTGCAACGCTTCGTCGGCACTCGCCTTCAGCGGGATCACCTGTCCGCGCCGGTACCCGCCGTCGGCGGTCACCAGCACCTTGCACTCGGAGTCGTTGATGCGGTCGCGGAGCGAGTCCGCGGAGAAGCCGCCGAACACGACCGAGTGGACCGCGCCGATGCGCGCGCAGGCGAGCATCGCCGCCGGCAGCTCCGGGACCATCGGGAGGTAGATCGCGACGCGGTCGCCGCGTTCGACTCCGAGGCCCTTCAGCACGTTCGCGAGGCGGCAGACCTCCTCGTGCAGGTCGCGATAGGTGATCGTGCGCGTCTCGCCCGGCTCGCCGATCCAGTGGTAGGCGACGCGGTCGCCGTTGCTCGCGAGGTGACGGTCGAGGCAGTTGTGCGAGGCGTTGAGCCGCCCGCCGGTGAACCAGGAGTGACGGGGAAAGCCGCCCTCCCTCACCCGGTCCCATCGCTCGAACCAGTCGAGCCGTTCGGCCTGCGACGCCCACCACGCGTCCGGATCGCGCTCCGCCTGCGCGTAGACCGCCGCGTCCGCGAAGGTCGCCTGCGCCGTGAAGTCCCGGGGCGGCGCGAACGTCCTTCGTTCCTGCAGCAGCGCCTCGATCGTCTTCTCCGAGTCCATCGGGCCATTATCCTGCCGGGCGTGAAGATCCTCATCCTCGGCGGCGACGGGTATCTCGGCTGGCCGACGGCGATGCACCTGTCGGCCGCGGGTCACGAGGTCTCGGTCGTCGACAACTTCCTGCGCCGCGCCATGGCGACCGAGCTCGGCAGCGACTCGCTGACCCCGATCCAGTCGCTCGGCGAGCGACTGCGCGCGTGGAAGGAGGTCTCCGGCAGCGAGATCGCGTCGTTCCACGGCGACCTCACCGACCCACAGCTCGTCGACGAGGTGTTCCACCGGACCGGCCCGGACGCCGTCGTGCACTACGGCGAGCAGCCGAGCGCGCCCTACTCGATGATCGACCGGCGGCATGCGGTCGCGACCCAGCGCAACAACGTCGAAGGGACGCTCAACGTCCTCTACGCGATCCGCGACATCGCGCCGGAGGCCCACCTCGTGAAGCTCGGGACCATGGGCGAGTACGGGACGCCCGGCATCGACATCGAGGAAGGCTTCATCGAGATCGAGCACAAGGGCCGCTCCGACACGCTGCCGTTCCCGAAGCTGCCCGGCTCGATGTACCACCTCACGAAGGTCCACGACTCGCACAACATCCACTTCGCGTGCCGCATATGGGGCATCCGCGCCACGGACCTGAACCAGGGGGTCGTGTACGGCATCCACACCGAGGAGACGCGCCTCGACGAGCGCCTCTGCACGCGCTTCGACTACGACGAGGTG
>JBHELD010000032.1:0-28321 GCA_046263255.1 Actinomycetota bacterium
GGACCAGAAGCGCTGGATACAGGAGCGCGTCGAGGCGGAGGTCGACCAGGAGCTCCCGCTCGACGACAAGAAGCACATCCTCGAGCGCCTCAACGCGGCCGAGGCGTTCGAGCGGTTCCTGCACTCGAAGTACACCGGGCAGAAGCGGTTCTCGCTCGAGGGGGCGGAGAGCCTGATCCCGATGCTGGACCTCCTCATCGAGGGGGCCGAGCACAGCGGGATCGTCGAGGTCGTGATGGGGATGTCGCACCGCGGCCGGCTGAACGTGCTCGCGAACATCGTCGGCAAGCCGCTTAACGAGATCTTCGGCGAGTTCGAGGGCAACATCCCGCCGGACACGGTCCAGGGCTCGGGCGACGTGAAGTACCACCTCGGCATGACCGGGCGCTTCACGACGCGCGACGGGAACAGCATCGGCGTCGTGCTCGCGTCGAACCCCTCGCACCTGGAGGCGGTCGACCCGGTCGTCGAGGGCATGGCGCGCGCGAAGCAGGACCTGCTCGACGACGGCGCGCACGAGCGCGTGCTGCCGGTGCTCCTGCACGGCGACGCGGCGTTCGCCGGCCAGGGCGTGGTCGCCGAGACCCTGAACCTCTCGGCGCTGCCGGGCTACCGGACGGGGGGCACCGTCCACGTCGTCGTCAACAACAACATCGGGTTCACCACCGCGCCGGCCGCGGGGCGCTCGAGCACCTACGCGACCGACATCGCGAAGATGGTCCAGGCGCCGATCGTCCACGTGAACGGCGACGACCCGGAGGCGTGCGTGCGCGCGGTGCGCCTCGCCCTCGACTTCCGCAACGCGTTCCAGAAGGACGTCGTGATCGACCTCGTCTGCTACCGGCGCTACGGGCACAACGAGGCGGACGAGCCCGCGTTCACGCAGCCGCTGATGTACTCGAAGATCGAGGAGCGCCGCTCGGTGCGCAAGCTGTACACCGAAGCGCTGCTCAACCGCGGGGAGCTGAGCGTCGAGGAGGCCGAGCAGGCGCTCGAGAGCTTCCGCGAGCGCATGCAGGCGTCGCTGCGTGAGGTGAAGGAGAGCGCGCCGCCGAAGCCGGTGCGCGCGGTGCCCCCCCGGCCCGCGGGCGTGCTGCCGCACGTCGACACGACCGTCGACCGCGAGCGCCTCGAGCGCGTGCACCGCGTGCTGACGACGTTCCCGCAGGGGTTCGAGCCCCACCCCAAGCTGCGGAAGATGATCGAGAAGCGCGCGACGATGCTCGACGACGACGCCATCGACTGGGCATCGGGCGAGGCGCTGGCGTTCGGGTCGCTGCTGCTCGAAGGCGTCGACGTCCGGATCGCGGGGCAGGACACGCGGCGCGGGACGTTCAGCCAGCGGCACTCGGTCCTCGTGGACCACCGGACGGGCGAGGAGTACACGCCGCTGAACGACCTCGGCGGGCGCGCCGGGCGCTTCCGCGCGTACGACAGCCTGCTGAGCGAGTACGCCGCGATGGGCTTCGACTACGGCTACTCGGTCGCGAACGGCGACGCGCTCGTCTGCTGGGAGGCGCAGTTCGGCGACTTCGTCAACGGCGGACAGATCGTCGTCGACCAGTTCCTCGTCGCCGGCGAGGACAAGTGGGGACAGGAGAGCGGCCTCGTGCTGCTGCTGCCCCACGGCTTCGAGGGGCAGGGGCCGGAGCACTCGAGCGCGCGGCTCGAGCGCTTCCTCACGCTGAGCGCGGAGGACAACATCCAGGTCGTGCAGCCGACGACGGCCGCGCAGTACTTCCACGTCCTGCGCCGGCAGATGCACCGCACGGTGCGCAAGCCGCTCGTCGTGATGACGCCGAAGTCGCTGCTGCGTCATCCCGCGGCCCGGAGCGCCACGCGGGAGCTGACCGACGGGGGCTTCCGCGAGACGCTGGACGATCCGTTCGTGCAGGACCGTTCGGCGGTGCGGCGTGTGCTGCTGTGCAGCGGCAAGATCGCGTACCCGCTGATCGAGAAGCGCGACGCCGACGACGCGCCCGTCGCCGTCGTACGGATAGAGCAGCTCTATCCCTTCCCGTTTGAGCAGCTCGAGGACGTCTTCGCGAGCTACCCGAACCTCGAGGAGATCCGGTGGGTCCAGGAGGAGCCGGAGAACATGGGCGCCTGGTCGTTCGTGAACGCGCGGCTGCGGGACAGGGTCGTCGAACGCTGGAGGCTGAGCCACGCGTCGCGCTTCGAGAGCGGGAGCCCGGCGACGGGGAGCTCGATGGTGCACGAGCAGGAGCACCGGGAGCTGCTGGAGCGGGCGTTCGAGGGGTGGGAGTCGGGGGGCTCGAAGCCCGGCGACGCGCCGGCCCCGCCGCCTACCGACTAGTCGGACCAACCGGGCTACCTCACGCGTGGATACCGCCGGCCCCACGCTTGCACGTCACACGCGTCGCGCCGAGCCCCCCTTGATCGATGGGGGTCGTGGTGCACAAGGGAACCATCACCCCCATCAGGTCGAGCGGCTCGACCGCGAGCACGCGCCGTGGCGCCGGAACGTCGTCGTCGCGCGGCCTCTGGGGAGCAGCCATCGCCGGCGCTAGGCCCTCCTGGAAATCAGACCCTTCGCCCGCGCCGCGTCGATCGTCGCCGCCAGGGTGTCGGCCGTCGTGTAGGCCGGCAGCCAGCCGAGCTCCTTCTTCGCCTTCGTCGTGTCCATCAGCACCGGCACCCGCAGCGCGTTCACCCACGTCGCCCTCGCCGGCATCAGCGGGAGCGTCGACACGATCCGCGCGGTGGTCTCGACGGCGAGCTCCGGGATCGGCACCGCGTACCAGCCCAGCGCGTGCGCGAGGTCGGTCAGCGTGATCTCGCCGTCGGCCGCGAGGTTGTAGACGCCCGGAGGACCTTCCCCCAGGACCCCCGCGACCAGAGCCGCCGCGACGTCGTCCTCGTGCACGAGCTGGAACGGGATCCCGGGGTCGGGGATCACCGGGCGCAGCACCGGGAGCGCTCCGCCGAGCTTCCGCAGCGGCCCCGGCACCTTGTCGGCCGCGCCCACGAGAGGGATCTGCTCGATGAGGTCGGTCGAGTCCGGCCCCGCCACGATGCACGGGCGGAAGACGTAGACGCCGGCGTCCGCGTAGCGCCCGAGGTTGCCCAGCATCTCCTCGAGCTGCGCCTTCTGGCGCGAGTAGTAGTGGTTGTCGCTGCCGCGCGCGCTGACCTTCTCGGTCAGCCACCGGGGGTTGTCCTTGTGGAACCCGTACGCGGCAACCGACGAGGTGTAGACGAGGCGCTTCACCTCGGCCGCGAACGCCGACTCGAAGACGTTGCGCGACCCCTTCACGTTGATCTCCTGCGTCTCGTCCTCGGATCCCATGATCAGGAACGCGAGGTGGACGACGACGTCGGCGTCGGCGACGAGTGCGTCTACGGACGCGCGGTCGAGGACGTCGCCGCGCCGGTACTCGAGCTTGCGCAGGCCCAGCCTCTCCGGGTCGAACGGGCGGCGAGCCATCCCCAGCACCCGTGCGACCTCCGGCGTCCGCTCGAGGAGCCGGACGAACGACCGGCCGATGCTCCCGGTCGGGCCGGTGACCGCGACGGTCAACCGGTTGGAAGAGTTCTCGGTGCCGGCCACGCAGCTCCTCTCCGGGTCGGGGTCGCCACCTAGTATTCACCGATGAGCCGCGCGCAGGACGCCGCGTGATTCCCGAGGCCGTTCGGTGGGCCGGGTGTGTCGCCGGCGCCGCGATCGTCGTCCTGACCTGGATCGGGATGCTCGACACGCTCGTGGTGCCGCGGGGGCTCTCGTCGCGGCTCGCGGCCGGCGTCGGCAAGACCGTGCGCCGGCTGTTCCTTCTGATCGCCAACCGCTTCGACGAGTACGAGTCGAAGGACGCGGTTCTGGTGCTGCAGGGTCCGATCACGCTGCTCCTGCTGCTGGTGACGTGGATCGGATGCTTCCTGTTCGGCTACACGCTGATCCTCTACCCGATCGAGAACGTGTCGTTCGTCCAGACGCTCGAGGAGGTCGGGTCGGCGTTCTTCACGCTCGGCTTCGCCGGCCCCCGCTCGACCGGCGCGACGCTCGTCCACGTCGTCGCCGCGTTCACCGGGCTGATCGTGATCGCGCTGCAGATCGCGTACCTGCCGACGCTCTACGCGTCCTTCAACCGGCGCGAGACCCTCGTGACGATGCTGCAGAGCCGCGCCGGTTCCCCCGCGTGGGGGCCGGAGATCATCCGGCGCCACCACTCGGTCGGGATCGTCGACAACCTCCGCACGCTCTACAACGAATGGGAGCAATGGGCCGCCGACGTCGCCGAGAGCCATACGAACTACCCGATCCTCGTGTCGTTCCGCTCCCCCCACCCGCTGCGGTCGTGGATCGTCGGGCTGCTCGCGGTGATGGACTCCGCCGCGCTCTACAGCGCGCTGTCGCCGGCGGAGGCGCCGTCGGAGGCGCGGCTCTGCATCCGCATGGGGTTCAACTGCATGCGCGACATCGCCGGCGCGATGCGGATCCCGTTCGACCCCGACCCGCTGCCGACAGATCCGATCGAGCTGACGTTGGACGAGTTCAAGGGGGCCGTGCACCAGCTCGAGGAGGTCGGGTTCCCGATGGAGCGGACGATCGAGGAGGCGTGGCCGCACTTCCGCGGGTGGCGGGTGAACTACGAGTCGCTCGCCTACGCGCTCGCCGACTTCGCGACCGCGCCGCCGGGCCCGTGGTCCGGCCCCCGCGAGCACCTCCCGGGCATGTCGATCATCCCGCAGCGTCCCGCGAACCGGCAGCCGAACGACACGCGCGAGGCGGTCCGTCCCAAGGGGCAGGGGACCGGCTGGTAGAAAAGCTCGATGTCGATCTCCGTCGCCGCGGCGCTGGAAATGGTCCTGAGCCGACGCGGCGGAATCGAGGGCTCCCCTCCCGGCGGAGCCGCCGATTGGCAGTCGTGGCGCGGCCTCCGGCTTGCGGGCGACGCGCCCAGAGAGGTCCCCTCGATCCCGTACCAGAGCGACGAGGGAGCGTTCCTCGGCCCCGGAGGCCGTCCCTCTCCCGGCGCGACCGGCGAGGGGCTGTGCCACCTCGTGCTCTTGGGCCTGCGAGACTCCGGCGCGGCCGTGATCGCGGCCGACTGGCTCGAGGAGGCGCGCACTCCCGCGCTCGCGTGGCTAGACCCGCCGGACGAGGTGCCCGGCGAGCTCGACGTAACGGCGGCGGCGCGCGTGTGGGCGACTGCGTCCGCGACGTGCGGGCTGCTCGCGGCCGGACGCGACCCGGGGCACCGCGCGCTGAGCCTGCTGCGCGGCGAGGCCGATCCGGCCGGTCGCTTCACCGGCGGCGGCTATCCGACTTTCGCGGCCGCCGGCGCCTTCTGGCTCGCCGAGGGGCCGAAGACCGAGATGGCGGAGTGGGGTCTGAAGTGGGCCCGCGAGGCCGACGAGGAGTGGTGGGACGCGTGGGAGCGCGCTACGGCGCTCACCTTCTGGGGAGCGGCGGGAATACCCGTCGAGCACGCGACCGCCGACCAGTTCCTCGACGAGCTGCGCGACGCCGCGCCCGAGGAGGGATGGCCGGACGACCTCGGGTTGACGCTGAGGACGCTGGAGCTGATCGAGGCCTTCGGCGGATGACGCGCCTTCTCGTCCCCCTGAGAGGGCCCGGCGGCGAGCCCGTCGACCTCGCCCGCACGCTCGCGTCGCACGGCGTCGCGTCGCTCCCTCCGATGGAGATAGACGAGCAGTCGCTGTCGTTCGAGGTCACGGTCGCAGTCGCGCGCGGCCGGCCGCGCACGATAACCGCGCGCCCGGCCGCGCCGGGCGCCGTCTCGATCGACGTCGCAGGACGTCCTCCCGCCGCGGCCACCGCGGAGGAGCTGAAGGCGACGGTGCGGCGGATCCTGGGACTCGAGCAGGACCTCTCCGGCTTCTACGACGCGGTGCGAGACGACCCCGACCTGTCGTGGACGGCCGCGGGGGCCGGGCGGATGATCCGCAGCCCCAGCGTCTTCGAGGAGGTCGTCAAGACCGTGTGCACGACGAACTGCGCGTGGTCGGCGACCGTGCGGATGACGACCGCGCTGGTCGAGCACCTGGGGGAGCCCGCGGCGGGAGCGCCGGCGACCGGGTGGCGCGGCCGCGCCTTTCCCACGCGTGCGGCCATGGCGTCGGCGGGGGAGGACTTCTACCGCGACGTCGTCCGCGCCGGCTACCGCGGCAGGTACCTCGTCTCTTTGGCGACGATGGTCGCGGAGCGCACGGTGGACCTCGAGGCGCTGGTCGCGGCTCCTCCCGAGGAGCTCCCGGACGAAGAGCTCGCGAAGCGCCTGCAGGCGCTCCCGGGCGTCGGGCCCTACGCGGCGGCGCACATCATGATGCTGGCCGGACGCCACTCGCTGCTGATCCTCGACTCGTGGACGCGGCCGACGTACGCGCGTCTCACCCGGCGCAAGAAGGCCTCGGATGCCGCGATCGAGCGGCGTTTCCGCCGCTACGGGAGATACCGGGGCCTCGCGTTCTGGCTCTTCCTCACCCGCGAATGGGTGGACGACGACCGCGCCGGGTAGAGACGGGGGCCGTCGGCGGCCGTCCCACGGATTCCTGCGCGAGCTCGAGTCGGAGGGCCTCGCCTAGCCGCCGCGCATGCTCTTGCTCACCAGCCTGTACTGCCGCTTCTGCTCGGCCGCGGCGCGCCGGTCCTGCTTGACGCGCAGGTAGCGCAGCTCGCGCTGCAGCTTGCGGTAGCTCGCGAGCCGCTCCGGCGAGAGGGTCCCGGCCTCGTGCGCGGCGACGACCGCGCAGCCCGGCTCGCGGTCGTGTGCGCAGTCGTCGAAGCGGCAGAGCTCCGCGAGCTCGGCGACGTCGCCAAAGGTCCGGTCCATGCTCTCGCCGTCCCATAGCTGCAGCTCGCGCATCCCCGGCGTGTCGAGCACGAGGCCTCCGCCGGGGAGGCGGAACAGGTGTCGCTCGGTCGTCGTGTGCCGGCCCCTGCCGTCGTAGCGGATCTCCGCCACGCGCTGCAGCTCGGTGCCGGCGAGGCGGTTGAGCAGCGTCGACTTGCCCGCGCCGGAGGAGCCGAGCAGCGCCGCGGTCTTGTCGCCGGCGAGGTACGGCCTCACCTCGTCCACCCCCTCGCCGGTGAGGCCGTTGACGACGTGGACCGGGATCCCGAGGGCGACGGTCTCGACCTCGGCCAGAGCGGCACCGAGGTCGTCGCAGAGGTCCGGCTTCGTCAGGACGATCACGGGGCTCGCGCCGCCCGACCACGCGGTCGTGACGTAGCGCTCGAGCCGCCGGGGGTTGAGGTCGTGGTTCAACGCCGCGACGAGAAACGCCACGTCGACGTTCGCCGCGACGACCTGCTCGCGGGTCACCTTCCCGGCTTCGTGGCGCGAGAACTTGCTCGTGCGCGGAAGGATCGCCTCGACGATCGTCGCCGGCTCGTTCGGCAAGGGGCGCAGCGCCAGCCAGTCGCCCACCGCAGGGCGGCCGTCGCCGTCGCCGCGCATGCGGCCGGTCAGGCGGGCGGCGGTCTCGCCTGCTTCCGTGAGGACGACGTACGCGCCGCGGTGCTGCACCGCGACGCGGCCGGGGATCCACCCGGCGGCGCGGTGTGGTGCCATGTGCTCCTCGAGCTCGGCCGTCCAGCCGAGCTCGTGCAGATCGAATGAGGTCACCTCGGGCTCCTGTACGAACTGGGGCGCGCGCTGCCGAGCGCGCCTGCGAACGGGCGTGTGTCGTCGCGCCGGGCGCGCAGGCAGCGGGGAAAGACGCTGCGCGATTCCGCTGGAAGACGGCTAGCGGAGGATCGGGCCGTGCGCCGGCGCGGCGGAGATCGCGTTGGGCACCATCATCGGTCTCCACCTCCTCGCTCGGTCGCGCACGGAATGCTTTCATCGAGGAGGATGCACGTCCGCGGCACGAAAAGCAAGCGCGCGATCGAGGGAGGGCGAGATGAGCAGCAGGTTCACGGAGCTCGTCGTGGATTGCAGGGACCCGATGCGGCTGGCCGACTTCTGGAGCCGGATCCTCGGCTACCGCGTCGTGGACCAGGACGCGGACCTGGTCGAGATCGGCGGCGACGAGCCGGGGCCGACGATCGTCTTCGTCCAGGTGCCGGAGGAGAAAGAGGTGAAGAACCGGCTGCACATCGACGTCAGCCCCCGCGACCGCGAGCAGGACGAGGAGGTCGAGCGGATCGTGGGCCTGGGCGCGCGCCGGATCGACATCGGCCAGGGGGAGGTGAGCTGGGTGGTGCTGGCCGACCCCGAGGGCAACGAGTTCTGCGTGCTCCGCACGCGCCGCCCGTAGCCCTACAGGTCGCGGACCACGAAGTCCTCGAGCCCCCGGAGGTTGCGCACCTCTACCATATTGTCGACGTGCGCCGCGTAGAGGCCGGCGAGGGAGTCGCCGCTGTCCCAGTACGCGAGCGACTCGGGGTTCAGCCAGTACGTGTGGCGCGCGCTGCCGGCGATCGCCGCGAGGTTCTGCTCGCGCGGGGGCCGGTTGTTGTTTCGTGCGTCGCCCAGCACCAGCACCGTCGACTTCGGCCCGAGGGCGTCCCCGTACCGCTCCACGAAGGCCTCGAACGCGGCGCCGTAGTTCGAGTTCGAGTCGATCCTCACGACCTTCGCCTCGCGCCGCAGCCGTTCGGCCGCCGCCGCGAAGTCCTCGTGCTCGAAGAACGACGTCACCTCGTCGACGGTGTCGACGAACGCGAACGAGCGCACGCGCTGGAACTCCGACGCGAGCGCGTGCACGAGCATCAGCGAAAAGCGCGAGAAGCTCGCGACCGAGCTCGAGACATCGCACAGGACGAAGAGCTCGGGGCGGTGCGGTGGCCGCTTGCGGAAGAACGTCTCGACGGGAACGCCTCCGGCCGACAGCGAGTGCCGGACGGTCTGGCGCACGTCGAGGCGGCCGCGCTGCGCCCTCCGCCTCTTCATCGTCATCTTCGCGGCGAGCCGGCGCGCCAGCGGGCGCACGGCCCGCCGCAGCTCCGCCATCTCGTCGGCGGTCGCGGTGAGCAGGTCGAGGTCCTCCAGCACCGGCCGCACCGCGTAGCGCGCGACTGCCTCGGGTCCCCTCCGCCGCACGACGCGCTTGCGGACCTCGGCGGAGACCGCGGCGCGAAACCGCCGCACCCTCTCGTCGAGCTCGTCCAGCAGGAGCCGGCGCTCGACCGGCGACAGGTCCCGGACGTCGCGCTCGACCCCCGCGCGGATCGCGGCGAGATCGAGCGCACGGGTCACCGGGTACTCGAAGTAGAGGCTCCCCGAGGGGCTGTTCTCGACGCGTCCGAGCGTCTCGACCGCGCGCACCGCCAGGCCCCCGAGCGCGGAGCCGTCCCCCCACGTGAGCGCCCGTACGAGCTCGGGCCGCAGGTCCGACGGATCCCAGGCTTCGGACGCAGGCCGCTCCTCGAGCCCCGCCTCGAAGTACAGCGTGAACAGCGTGTCGAACGCGGGGCGGTGCGCCGGGCTCTTGACGAGCGTCGCCGCGAGCGCGCCCTTGAACGCGGCGCGGCTCTCGAACGGGACCTGGCCCAGGGAGCGCGCCGCGTCGATGCCCTCCGCGCACGAGACGGGCACGCCCGCGTCCCTCAGCGCCCCGCAGAGCTCCAGCAGGCGGTCGAGCACGTCACTCCTGCGGCGCCGCGAGGCCGAGCTCGTCCGTCACCCTGTCCGCGTCGCTGCGGAACTTCACGAGGACGGAGAGGGTCCGGCGGATCGCCGCGCGGTCGAGCGTCGTGATGCTGAGCTCGAGCAGCGTGCGCGCCCAATCGAGCGTCTCCGCGATCGACGGCGGTTTCTTCAGCTCGAGGGCCCGGATGCTCCGCACGAGGCGTACGACCGCATCCGCGAGCGCCTCGTTCAGGTCCGGGACGCGTCGCAGCACTATCGCCTTCTCGCGCTCGACGTCCGGGTAGTCGAGATACAGGTAGAGGCACCGCCGCTTCAACGCCTCGGACAGCTCGCGGACCGCGTTCGAGGTCAACACGACGAGGGGCGCGGCGGCCCCGCGCACCGTGCCCATCTCGGGGATCGTCACCTGCCAGTCGGACAGGACCTCGAGCAGCAGCGCCTCGGCCTCGACGTCGAGCTTGTCGACCTCGTCGATCAGCAGCACGACCGGCTCGCGCGCGCGGAGCGCCTGCAGGACGGGGCGCTCGAGCAGGAACTCCTCCGAGAAGATGTCGTCGGACAGCTCGTCCCATCCGGCCCCCTGGCCGGCCTGGATCCGGAGGAGCTGCTTGCGGTAGTTCCACTCGTACAGGACCTTCGTCTCGTCCACGCCCTCGTAGCACTGGAGGCGCAGAAGGCGGAGCCCCAGCGCCGCCGCCACCGACTTCGCCAGCTCGGTCTTGCCGGCGCCGGCCGGCCCCTCGACGAGCAGGGGCTTGTCCAGTCGCCCGGCGAGGTAGATGACCGTGGCAATCGCCTCGTCGGAGAGGTATCCCGCCGCCTCCAGGCGGCTGGATGCGTCCTCGATGCTGGTGAAGCGGGGTGGGCTCACGCGGCCTCCGGGTAGGGGTGCCCCCAGGTTACGGCCGCGCTGTGGCCGGCGCGCCGTTGCGCCGCCTGGGCAGACCTTCCAGAAAGGCAGGAAAGGGCACGCGCGGAGCGAATCGACTAAACGAGCAGACCGAACGATCAGAGGTCCCAACTTGGCCCGGAAGCCCCTCGTAGCCGCCCTCGTGCCCGCCCTCGTCGCGGGGCTTCTCGGCGCGCCGGCGTCCGGCGAATCGACCGGTCCCGGCGACCCCTACGCCTCGCAGCAGTGGGGCCTGACGCGCATCCAGGCCGACCGCGCCTGGGCTGTCGCGAGCGGCGGCGGGGTGACGATCGCGGTCGTCGACTCCGGCGTCGACCTCGGACACCCGGACCTGGCCCAGAAGGTCGTGGCGCACGCGGACGCGGATTTCGTGGACGGCAAGGGTGACGCCGACGGCCCGCAGGACGAAGCCGGTCACGGCACGCACGTGGCCGGGATCGCGGCCGCGGTGACGAACAACGGCGTGGGGATCGCGGGCGTCGCGCCCGCGGCGTCGATCCTTCCCGTGCGAGTGCTCGACGCCGGCGAGACCGGCACCACCGGTCGCGTTGCGGCGGGGATTCGGTACGCGGCCGACAAGGGAGCCCAGGTGATCAACCTGTCCGTCTCGTACGACGCCGCCGGGCACGTGGACTCGATCACCGGCTCGATGCGGCCGGTGCACGAAGCCGTGTCGTACGCGCTCGCGAAGGGAGCCGTCGTCGTCGCGTCCGCCGGCAACGACTCGTTGCCGGTGTGCGCCGAGCCCGCGGCCGTGAACGGCGTCCTCTGCGTCGGCGCGGTCGACCGCAGCGACCGCCCCGCGTACTACACGAACTTCGACTCGCGGCGCTCTAAGGGCTACCTAGTGGCTCCGGGCGGCGACCAGGCGATCTCGTGCGCGAACGACATCCTCTCGACGTACCTGCGGGGGAGGTCCCCGACGTGCTCGTCGTTCGACGGGTACGCGTCGCTCGCCGGCACGTCGATGGCCGCCGCGTTCGTCTCGGGCGTCGCGGCGTTGCTGGCGAGCAAGGGTCTGGCGAACGACGCGATCGTGGAGTGCCTGCTGTCGAAGACGGACGACCTCGGCCCCCAGGGGCGCGATCCCGTCTTCGGGTACGGCCGCGTGAACGCGCTGAAGGCCGTCGGCGGCTGCTAGCACCGCCCCTTGCGGAACGTCAGCCCTTGACCACGGCGACCGGGCGCAGCCTCGCCACCACCTTCGTCAGGCCCGCGCCCTCGCACGTCTCCACGACCTCCGAAACGTCCTTGTACGCGTACGGCGCCTCCTCGGAGAGCAGCCGCGCGTGGCTTGCCGCGACGAGTATCCCCTCGGACTCGAGCTGACGCTTCAGCTCGTTGCCGTCCATCTGCTTCTTCGCCTGCGTGCGGCTCATCGCGCGCCCGGCGCCGTGGCACGTCGAGGCGAACGACTGCTCGGCCCCCAGCCCGGCGAGCACGTACGAATGCGTTCCCATGCTCCCGGGAATGATCACCGGCTGGCCCACGTCGGAGTAGCGCGACGGCAGCTCCGGATGCCGGGGGCCGAACGCACGCGTCGCTCCCTTGCGGTGCACGCAGAGCCTGCGCTTCTTCCCGTCGACCGTGTGCTCCTCGATCTTCGCCAGGTTGTGCGAGATGTCGTAGACGACCCCCATCTCGAGGTCGCGCGAGCTTGCGCCGAAGACCCCCGCGAACGACTCGCGCGTCGCGTCGGTCAAGACGTGCCGGTTCGCGCGGGCGAAGTTCCCTGCGGCGTCCATCGCGCCGAAGTAGCTCTCGGCGCGCGGGTGGTCCATCGGCACGCACGCGAGCTGCCGGTCGGGGACGTCGATGCCGAGCTGCGGCATCAGCCGCACGATCGCCTGCAGGTGGTCGGTGCACGTCTGGTGGCCCAGGCCGCGCGAGCCCGAGTGGATCATCACTGCGACGCCGCCATCGAAGAGACCCATCGCCTCCGCGGCACCCGCGTCGCGCACCTCGTCGACGACCTGGACCTCGAGGAAGTGGTTGCCGGCCCCGAGGCTGCCGAGCTGCGACCCTCCGCGCTCCTTCGCCCGCTCCGAGACGAGGTCGGGACGCGCGCCCGGGAGCGCCCCGGAGTCCTCCGACAGCTCCGCGTCCTCCTCCCATCCGATCCCGCGCGACAGCGGGTACTTCACCCCCTCGCGCAGCACCGCCTCCATGCCCGCCGAGTCGAGCTGCATGCGGCCCTTCCCGCCGACCCCGCGGGGGACGCGGCGGCCGAGCGTCCTGACGAGCTCGCGGATCGCCGGCTTCGCCTGGGCCCACGTCACCGAGCTCCGGACGAGCCTCACGCCGCAGCCGATGTCGAAGCCGACCCCTCCGGGCGACACCGCTCCTCCTGCGTCGGCGTCGGTCGCGGCGACGCCCCCGATCGGGAAGCCGTAGCCCCAGTGGATGTCCGGCATCGCCAGCGACGCGCCGACGATCCCCGGCAGCGTCGCGACGTTCGCCACCTGCTCGATGGCGTTGTCCTCGACCGCCTTGCGGACCAGTCTCTCCGAGGCGAACACGCGCCCGGGGACGCGCATCCCGGCGACCCACCCCACCGGGACCTCCCACACGAACTCGTCGAGCCTCCGGACGTCCATCGCGCCCCTCTAGACGTCCACGTAGACGGTCGCGGTCCAGCCTTCCGGCGTCTCCTCGACAGACAGCCGGTGGTACGTGATCGCCTTCACCTGCGTCCCCCCCTCGTACGCCTCCTGGTCGCGCGGGGCGATCCCGATCCTTCCCCGCGCGTGCTCCGGGGTCACGTCGGACATCTCGAGCGACGTCACCACCGCGTCGCGCGAGTCGTGGACGTACAGGACCTCCCCGAGCCAGTCGACCAGCAGCGCCCCCGAGTCGCCCGCCTCGACCTCGACCTCGACGGCCTCGGAGGCCTCCGCGGCGCCGGGGGACCACGTCCCGATGATGTCGAGCAAGCCGAGCGTCGCCTGCTCGAACACCCCGGGCAGGTCAACTGCCTCCGCCTTTATGCCGACATCTGCTGTGTGCTCCAGGATCTCGAACCGCGCCATGCCCCCAAGCGTGGCACAGAAGCAGGGGCGGCCTGATGGACCGTAGCGCCGCGTCCGTCGCCGCGCGCCGTCTGACCGAGAACGTCGAGCGCGTGATCAAGGGGAACCGCCGCGCCGTCGAGGCTGCCACGACGGCGCTCTTCGCCGGCGGGCACCTCCTGATCGAGGACGTGCCGGGCGTCGGCAAGACGATGCTCGCCCGCAGCCTCGCCGCGTCGGTCGGCGGCTCCTTCAAGAGGATCCAGGCGACGCCTGACCTGCTCCCGTCCGACGTGACCGGGACGACCGTCTTCGACCAGTCGACCCACGCGTTCGACTTCATCCCCGGCCCGATCTTCGCCAACGTCGTGCTGGTGGACGAGGTCAACCGGGCGACGCCGCGGGCGCAGTCGGCGCTGCTCGAGGCGATGGACGAGCGAGCCGTCACGGTGGACGGGATCCGGCACGCGCTGCCGCAGCCGGTGTTCGTCGTCGCGACGCAGAACCCACTCGAGCAGCACGGGACGTTCCCGTTGCCCGAGGGGCAGCTCGACCGCTTCGCGCTCGCGATCGACATGGGCTACGTCGCGCCCCAGACGGAGAAGGAGATCATCGTCGCGCAGCTCCACGGTCACCCTATCGAGGAGCTCGGCCCGGTGCTGACTCCGCAGGAGGTAGGCGCGGTGCAGCACGCGGTGCGCGACACGTTCGTGTCCCAGCCCGTGCTCGACTTCGCGCTCGCGATCGTGACCGAGACGCGCAGACATCCCGAGATAACGCTCGGCGCCAGCCCCCGGGCGTCGGTGACGTTGATCAGGTGCGCGCAGGCGAGGGCGCTGCTGAAGGGCCGCGAGTTCGTCGTACCCGACGACGTGAAGGCGCTCGCGCTCGGGACGCTCGCCCACCGCATCGTCACGAAGGGGGGATTCGGCCAGGATCCCGTGCGGGGACGCAAGCTCGTGCGCGCGATCGTGGACTCCACGCCCGCTCCGGTGACGGACGGCGCTCACGCAGCTCCCGCCCCACCGGATCCGCCGCGGACGCATTCCTTATCGCGATGAGGCGCCGGCCGACGACGAAGGCCGGGATAGTCGGGGCGGTCGGAAGCGTCCTCGTGGTCGTCGCGACGACGGCGCAGGCGGGATGGCTGTTCGTGCTCGCCGCCGGCGTGCTCGGGCTGGCCGCGTCGGGCCTCGTCGCCGGCCACCGGCTCGCGGCCGTAGAGGTCGTGCACTCGTTCCCCGCGCGGGCCCGGGTCGGAGAGCCGGTCGCGGTACGGCTGCGCGTCCGGGGGCCGGGGACGCGTCGCCTGCCGCTCATGCGCATCGAGGATCGCTTCCCCGCGTTCGATCCCCTGGCGGTCGCGTCGGAGGCTGTGGCGGCCGGCGACTCGGTCGCGGTCGAGACGACGAGGGTGGCGGTGAGGCGCGGCGTCTTCGAGGAGGGGACCGCGGTGGTCTCCACCGGCGCGCCCTTCGGCCTGACCCGCACGCGGCGGGAGCTGCCGGTGCGGTCGCGCCTGATCGTGCATCCCGCGTGGACTGAGCTACGAGGGTTCCCGCTTCCCGACACTCCCGCCGCCACCGCGGACGAGGCGATCGCCGCGACGAGGTCCGGACACGGAGACGTCTTCGCCGGCGTCCGCGAGTACCGCCCGGGCGACCAGCGGAGGTGGATCCACTGGCGGTCGACCGCTCGCACCGGGCGGCTCGTGGTGAGAGAGCACGAGGAGCCCTCACGGAGCCCGGTCGTCCTCGTGCTGTCGGGCGACCCCGAGCCCCACGAGGAGCAGGTGTGGGAGGCGCTCGTCGCGGCGGCGGCCTCGGTCGGCGTTCACGCGCTGACGCAGGGGCGTCTCGTCCACTGCGTGTGCGCCGGGTCGTCGGACCCTCTCGACGGCGCGACGGCCGCGACGCTGCTCGACTGGTGCGCGGGAGTCGAACCCGCAGGACCGGGCGCGGTCGCGGGGGTCGGCGCCGCGTTCGCCAGGTGGGGCCGGAGGTGCTCGTTCGTGCTCTTCGCGCCGCCGCACCCGGACACGGAAGAGGCGGTCGCGGCCGCGCTGGCCCGCGGCGCGGGAGTCACCGCCGTCTACGGAGCCGAGGAGCACGCCGCGCCCGCTGCGGCGGCGCCGGCGCGGATCGTCAGACCGGGCGAGGAGCTCAGGGCATGTCTGGAGGCGTGATAGCGGCGCTTGCGCGCGCGAACGCGCCGCGGCCCCCGGAGGACTCCCTCGCGTTGCGCGGCGTGGTGCTGGGCGCGGTGATGACCGGGACGCTCGCGCTGGCCTCCGTCGGAGCCGTCTCCACGACGATGCTCGCGCTGCTCCTCGTCGCGCTGCCGCTCGGCTATTGGGTCTCATACGTCCGCCGGAACGCCTCGAGCTGGCTCGTCAAGATCGGCGTGACGGTCGGAGCCGTCGTCGCGCTGGTGCGCTTCTTCGACCAGCTGCGCGCGGTCGCGACGCTGGACGAAGCTCGCTTCCCGCTCGCGACGTTGTTCCTCGCGGTCCAGGTGCTGCACGGGTTCGACCTCCCGGCGAGGAAGGATCTCAACTTCTCTCTCGGCTCCTCGCTCGCGCTCATGGCGGTGGCGGGAACTCTCTCGCAGGACATGACCTACGGGGCGTTCGTCCTCGTCTACTTCGTCTTCGTCATGGCGGCGTTGACGCTGTCGCACCGCTCGGAGCTCGGCGGATCGACGAATGCCTGGATGACGCCGGAGCGAGGACGTCCCGTGCCGCCGCGTCTTCCGTGGCGCGAGGTCGGGCGCGCCGCGCTGCCCGTCGCGCTCTGCGGGACGGCGATCTTCATGCTGCTGCCGCAGTCGGTCGCGTCGCAGCACTTCTCGCTGCCGTTCTCGCTGGGTCCCGGACTGGGCGCCGCGGCATCCGACGGCGTTACGAACCCCGGTTTTCCCGGCGACCCCTCGTCGCGTTCCTCCGGCTCCTCCTACTACGGGTTCGACGACCGGATGGACCTGCGCGTCCGCGGCGACCTCCCCGACGACCTCGTGATGCGCGTGCGTTCGTCGGCGCCGGCGATGTGGAAGGGAATGGTCTTCGGCGCGTACGACGGGGTGTCGTGGCAGGGCAGCGACGAGGACGCCTTCGACCTCACCGGCGAGACGCCGCCGTACTCCTACCCGCCCGAGCTGCGCAGCCTCGGCCCCCGCGCGAACGTCACGCAGACGTACTACGTAGAGGCGGAGCAGCCCAACGTCATCTTCGCCGCGGGTCAGCCGGACACGATCTGGTACGACGGCGGGATCACGATCGACGCGCTCGGTGCCGTGCGGACGCCGGCGACGCTCACCGAGGGCACCGTCTACAGCGTCGTCTCGACTCGGGGATCCGCGACGCCGGCCGAGCTGCGGGCGCTCCCGCCGGGGCCGGTCCCCGACGCGATCCGGCCCTACCTCCAGCTCCCGCCGGCTCTGCCCGACCGCGTCGGCGCGCTCGCGCGGCGGATCGCCGGGCCGGCCGCGACCGGCTACGACCGCGTCAAAGCGATCGAGCGATACCTGCGGCGGAACTACGAGTACTCGCTCGACTCACCGGTGCCCCCTGCGGGCCGGGACGCCGTCGACCACTTCCTGTTCGACGCCAACGTGGGCTTCTGCGAGCAGTTCGCGTCGGCGACCGCTGTGATGCTGCGCACGCTCGGCATCCCCGCCCGCGTCGTCGCCGGGTACGCGCCGGGCGTGCGCAACGCGTTCAGCGGCTACTTCGACGTCCGCGCCAGCGACGCGCACTCCTGGGTCGAGGTGTGGTTCCCGCGCTACGGCTGGTACGAGTTCGACCCGACGTTCGCGATCCCGCCGGCCGCCGCCGGTCTGTCGAGCAGCATCCCGCTGCTGCGCGCCGTCGCCGCCGCCGCGAACGCGCTGAAGCAGGTGGGCCCGGTGGTGAAGACGGCCCTCGCCGTCGCCGGGTCCGGCGCGGTCGCGGCGATGCTGTGGCTCGCGTGGAGGGCGTTCGCGCCGCGCCGCCGGCGACCGCGGCGCCCGGCCCTGCCCGCGGGGGCCGGGCCGGTCACGACGGCGTTGCGGCGGCTGGAGGACGCGCTGCAGGCGCGGGGCGAGGGACGCGCCCCACCTGAGACCGCCGCCGAGCTCCTGGCCCGCACCGCACGTTTCCACCGCGGCGGGTCCCGCCGCGCGCTCGGCGCGTTCGAGACCGAACGGTATGGGCCGCTGCCCCCGCGCGACGACGAGGTGGCCGCGGCGGTGGCGGAGCTGGACCGGCTGACGAAGGCCGTGCGGGAGACGCCCTAGCGCGCGCTACTCGGGAGGCGGCGGCAGGATCAGCCTGGTCCCCACGGCAAGCGCCTCGGGGTTCGTGATCCCGTTCGCCTCGGCGATGTAGTCGTCGAGCATCGCGTCCCCGTACTCCGCCGCCGCGATGCTCGCGAGGGTGTCGCCCGACTTGACGATGTAGGTCGTGCCGCCCTCCGTCTCACCCTCGGGATCGGTCGCGGCCCCGGCGGCCGTGGGCGACGCGGTCGGAGCCGGCGAGGGCTCCTGCGCGGCCTCGAGCTGCGCCTGAAGGTCGGCGACCTCGGCTTCGAGCTCGTCGCGCTCCCGGGCTACGTCGTCGAACCTCTCCGGGGAGACGCCTGCGCCACCGCCGCCGGTGGCGCGGCCGAGCAGGAACGTGAGCAGCAGGGCGACCCCGAGGATCACGACGCGTCCCCACAGGACGCGTCCCGGGCCGCGGCCGGCCGGCTCGTCGTCGTAGTCCAGCTCGTAGGACGGATCCGGCCGGTACGGCTCGAAGGACTCGGTCATCCTGTCGCCCATCCGGGCCCCCAATCTCTGCTCGCTTTGGCAGAAAATAGCGTACGCCCGGTGCGGCGGGGTTTCCCCGGTTTCCAGCCGCCGGGGCGCGGCTCAGCTTGCGTCGCTACGGCCGGTACAGCCTGCCCCCGAGGACCTTCTGGATCCTCGCCATGAGCGAGGTCTCGCCGGAGACGTACCAGTTGTCGTCGTGGACCCAGGCGAACGCGAACTCCTCGTAGATCTCTCCCGCCAGCCTCAGGCTCGCCGGCTGGAAATACAGGTTGATCTGCACGTGGCTCCCGTTCGACTGACAGCTCCCGGTCTCGACGTAGTCGTCGGAGCCGTCGACCCGCGCGGCCGTGCAGGGGATCCCCCCGGCCCTCAGGTCGCGCACGACCTGGCCGACGTGACGGTAGGCGATCGCGATGCCCTTGCCCCCGTTCGACCCGCTGCCGCCGTCTCCCGCGCCTCCTCGCCCGTTTCGTCCGCCCGTTCCGCCGTCCTCGGTCGTTTGGGTCGTCGCCCCTTCGAACGCGTCGCCGACGGCCTCGAACGCATCCGAGATCGCGCCGCGCGCGAAGAAAGCGCCGACGGCGACCGCGACGATCAGGAAGACGCTCACGACCACGCCCGGCCGAATGCCCGACGCGGCCAGCGGCTCCGGGACGTAGGGCGCGCCCCCGCCGCCCTGGATCGTCCCGCAGTTGCCGCATATGGGAGTGCCGGCCGGGAGCTGATGGCCGCACTTCGGGCAGGGGAACGTAGGCATCCCGCCGCCGGCGCCCGCGCCGGTGTCCGCGGTCATCGCTGCTCCAGGGCGAACGTCACCTCGACCGCGGCCGGGATGTCGAGCGCGCCTGCCTCCACCTGTATCTCCGGCGCCGGCGCGGGCGCGCGGCCGGGGGCCGCGGCGGGAGGCGGCACGACCTCGTGCCGCTGATGCGTCCGCACGGCCAGGCCCGGCTCGATCACAGTCAGCACGTCGCCCAGCGTCGCGCCCAGCGCGGTCGCGTACGCCTCCGCCTTGCGGCGCGCGTCCTCGGCCGCCGTCCGGAAGGCTTCGACCCTCGCCGGGTTCGCCAGAGCGATCTGCCAGCTCGGCCCCCTCACGATCGCGTCGCACTTGTCGGCGGCCTCGCCGACGAGCCGCCCCACCTTCTCGACGTCGTCGAGTCGCACGGTGATGCGGTTGCTCGCGCGGAAGCCGACGTGCTTGCGCCGGCCCGACCTGCTCTCCCACTCCGTCTCCTCGGTGAGCGTGATGCCCGAGGTGGAACGGGCCGCGTCGGGGACGCCGAGGTCGCCGAAGATCGCCTGGAGCCGCGCGCTCCGCTGGGACGCGTCGGCCATCGCCTTCTGCGGGGTCTTGTCGACGGCCTTGATCTCGATGAACACGTGGGCTTCGTCGGGCTCTCCGGGGATCAACGCCTCTCCTCTCACCGTCACGGTTCCGTTCGCCACAGGCCCTCCTCGGTCGCCCCGCTCGCCCTGCTGCGCGAAGGCTACCGGCAGGAACGCGAGCGTGCTGTCGGGCCGCGAACCGATCTCGCCGGGGGTCGAACTAGAGTTGGCGCCGATGGCCGGCGAGAAGAAGGGTCCTATCCCCACCGGCTGGGCGCAGCGGGGGGCGCGGCTGGCCGGCCAGACGGGCAAGTCCGCCTTCCGCTTCCTCGGCACGAGAGCGCGTGCGTTCGCGTCGCCGGAGCGGTCCCAGGAGTTCCTCGACGGGTTCCATCAGAAGACGGCGCAGCAGCTCGTCCAGATGCTCGGCGAGATGAAGGGCGCCGCGATGAAGGTCGGCCAGCTCGCGTCGTTCTACGAGTTCTCTGCGCCGGGCGAGTACCTCGCCACGTACAAGGACGCGCTGACGATGCTCCAGAACTCGGCGCCGCCCATGGACCCGGAGGCGTCGAAGGCGGTCGTCAAGGAGGAGTTCGGTCAGGACCCGCACGAGCTGTTCGCCGAGTTCGGCGACGACGCGATCGCGGCGGCGTCGATCGGCCAGGTGCACCGCGCTCGCCTCCACACCGGCGAAGACGTCGCGGTCAAGGTGCAGTATCCGGGCGTCGACGAGGCCGTTCGATCCGACCTGAAGAACATCTCGGCGATGACGAAGCTGTCGGTCGCGATCGCGCCCAACGTAGACCCGAAGGAGGTCGCGAACGAGGTGCGCGACCGCGTGATGGAGGAGCTCGACTACCGGCGTGAGGCGGCGAACCAGGCGCAGTTCGCGGAGCTCTTCGCCGGCCACCCGTACATCGCCGTGCCGCAGGTCTACCCGGAGTACTGCCGGACGCGCGTGATCACGCAGGAGTTCGTCGAGGGCGAGCCGTTCACGACCGCCTTCGCGTGGGACGAGCAGCGGCGCAACCATCTCGCGGAGATCCTGTTCCGCTTCTTCTACGGAAGCCTCAACCGGTTCCGGCTCTTCTCGGCCGACCCGCATCCCGGCAACTACCTGCTGCTGCCGGAGGGGAGGGTGGCGTTCCTCGACTTCGGCCTGGTGCGCGCTCTCGATCCCGGGACGCTCACGCTGCTGCTCGAGATCGTGGGCGCGCTGATCGACGACGACAGGGAACGCGGGCGCGCGGCGCTGGAAGCGCTCGGCATCCTCAGCCCGAAGACGCCGGAGGTCGAGGCGGTGTGGGAGCACCTGAAGATGATGAACGCTCCGGTGCTCGAGGACCGCCCGTTCCGGATCACGGCCGAGCTCGTCCAGGAGATCGCGGCGGCCGGGTTCGACCCGCGCTCGAGCGCGTTCCAGACGCTGCGGAAGGTCGGGATCCCGGGCGTGATGGTGACGTTCAACCGCATGTCCTTCGGGGTAGCGAGCCTGCTCGGGCGGCTCGAGGCGACGAACAACTGGCAGGCGATCGCGCGGGAGCTGTGGTACGGCGAGCCGTCGTCGACCGAGATCGGCCGCGCGGAGCAGGCGTGGGTCGCGCAGGCTCACCCGGAGCTGAGGCCCCCTCTCGCCGAATAACGGCGGGTGAGTTCGGAGAGAGTCGCGTAGACGTCACTCGACGTCTACGCGCACCTCCACGTTGTGCTCGTCCGACCCGACGCGGAGCCTCACGTGGACGCCCTCGCGCGTCTCGCCCTTGCTGCAGAACGCGTCGGGCGGCAGCAGCAGGTCGGTGCCGGACGACACGCAGGCAGGGGTCTGATAGCCGCGGTCACCGACGCGCACGCCGTAGCCGAGGACCCCGACGTCGGCCGCACCCTCGACGAAGTGATCGCCCGCGCCGGCGCGAATCGGTTTGTTCTCTGCCGACTTGTCGCCCGGCGCGTGGACGACCCCGAGGTTCCTGCCGGCCCGTCCCGCGCGCCGGTTCGAGGTCGTGCCCGCGGATCGTGCGGCCGCGGCGCCGGCGGCACCGCCGGTATCCGTCGCGGCGGCGAGAGACGCCGAAGCCAGACCGGACACGCCGTCCGACGCGCCGCGTCTCCCGAGGAGACCGGCGCCGGCATCGCCGGCCAGAGGCCCCGCCGCCGCGGCGAACAGCGCGACGGCCGAGAGGAACCCCGCGGCCGCGGGGGCCGCGACGTTCTCGGTCTGCGACAGGAGCGTGCGGACGGCGACGACGTGGCGCTCGAGGTCGAACAGGCGGCGGAGCCGCAGGCCGAAGACCATCCCGCTGGCGGACGCCACGTCCAGGAGGGCGCTGAGGCGCCGGCGGGCGCGCATGCGCAGCATCTTCGTCGCGTTCGCGCCGCGGCTCGCCATCGCAGGCTCGTCGCCGAGCTCGGCGAGAAGGATCGACCGGTGTGCCGGGCTCAGCTGGTTCATGGCGTTCTGCACCCGCCGCCACTCGAGCCGTGCGAGGCCGGCGCGCTCGACGTCCTGGTCCGCAGGACGGTCGGGGAGGAGGCCGAGCACCTCGCGCTCGGGGCGCTTGCGCGCCTCGTCGCGCAGGAGGTTCAGGGCGATCGTCACGACGAGGGCCCAGAGCGGGCGCTCGGGATCCACCTGATCCCACATCCGGAACAGCCGGAGCCCCGTCTCCTGGACGATGTCGTCGCGTTTGTGCGCGGGGACCCTCTTTCCGGCGAGCATCGCGTCGAGACGGCGCGCCAGCTCGGGCCACTGCTCCTCGAACATGTGACTGCCCGTCTCGCTCATATCGCCGCGGTTCCCCCGAATTCGTGCGCTCCCGAGCATTCTACGCAACCCAAGCTCATCCTGCCGGGCCGGGAGTGGCGCCCATTCTGGCCGGACGGCGCGCTCTCCAGGCGGTGCGACCCCGCCGCGTTTTTCGCGCCGGGGGCCGGGGTACGAGAGGACGAAGACGCCCGACGCGAGGAGGTACTCCCGATGGCGAAGACCGCACGCGAGATCATGACCGGCTCCGCCGAGTGCATCGGCGAGAACGACTCGATCGTCGACGCCGCGAAGATGATGGCGAAGCTCGACATCGGGGCGATGCCGATCTGCGGCGAGGACAACCGCCTGAAGGGGATGCTGACCGACCGCGACATCGTCGTGAAGGTGCTCGCCGAAGGCCGCGACCCGTCCCAGGTGCGGGCCGGCGAGCTCGGCCAGGGTAAGCCCGTGACGATCGGCGCCGACGACCCGATCGGCGTCGCGATCAACACGATGGCCGACCACCAGGTGCGGCGTCTCCCGGTGATCGACGGTCACGACCTCATCGGCATCGTGAGCGTTGCCGACATCGCCAAGCACGCGGAGGACGACGACGTGGGCGCCCTCGTGCAGCTGATCTCCGCGGCTCCGCCGAACAACTGACCCCGTCGCACCTCGCGAAGGGCCCGGTCTCTGGGGGGAGCCGGGCCCTTCCCGCGCGGCCGAACGACCTAACCTGAGTCCCGTGACCGGCGTCGCGTTCCAGGGTGAGAGGGGCTCGTACTCGGAGGAGGGCGCGGCCGCGATCTTCCCGGACGCCGTCCTCACCCCGCTGGCGTCCATCCGCAAGGTCTTCGAGGCCGTCGAGGTCGGGCGCGTCGAGTACGGGCTCGTGCCCGTCGACAACTCGCAGGCCGGCAGCATCAACGAGACGTACGACCTCTTCCTGAAGCACGGGCTGCACCTCGTCGCGGAGGCCGTGGTGCGCGTGGACCACTGCCTCCTCGCGCTCCCGGGCGCGCACGCGGACGATCTGCGCGAGGTCATGTCGCACCCGCAGGCGATCGCGCAGTGCGAGGAGTTCCTCAGCGCGCTCGACGTCCGCGTGCGGCCGGAGTACGACACCGCCGGGGCTGCGAGGCGCGTGGCGGAGGAGAAGCTGGACTCCACGGGTGCGATCGCGTCGCGGCGCGCCGGCGAGATGTACGGGCTCGAGGTCCTGGCGGAACGGATCCAGACCTACCCCGACAACCACACCCGCTTCGGCGTGCTGTCGCGCAACCCGGAGCCGCTCGGCGAGCCCGACAAGTGCTCGCTCGTGTTCGGCGTCGGGCACGTGGCCGGGTCGCTCTACCGCTGTCTGGGGGCGCTGGCCGAACGGCACCTCAGCCTGACGAAGCTCGAGTCCCGGCCGCGCGCCGGCCGCCCGTGGGAGTATGTCTTCTACGCCGACGTCATGGCGGCGGCCGACCTTCCGGCCATGGTCGAGGCTCTCTCCGAGCTCAGCGAGCACGCGACGTTCACGCGGCTCCTGGGGTCGTACGCGGCGGCGCTTCCGGCCCGCTCGTAGACTCGGGGCTCGATCGCGACTTCCGCACATCCCGAACGACCAGGAGGAATCAGCCATGGCTCAGGTCGACCTGCTCCCCGAGGTGACGAAGTTCCTCGAGGCCTCGCCGAAGATGACGATCGCGGGGCAGCCCGTGGACGCGGTGTCGGGCGCGACCTTCGAGGTCGTCGATACGTCGACCGGCCGAACGGTCACCGAGGTGCCGCGCGCCGGCGTTCCCGACGTCGACGGGGCGGTGGCCGCGGCCCGCGAGGCCTTCGACGACCGCCGGTGGACGGGCCTGCGCCCCGGCAAGAGGGCCGAGATCCTCTTCAAGGTCGCCGACCTCGTCAAGCGCAACATCAACGAGCTCGCGCAGCTCGAGTCGCTCGACTCGGGCAAGCCCATCAAGCTTGCGTCCGGCGAGATCTGGGCCGCGGCCGAGTGCTTCCGCTACTACTCGGGGTGGCCGACGAAGGTCTACGGCGAGACGAACCCGATGGACGACTCGATGTTCGTCTACTCGCTGCGGGAGCCTCTGGGCGTGTGCGCGGGGATCATCCCGTGGAACTTCCCGCTGATCATGGCGGCCTGGAAGGTCGCGCCGGCGCTCGCGTTCGGCAACACGGTGGTTCTGAAGCCTGCGGAGCAGACGCCGCTGACGGCCCTGAGGCTCGCGCAGCTGTGCCTGGAGGCCGGGGTTCCCGAGGGAGTCGTCAACGTCGTCACGGGCTTCGGCGGCGAGGCGGGGCAGCCGCTCGCGCAGCACGCCGACGTCGACAAGATCACTTTCACCGGCTCGACCGAGGTGGGGCGCAAGATCCTCCACGCGTCGGAGGGCAACCTGAAGCGGGTCACCCTCGAGCTTGGAGGGAAGTCGCCGAACGTCGTCTTCGCCGACGCGAACCTGAAGCGCGCGTCGAAGGGCTCGATGCTCGGCGTATTTCTGAACTCCGGCCAGGTCTGCACGGCGGGGACGCGCATCCTCGTCGAGAGCGCGGTGCACGACGATTTCGTCGAGTCGCTCGTCGACGCGACGCGGTCGATGAAGCTCGGGCCGGGCCTCGACGACGAGACCGGGATGGGCCCGGTCGTCTCCGCGGAGCAGCTGGAGCGCGTCACCGGCTACATCGACATCGGCAGGACCGAGGGCGCCGAGATCGTCTGCGGGGGCGGCCGTGCCGAGGGCCTCGGCGACGGCTACTACGTCGAGCCGACGGTGTTCGCCGGCGTCCGCAACGACATGCGGATCGCCCAGGAGGAGATCTTCGGCCCGGTCGCCGGCGTGATCGAGGTCGCCGACGTCGACGAGGCGATCGCCGTGGCGAACGACTCGATCTACGGCCTGGCCGCGGCGGTGTGGACGTCCGACGTGACGAAGGCGCACAGGGTCGCGCGGGGCCTCAAGGCGGGGACCGTGTGGGTGAACACCGCGGGGCTCTACGACCCGAGCGTGTCCTTCGGAGGCTACAAGCAGTCGGGCTTCGGCCGGGAGCTGGGGAAGCACTCGATCGAGGGTTACACGCAGACGAAGAGCGTCTGGGTGAACCTGAAGTAGCGAGGTAGACGTGCCGCGACGTCAGTACTGGCCGTAGGCCTTGTCGATCTCGAACTCGTAGATCAGGCGCTCCTCTCGGACCATCGCGTCCAGGTACTCGTCGACGTCGTCGGGCTCGCCTGCGAGCGTTCGGTACAGCCTCAGGTTCAGCTTCGGCGCGTCGTCGCCGTCGAGGACGTTCACGCGGCATTCGAGCCCCAGCCACCGGTAGCGCGTCGACCCGTCCAGCACCATGAGAGCCGAGCGAGGGTCGCGGCGCACGTGGCGCGTCCGGACCCTCGTCTGGGTGCCGGAGCTCCACAGCTTGCCGTCGACCAGGCCCACGCCGATGCGGGCGACGTGCGGCGTCCCGTCCTTCTTCGTCGTGGTCATGACGGCGTCGTGATGCTTCTCCAGGAACTCCCGCACCTTGTCGTCCACCGGACGCCTCCTTGTTTAGGGTCTGGAGCCGAGCATAGGAGGGGATCGTGGACATAGAGATCACCGACGAAGCCGTCGACGTCCTGCGCCGTTCGCTCGAGCTCGGCGGCGTCGACCTTGCCACCGGGGGCGCGCGCCTTCGCACCGCCCGCGGCCTCGGCGGCGGCGTCGACGTACAGGTCGAGCTCGCCGACGGGCCGCTCGCAGGGGAGTCGGTCGTCGAGCGAGACGGCGTGCGCGTGTTCGTCGACCCGGGCCTCGCGGACGCGGTGCCCGACCCGGTGCTCACGGTCGAGCCGCAGCACGAAACCGTCGTCGTGCGCCCGCGGGGGGCTTAGCCGAAGCGGGCGCAGTTCCGCGACATCGCTTTCTTGGGCCCCCCGGAATTCTTCAGAAAAACCGGAGGACCGCCGCGGCCGGGGCGGGAGGGGCCGGACGAGCCCCCGGCTAGACGGGTTTGAACTGCTCGAACGGGTTCCGGCACGCCTCGCAGTAGTACAGCGCCCGGCACGGCGTCGGGCCGAAGGGGTTCTCGGCCCTCGTGTCGCCGCTCCCGCAGAACGGGCAGCGCGCGACCGCCGGCAGGCCGATCTCGGTTATCAGGACCGGGCTCTTTCCGGTCGGCGGCGCGAGGCCGAAGTCCTTCAGCTTGCGGCGGCCCTCATCCGTGATCCGGTCGTCGGTCCAGGGAGGGTCGAACGACGTCGACACGTGGACGTCCCGCACGCCTTCGACCGCTCCGGCCGCCGCGGCGACGTCGCGTTCGATGACCGGCAGCGCGGGGCAGCCGGTGAACGTCGGCAGCACGACGACGCGGGCTGCGCCGTCCTCCACCGCGACCTCGCGGATCATGCCCATGTCCACGACCGAGACCACGGGTATCTCCGGATCGGCGACGGACGCGAGGGCCTCCCAGACGCGGTCCTCGACCGTCCCGGCGCGGGCGCTCACCACGAGGCCCCCGGGTGCGAGCGGTACGTCACCGTCATCACGTCCCACAGCTCCTTGAAGCCGTCCGTGTGCCGGCCGCTCCGGCCGCCGAACGCAGCGGGCCGCGCGGCCTGCGCCGGTTCCTCGCCCGCCTCGCGCGCGATGAGGTCGCCGGAAGACGACGCGACGAACTCCGCGGTCTCGTCGGCCAGAGCGCGCGCCTCGGTCGGCAGACCCAGCTCGTCCAGCGCGCTCGCGGTGCGGTCGACGAAGCGCTGCAGGAGCTCTCCCGACGGAACCGGCAGGAGGCCTTCCCCCAGAGCCGCGTCTTCGTTCTCGACCGGCTCGAAGAGTCCCAGCGCTTCGGGGTACGCCTCGGACACCGCCTCGACGAGCTTCGTGCGCCCTTCGACGGGGCCGTGCACGATCCGCTGGATCCACGCGTCGGCGTGGATGAGGTGGTAGCGCTCCTCGCGCCGGATCTTCCGTGCGAGGGCCGCGAGGTCCGCGTGCGACGACTCCTCGAGCACGGCGAGCCTCACGTCGTCGGCGTTGTCGTAGAGCCAGTGCCGCGCGAGCGTGAAAGCCCAGTCGCCGTTCGGGCGCTCGCACAGGATCGCGTTGCGGTAGTCGCCGGGGTCGCGTCCGAACGCGAGCGCGTCGGGCGACCCGCCGGTGACGGCGGCGGCGATCGAGTAGTACGCGGCGGCGTGGCCGATCTCGTCCTGCGCGATCGACGAGAAGGCGACGTCCTCCTCCATGTGTGGCGCGTAACCGGTCCACTCGGAGTGCCGGTGCCCGAGGATCAGCTCGTCGTCGCCGAGCGCGGTCAGCAGCGACCTCAGCGCGTCGCTCACGGCCCGCTCCTCGCCGCCAGGACTTCCGTCGCGCGCCGTCTCGCCCGTTCCCTCTTCGACACCACGTCGCGGTACGCCGACGCAAACCGGTACGACTTGTCGGCTGCGATGTCGAGCAGGCTCTCGTCCTGGAACGAGTGGACGTCGGAGCGCTTCACGACCCACATGTGCTCGCCCTCCCGGCGGCGCAGGAAGCACTCCTTGGCCATGAGCAGCGCCATCTCGGGATCCGGAGCGATCACCGCGCCGGCGTGCTCGAACGGCTCCTTGTGGCCGCTTCGCCGAAACACCTCGTAGACGTCCATCGCCGCTACGCCGCGTGGATCGCCGGCTCTTCGAGGGCCTCGCGGACCCACCGATGCGACTCGTACATCGCCCGGCGTGTCCCGAGGCGCCGCGCGGTCTCGGGGCCCTCGTTCCGCTTGATCGCGTCGAGCGGAGCCCAGTCGACCTCGTCTTCGATCAAGACCCAATGGCCGTCTCGCTCGACGGGAGTGGGCGTGGGGATCGTGAAACCGAGCTCGAGGATCTTCGGCACGTAGCGGTCGAGGAACTCCGCGCGCAGGTCCTCGTTCGTGCGGGTCTTTACCTTCCACCGCAGCAGCAGGTCCTTCGCGACGTTCGAGCGGGGGCCGAAGAAGTGGATGA
>JBHELD010000033.1:0-150509 GCA_046263255.1 Actinomycetota bacterium
CTCCCCCGCCTCCCGCCACGAGGTCAGCGGGAGGTCGATGTCGTACCGGCGGCCGCGCCACTTAAAGGAGCGGGGCGCGCCCCCGACGGCCGGGTCCGGCGTGACCTCGATCGGCTCGTCGTACCGCTTCGACACCCACCCTCAGTCCTTCGTTTTTCCGCGGTCCCGCCGAGGCGGCCCGGCACGTTTTCCGCCGTCCCGCCGAGGCGGCCGGGCACGGTTTCCGCCGTCCCGTCGAGGCGGGCCTGCCGGAAACCAAGGGACCCGACTGACCCGCCCCCTGCGGGGAGGGCCCATCGGGTCCCGTAGCTCGACCGGCGGCCGGCGGGGCCGGGGAACCTACGCCGTGGCTCGGGGAGAGGCCACCGCCGAATCGAACGTGTGTTCGATATTAGACCTTCGTCGTGCCCGCGTCAAGAGAACTCCTAGGCGCTCTCGCGGTGCTCCTCGTAGATCTTCAGCACGCTGTTCATCGAGTCGAGGAACGCCTCCAGCAGCCGCGGGTCGAAGTGCGCGCCCGACTCGCGACGCAGCATGTCCAGCACGTGCCCCAGCGGGAACGCCCGGCGGTACGGCCGCGTGTGCGTCAGCGCGTCGAAGACGTCGGCGATCGCGGCGATGCGGCCCTCTACCGGGATGTCCTCGCCCGCCAGGCCCGCGGGATAGCCGGAACCGTCCCAGCGCTCGTGGTGCGACCCCACGACCACCGCAGCGAGCCGGACGGCGTCGAACGAGGAGCCCTCCAGCAACCGGACGCCGATAGGGACATGCTGTTCCATCAGCTTGCGCTCGGCCTGCGTCAGCGTCGCCTCCTTGAGCAGGATCACGTCCGACACGCCGATCTTCCCGATGTCGTGGAGGCGGCTGGCGAGCCGGAGCTTCTCCGCGCTCGCGGAATCCGCGCCGGTCGCCTCCGCCAGGAGCGCGCAGTAGCGGCTCATCCGCTCGACGTGGCCGGGCGTCTCGCCGTCGCGGTGCTCGGCGACGATCGACAGCCGCGCGAGCGCTTCCTCCTCCGCGGCCTTCAGGTTCTTGCGGGCCTCCTCGAGCTGCATCAGCGAGTCCCACATCTCCGTCGTGCGCCGGCGGATCTCCTCGTCGGCCGACCCCGCCTGACGCCCGACCTCGTCCCGCAGCCTCCGCGCCTCGAGCAGGTTCGCGACCCGGACCCTCACCTCCTCCTGGTCGAGAGGCTTCGCGATGAAGTCACGGGCGCCGAGCGCCAGCGACTCCGTGCGGGCGACGGTGTCGGCGGGCGCGGACGCGACTGCGACGGCGGGCCGCGGCTCGCAGGACTCGATCACCTCGCGCACCGCCTGCAAGCCGCGGAACTCGGGGCCGGCGAGGTCGATCAGGACGAGGTCTGGCCGCAGCTCGCGGCACATCGCGGCAGAGGTCGCGAGGTCCTCGCCGACGTGGAGGTCTTCGTACCCGGCGCTGCGCAGGGAGTCCTCCAGCGACCTTGCGGCGCCCCCCTCGCCCAGCACCAGGACGCGCGCATCGATGGCTTGCATCCCCTCACCCGGTTGGGCGCCGCGTGGCCGCGGCCCCGGCACGGGCCTGCGCCCGGCCGGCCCCCCAGCCGGCCGGTCGCGGGCCGCGTGCTACGAAGTAACTGCGTGGCACGAGCATCTTAACCACATTCGGCCGCCCGCCGGGAGGGGGAGCGGCGAAAAAGATCGCGCCTAGAGCCGGACCGGGCGCGGCGGCATGAGGATGAACCGGATGTGCGGCTCGGAGAGGACCGAATAGGCGGGGACCCTCTCGCTCGGGTCGAGGATCCCGAGGCTCTCCCAGAAGTCGAAGCGGCCCTCCAGGAGGCGTCCCGCCCGCGTGCGGAAGCGCCGGTGGTCGACGCGGCCGTGGCTGTGGAGGGCGAACGGGTTCCTCGCGAAGCCGTGGAGCCGGAAGGTGACGAACTGCTCGTGTTGCCGCCCGGTCGTGAACGGATGCGTCGCCGGCGGCTCCTCCGACGTCTCCGCGACGAACGACACCTCCTCGCTCCCCGATCTCGCCGAGCACGAGTACAGTGCGTAGCCGCGGCCCGCCCGCTCGACGTCCAGGTCGAACTTCGCCAGCTTCGTCCCCTTAGCCAGCATCCCCTGCGCGGCCCACGACGGCACGGTGTCGACGTAGTCGCCGAAGAAGTAGAGACCGCGGTCGTCGCCGTGCGTGACGTACGTCCGGAACGTGACCTGGTTGAACGTGTGCGCCGGCCGGCGCGTAAGACGCCACCGCACGTCGCGGTTGCAGAAGCAGGTCGTCGTGACGAGCGACGTCTCGCGGCCGTCCTCGCCCTCGAACGTCTCGAGCGACAGACCGGCGGGCAGGTGCCCGCGGACGCGGTCCGCGGGAACTGCGTGCGTCACGAAGATGACGTTCTCGAGGTCGACCTCCGCCTCCGCCGCAAGGGGGCCGCGCCGCGGGCGCTGCTCGTCGCCGGGGGGCGCTGCGGTTCTGATCGTCGACGTCACGGGGCCGATCCTCGCGCGAGGGCGCCGAGGTACTTGCCCGCGGCCCCCGTGTTGTAGAGGACCACCGGCCCCCGCAGCTCGCCGCCCCGCGCCAGGAGAGGAAGCGCCGCCAGCGTCGCCGCGCCCTCGGGGCAGACGAGGATCCCTTCGGCAGACGCGAGCTCTTCCACGGCCGCTCGGATGGCGCCGTCGGAGACCGCGACCATCGCCCCGCCGGACGTCCGGACGACCCGCAGGACGAGGTCTGCCTCGGAGGGAGCCGGCACGCGCAGCCCCGCCGCGATCGTCGCGGGCTCCCCGTCCCACGGATCGGCGGACTCCGCGCCGGCCTCGAACGCCCGCGCGATCGGCGCGCACTCCTCCGACTGGACGCCGCAGACGACCGGAGGGGGGTCGCCGGTCCAGCCGAGGGCGCACACCTCCTCCGCCGCCTTGGCGCAGGCGACCGCGGCCACTCCTCCGCCCACCGACGTCACCACGGTTCCGGGCAGCCGCATCGACGCGCCGTCGCCGAGCTGGTCGAAGCACTCGAGCCACGCGCTCTTCTTGCCCTCGACCCGGTACGGCTCCGCGAACGTCGCCGCCAGATACGCGCCGGTCGCGGACGAGATCTCCCGCGCCGCCGCGGCCGCGTCGGCGATCGTCCCGTCGACCTCTACGAGCTCGGCCCCCGCGAGCCGCACCTCCTCCTTGTTCTCCTCGGGAGCCGAGCGCGCCATCGTCACGGTCAGCGCGATCCCCGCACGCGCCGCGTACAGCGACCATGCCGCGCCGGCGTTGCCGGCGCTCGGCATCACCACGGCCTGCGCGCCCAGCTCGGCCGCGCGCGACAGGCCGGTCGCCGCGCCGCGTGCCTTGAAGGTCCCGCTCGGCAGAGGGCCGTCGTCCTTTACGAACACCTCGGCGCGGAAGCGCTCGGACAGCCGCGAGAGCAGGAGCAGCGGGGTCGGCCCCTCGCCGAGCGACACCGGCTCTCCCCGCAGGGGCAACAGCTCGCGATAGCGCCACATGCCCGGGGGCCGGGCGCGCACGGGCTGGAGCGACAGCGGAGAGAGGTCGTAGCGCGCGAGCAGCGTCCCCCCGCACGCGCACCGGTTGTGGAGGACGCCGGCGTCGTGGGCGCGCCCGCAGCGGGCGCATTCCAGGTGGTGGAGCCGGGAGCCGATCGCCCTAGACGAAGCCGAGCGCGGACTTCGCGAGCGGGTCCATCTTCTCGGGCGTCCACGGCGGGTACATGACCATCTCGGTCGTCACCTCGCCGATGCCCTCGACGTACGCCGTCGCCGCCCTGATCTCCTCGTCGAGCATCGGCCCGATCGGGCACCCCATGGTCGTGAGCGTGAACTCGACGCGCACGTTGTTGTCGTCGTCGACGTCGACGGCGTAGACGAGGCCGAGGTGCCAGATGTCGATCCCGAGCTCGGGGTCGTTGACGGTCTTGAGGGCGTCGACGACCTCTGCGCGGATCTCTTCCTTCGTGGGCATACACCTACTGTAACGGCCCCCCGCGGCTCCTATTCCGCGAGCGGCTTCCCCATGCGCACGGCCAGCGCCTCGTACCCGAGCCGCTCGTAGAAGTTCACGGCCGCGTCGTTGCCGGCGGTCACGTGGAGCCGCATCCCCGCCGCGCCCGCACTGCGCCCGTGACTCTCGCAGGCCCCCATCAGCGCGCGGCCGATGCCGCGGCCGCGGTTGGCGTCGGCCACGACGAGGGAGTCGACCTCGCAGGACGTCCCCCATGGTTTGCGCGCGAACCGCAGCGAGGCGAACCCGACGACGCGGCCGTCTTCTTCCGCCACGAACACGCGCCACGCGGGGTCCGACAGCGTCCGCCTCGCCTCCTCCGCCCACGTCTCCCCGGCGACGCGGAACCTCGGGTTGCCCGGCTGCAGCGCCGCCTGGAAGTCCCTGAGCTCGACGAGCAGCGCCGTTACCGCGTCGGCGTCCGACTCCCGCCCCGGTCGTACCCGCACGGGTCAGACGTCCAGCCCGAGCAGGCGCGCGGCGTTGTTCTTCAGCACGTCCTCTTCCTTCTCTCCGAGGCCCATCTGGTCGAACTCCGACAGGATCCGCCCCGGGTCGAGCATCGGATAGTCGCTGCCCCACACGAAACGGTCCGAGAGACGGCCGCGCGCGTCCCGCTTCACCTCCTCGGGGATGTATCTCGGCCTCCAGCCGGAGAGGTCGACCCACACGTTCGTCTTGTGCATGGCGCTCGCGAGCACCTCGAGGTGCCACGGATACCCGAAGTGCGCCATGACGACCGTGAGCCCGGGGTGGTGCGCGGCGACCATGTCCATGAGCATCGGCCGCCCGTAGTCGTAGGCGATGCCGGAGCCTCCGGGGACGCCGGCGCCGAGCCCGGTCTGCCCGACGTGGACGACGATCGGCAGCGAGTGCTCCTCGCACTTGTCCCACAGCGGGTCGTACTGCGGGTCGTTCGGGTAGAACGCCTGGACCTGCGGGTGGATCTTCAACCCCCTCATCCCGAGCTCGACGACCGCGCGCTCGAGCTCCTCTACGGCGTCGGGCTTGTGCGGATCCACGCTCGCGAAGCCGACGAACTGCTCGGGGAACGCACGGCAGATCTCCGCGACGCGGTCGTTCGTGAGCGGCGGGAGCCCCGTCGCCGTCTCCGCGTCCCACGCGAGCAGCACGCCGAGCAGGTCCCACGCCTCGTACTCGGCCGCCATCTCCTCGGGCGTCCGGACGCGGACCTCGCTGCGGAAGTACTTCGCCGTCACCTCGAGCATCGGGCCGATCGACCCCTTCAGCCACTCGTGGGTCGACGCGTGCACGTGGAAGTCGATCGCACGGGGCAAGGGGGCCTCCTTAGAGGAAGTAGAACGAGACGGCCATGATGCAGTAGGCGCCGACGAGCTGCGCGCCCTCGAACCAGTTGGAGCGCCCGTCGAGCGCGATGAACCCCAGGACGATCGAGGAGAACGCGACGGCGGCGAGCTCGAAGCTCGAGAAGATCAGGTCCAGGTAGGGCTCGCCCACGAGCAGCGAGACGAACACCAGGACCGGCGCGATGAACAGCGCGATCTGGGTGGAGGACCCGATCGCGATCTCGATCGACACGTCCATCTTGTCCTTCGCGGCCAGGAAGATCGCCGACGAGTGCTCCGCCGCGTTGCCCACGAGCGGGACGACGATAAGACCGACGAACAGCTTGGACATGCCGAGCTCCTCGACGGTCGGCTCGAGGGCGCCGACCAGGAACTCGGACATCATCGCGACGAGCACGGTCGCCCCGCCGAGCAGCCCCATCGCCTTGCGGACCGACCACTTCGGCTCGCCGTGGTCGAAGTCGGACCGGAACAGCGACTTGTGCGTCTTCAACGAGAAGAGCAGCCCCAGGCCGTAGAGCGAGATCAGCACGATGGCCACTCCGACCGACACGGCCTCCGTGCGGAACTCGCTCGCCGCCGGCGTCAGCGCGAACAGCGCCGGCATGATCAATCCGACCACCGCGATCACGAGCGAGCTCGAGTGCAGCCCCGACGCCGCGCGGTTGAACCTCTGCTCTCCCCGGCTCCATCCGCCCACGAGGAACGACAGCCCGAGCACCAGCAGGACGTTGCCGATGATCGATCCGGTGATCGACGCCTTCACGACCTCGAGCTCGCCCTCGAGGATCAGGAAGAACGCGATGATCATCTCGGTCACGTTGCCGAACGTCGCGTTGAGGAGCCCGCCCTTCTGGGGGCCGATGCGCGCGGCGAGGTCCTCGGTCGCGTGACCGATCATCCCGGCGAGCGGGAGGATCGCGAGCCCGGAGATTACGAAGATCGCGATCGGATCGCCGTGGGCGATCTCGAGAATGGCCGCGATCGGGACGAAGACGAGCAGCCATTCGAGCCGCGGCCTCAACATGGGGGCAGATTAGCGCGCCGCTATACGGCGACGGCGTCCAGCGCGACGCGCAGACGGGCCGCCGCGTCCGCCGGGTCTTGCCGGTCTGCGATCGCCCGCACCACCACGATCCTCCGCGCTCCCGCGGCCAGCACGTCGGGGAGGTTGTCGCCGTCGATCCCGCCGATCGCGAACCACGGCAGCTCGCCGGGAACGGACCCCGCGGCGTATTCGACGAGGCCGAGCCCGGTCGCGGGGCGGCCGGGCTTGGTCGGGGTCTCGAATACGGGCCCGACCGCGATGTAGTCGGGCCTCACGTCCCACGACAGGACCGCGTCGATCTGCTCCTCGGAGTGGGTGGACCAACCGACCAGCAGCTCACGAGAGACGCGCCGAACGGCCTCCAACGGCAGATCGTCCTGACCGAGATGGACTCCCGGGGCCCCCGCGGCGACCGCGATGTCGGGGCGGTCGTTCACGAAGAACGGGATCCCCACGGTGCGGCACGTCAGCGCAAGGCCCTGCGCGGCGTGGAACAGCGGCGCCGCGTCCATCTCCTTCTCCCTCAGCTGCAGGACGTCCACGCCCGCGCCCGCGAGCTCGGGGACGAGGTCGGCGAGCCTGCCCGCGGCCACCTCCGCCCCGGCCACGAGATAGAGGCGGGCGTCCGCAGGCAGCGTCACAGCGTCACCGCCGTGGGCCCGTCCTCGCCCGACAGCGGCGCGTCCGGGTCCTCCCCGGCCTCCTTCTCGTACTCCTTCATCCGCTCCGCCACCGACCGCAGGACGTACGGCGTGCGGAGCAGCGCGGCCGAAACGATCAGGTACGGCGTCACGTCGAAGACGACCTCGTGCCAGCGCTTGTCGAGCAGGCTCGCGGCTCCGACCCAGACGATCACGAGCACGACCATCAGGGCGGCGAGGCGCCGCGACAGCTGCGGATCCGCCGCGCGCTCGAACCGGGCGCGCATCAGCGCGACCCCGCTGCGCCCGCGGGTGCGGCGCAGCCTCCACCACGTCTTCCGCGCGGGGTAGAAGCGGCCGAGGCCCTCGAGGAAGCCGAGAGCGGCGACGGCGGCGAACGAGGCCAGGATCGCGCTGGTCACGCCGCCAGCCTAGCGACACATGAAGAAGGGGCGGGATGACCCGCCCCTTCTCGTCGGTTCTCCGAATGCGCCGGCTACTTCGGGAGCTTGACTCCCTTGCCGGCGGTGTAGGTGAACGTGGCGTTCATACCCGTGTGCATGCACACGATCGCCTTCTTCATCCCGTCGGGCACCATACCGGACTCGCCGCCCGCGCCGCGCGTCTCGTAGCTGTAGTTCGCCGGCGCGTAGGCCGGGTCGGTCGCCTGCTCGGGCGTGCCGAACTCGGTATAGAAGGTGATGTCGAGGTCGACGTCGCCCTGGCCGCCGGTGACCTCGAGCACGAACGGCTTCTTGTTCGTCGCCGGTTCGAGGTCGAAGCTGTAGCCGACGACGCCGTTGATCTGCTGGTTCTCGCTGCTCAGGATCATGATCCTGCGGTGGAGGCCGGAGTAGCACGTGGCGAACGTGCTGCCCGCGTACGGCGCCATCATCCTGATGCTGCCGTCCACCTTCTGCTGCTTAGGCGCTGCAGACGACGCACCACCCAGCAGCGAGAGAGCCATGATAGAGGTGGCTCCCAGGGCTACGACCCTTCTCATTTCACCTTCACCCCCTTGCCGGCGACGTAGTCGAACGTGGCACCCGCGCCGGCACCCAGGGCGCCCCCGTACATGCAGACGATGACCTTCGTGAAGTCGCCCTTCGGGACGATGCCGGACTCTCCGCCTGCCTCACGCGTGTTGAACGACACCGCCACCGGGGCACCCGCGTTCAGGGGGTCGCCCACCACGTCTTCCGGCGTGCCGAACTTGTTGTAGAAGTAGATGTCCAGGTCGACGTGACCCTGGCCGCCGGTCGGCTTGAGGACGAACGGCTTTCCGAGCGTCGCCGGCTCGAGATCGAAGTGGTAGCCGATGTCCCCGTTCACCATCTCCTGCGACAGGATCGCGATCCGCCGGTGGAGGCCGGCGTAGCACCCGCTGTTGTCGGTGTACGGAGCCGAGAACGCGAGGCTCCCCGAGACCTTCTGCTGCTTCGGTGCAGCGGCAGTCGCGTTGGCAACGAGCGACGCCGCGACGAGCCCGCCGAGGGCGAGCGCTGCAAGCTTCCTCATCTGAAGTCCACCTCCGGTAAAGGGCTGTCACCGGAGAGGTTCGCCCTGCGGAGGCCTGTTCCTCCCGTCAGAGGCCGCCCCCGGTCAGACGATTACCCGCGGGAGCGGCCCGGTGTCGTCCTCTTCGTCCCGTTTCGCCCCGGTTGCGCCGGCTGCGTCGGACGGGGAAGCGGCGGGGAGCAGGCCTGCCGTGACGAGGCCGGTCACCGCCCGGTAGAAGTCGTCCGGGTGCGACAGGTAGGCGATGCGGCTCAGTGCCTGGGCCTGCCCGGCGGTCTCGACGATCAGCTCGCCATAGCCGATGAGGCGCCCCAACAGCGACCGCTGGTAGGTCATGTCGGTGAGGTTGCCGAGCGGCATCGAGGCGACTTTCCTCGTGAGGATCCCCGACACCTCGAAGATCCTCTTCTGCGTCACGAAGATGCGGTCGACCCACCATTCGAGGATCCGCCAGGCGAAGCGCAGCAGGAACCAGAGCGCGAACAGCCCCGCGAGCGTGTCGAGGAGGTCGCCGCCGTCGCCGGGGCTCACGAGCGTCCCGACGAGCACCGCGAGCGCGATGGCGCCGGCGGCGGTCAGCGCGGGGCGAGCCAGCACCGCGACGTGCCGCCTCGCCTCGAGGATGATCGTCTCGTCTCCGGCCAGGTACCGGCCGGGGCCGGTCATCACCGGCTAGACCAGGGACCTCACGAACTTGGACAGGCTCTCGGCTGCCGTCGAGAGCCACTCGCGGGCGCTCTCCCCCGTCATCTTCACGAGCTTCGCCGCCTCACCCGGGGACTCGATCAAGAAGAAGATCCCGAACGCGATCAACAGCAGCCACATGACCCTCTTTAGGCCCATAAGCAACGATCATAGGCGCAGGCGCGAGGTTCGTGAAGGATTAGTCCCTCTCGGTCCACCACCCCAGCCACAGCTTCCGCGACGTGCGGAGGTGGTCGGGGGCCCGCGAGAAGACCTCCAGGGTGACGGTCCCGTCGTACCCGGCGTCCTTCAGCCAGCGGACCGCCGCCTTCCAGTCGATCGTGCCGGCCCCCAGCGGCAGGTGCTTGTCCTCGGTCCCGCCGGTGTTGTCGGAGACGTGGACGTGCGCCAGCCGGTCGCCGTACGCCGCGAGGAAGCCCGGAGTGCGATTCGGCTCCCCGAGGCCCAGCCGCAGGTTCGCGTGGCCGACGTCGAGGTGGAACCCGGCATCGGGCGCGGCGTCGAAGATCTCCGCGAAGTCCTCCACGCGCGAGAAGCGGTTGTCGAGGTTCTCGACCATGATGGCGATCCCCCGCTGCCCGGCGTCTTCGACGATCCCGGCGATGGCCTTCGCGTTCGCCTTCCGGATTCGATCCGCGGAATGCAGCGGCACGCGCTGGTCGGGGTGGACGTTGACCAACGTCACCCCCGCGTCCGCGAAGACGTCGAGCGCGCGGCGGAAGAGGTCGCGTGCGGTGGAGCGTAGCTCCGGGAACGGTGAGGCGATCGGGAGGTAGTAGGGCGTGTGGCCTACCGCCGTGACGCCGAGGTCGCCGAGGAGACGCCCGACGTCCTTTCCGTCGGGGAACCACGCGGCGGGCGGCTCGAGCGTGAGGTCGACGAAGTCGAACCCGTCCTCGGCTATCCGGTGGATCTCTTTGATCACCGAACGTCCGGGGAAGTTCATGGCTCCTACCAGCACCCGGCGAGCATACGCGGGGTGTCGGGGCGCGGCCGTGTGTCTATCCTCGGTGCGTGGAGACGTACGAGGCGATCATGACGCGCCGCTCGGTGCCGCGCTGCGAGGGCGAGGTCGACCGGGCGATCGTCGACAAGCTGCTGGCCGCGGCCGTCCGCGCGCCGAACCACCACCTGACACAACCGTGGAGGTTCGTCGTCATCCGGGGCGAGGCCCGGTCCGACCTCGCCGGGGCGTGGGCGGCGGGGCTCACGCGGCTCGGCAAGGACGCGTCGAGGGTGCAGGACAAGGTGCTGCGCGCCCCCGTCATCATCTGCGTCGTCGAGCGTCCCCACCTCGAAAACCCCAAGGTCGTGGAGGTCGAGGAGCATCACGCCGTGGGCGCCGCGATCCAGAACATCCTGCTGGCGGCGCACGCGCTGGGGCTCGGTGCGATGCACCGGACCGGTGAGGCCGTGCGGCTGCCCGAGGTCCGCGCCCACCTCGGCGCGGCCGCCGACGAGCTCATCGCCGGCTTCGTCTACGTCGGCCGTCCGCCCGAGGGGGCCGACCGGCGTCCCGCGTCGCGACGGACCGACCACCGCGAGATAACGGAATGGCGCGGATGGTGACCGCGCCGCAGAAGGCCGCGTTCTTCGACCTCGACAAGACGCTGATCCCGGGCTCCAGCCTGTTCCTGCTCGCCCGCGGCGCGTACGAGCGCGACATGTTCCGGGTCCGCGACCTGCTGCGCTTCGGCTGGGGGCAGATCACGTTCCGGCTCGCCGGTGAACGACGGCGCAACGTCGAGATGTCGCAACGCTCGACGCTCGAGTTCGTCACCGGCCACAGGTCGTCCGAGCTGGTGGCCTGGGGGAAAGAGATCGCGGAGGAGCGCATCCTCCCGCGCGTCTACGAGGACATCGTCCGCGTCATCGACGACCACAAGGAGAAAGGCGACCTGACGTTCCTGGTGACCGCGGCCCCCGTCGAGCTGGCGCGCACGATCGCCGACGCGCTCGGGATGACCGGCGCGATCGGAACCGTCTCGGAGGTCGACGCCGGCGGTTATTACACCGGCAGGCTCGCCGGGCCGGTCATGCACGGGCCGGCGAAGGCGAAGGCGGTCGCGGAGATGGCGGCCGAGCACCGGATCGACCTCGCGGAGTGCGCCGCGTACTCCGACTCCGTCAACGACCTCCCGTTGCTCGACTCCGTCGGGTTTCCCCACGCAGTGAACCCCGAGCACGAGCTGCGGCGGATCGCGACCGTCAGAGGCTGGCCGGTCCACGAGCTGCGCACGCGCCGGCGCGCGCTGCTGATCGGCATCCCCGCAGGGCTCGGCGGCGCCGCGCTGTTCGGAACCGGGATCGCGCTCGGGATGTGGGCGCAACGGCGTTCGGCGGCGCGGGCGCGGGGGCCGGTCGAGAGCATGGGGCGCCGCCTCGGGATCTAGGTCGTGCGGGCGCGCGCCGGGCGCGGCTAGCTCCCGGACGCGTACTGCTGCGCGGTCTCGCTCTCGAACTCGAACGCCACCCACGGCTCGTCGCCGACGACCCACGCGTCGTGCCCCGGCTCGATCACGTACGCGTCCCCGGGGCCCGCCTCGCCCTCGGTCCCGTCCTCGTGCCGCACCCGGAGGCGCCCCGACTGCACCGCGCCTACGTGACGCGCCTGGCAGGAGTCCGTCCCGGCAACGGGCTTGACGCACTCGGACCAGCGCCAGCCCGGTTGAAGGGTCAGTCGCGCGGCCGTGACCTCGCCCATCTTCACGACGGCAACGCTCGTCTTGTCCGGCGTCCGTACCTCGTCGGGTGACTCGAAGCTCTTCCTCTCGATTCCCGCCATGCCCGCGACCTCCTCTATCCGCGCGCCCCGGCCGGCCCGAGGCGACACCGAGCCAATCAAAGTCGTTTTGGAGGACCGCGGCAACCCGGTCGCTAAAGCTCCCGCGGCTCCAGCGGCGTCCTCGCCGGTCCGGTGAGGACGTCGCCGCTCGCGGCGAACCGGGAGCCGTGGCACGGGCAGTCCCAGGAACGCTCCGCGTCGTTCCACGCCACGATGCACCCGAGGTGCGTGCACGTCGCGCTCACCGCGTGCAACGTCCCGTCGTCGTCCCGGTGGATCCCCACCTTCTCGCCGTCCACGTCGAAGACCGCGCCGGCGCCGGGCGCGAGCGCGGCGATCTCCGCGGGGTCCTCGGCACCCTTCAGCCGGTCGCCGATCAGACGCTTCGCGTCGTGACCGCCCTTCTTCACGAACGACGGCAGGGACTTCACGTTGAGGCGGTTCGGGTCGTACAGCTCCGCCCACTCATTCGGCGTCTCGGTGATCAGGTCCGCGAGCAAGCGCCCCGCGACCACGCCGTTCGTCATCCCCCACGCGCTGAAGCCGGTCGCGGTGAAGAGGTGGCCGCCGCCGGGCGTCATCCTCCCGACGAACGGGACCTTGTCGAGCGAGTAGTAGTCCTGCGTCGACCAGCGGTAGGCGACTCGCGTGGCTCCCAGGTCGTTGCGGGCCCACTCCTCCAGCCGGTCCCACTGCTCGCGGTGGATCCCGCCCTCGCCCGTGTGGTGCCCCTCGCCGGCGAGAATCAGCAGGGTCCGTCCGTCGTGGCGCGCGCGGCGGACCGAATGCGTCGGAGCGCCGACGTTGATGAACATGCCGCCGGGCACCCGGTCCTCCGGGACCTCCATCGCGAGGGCGTAGCCGCGGCTCGGCTCCGCGCGGGCGAAGAAGAAGCCCTTGTCCACGATCGGCATGTTCGTCGCGACGATCACGTCGGCCGCGATCACCATGCGGCCGCCGGCGGTGCGGACGTAGCAGGGCTCCCCCTCTTCGACGTCCACGACGCGCGCGCCTTCGAAGACGTGGCTGCCGTCGCCCGGGATCGACTCCAGCAAGGGCAGGAGGAACTTGCGGGGGTGGAACTCGAGCTGGCCGTCGAAGCCGACGGCGGCCTTGACCGGGTACGGCAGCGGAAGCTCGTCGTAGTAGCGCGCCGGCAGACCGAGGCGCTGCGCCGCCTCGACCTCCTCCTCGATCTTCGAGACTTGGTCGTCGGCGACCGTGTAGGTGAACGCGTTCGTCTCGGTGAGCTCGCAGTCGAGGCTCCGCGCGCGGCAGATCTGGGCGATCGTCCCGATCGCGGCCTGGTTCGACTCCGCGTAGAGCCGCGCCTTGTCCTCGCCGAACTTCGAGATGAGCTCGGCGTAGACGAGCGTGTGGAGCGACGTCACCTTCGCGGTCGTATGACCGGTGACGCCTTCGCACACGCGCCGCGCCTCGAGGACCGCGACGCTCTTGCCGGCCTCCTTCAGGAAGGTCGCGGCCATCGCGCCGACGATGCCGCCGCCGACGATCGCGACGTCGACGCGCACGTCGCGGGTGAGCGCCGGGAAGGCGGGGGCTGCGGTGGTGTCGATCCAGAAAGACTGGTGGCGTTCCATCGGCCTCCTCTCGGTAACGTCCGGCGACTCTAGTGCCATCGTCTGGCGGAGCTCACCGCGGCTCGACCCTTCGGACCGAGGTCGGGGCGCCGGGGAGGCCACCCGCCGAAGACCTGTAGTCGGGCACCCCGACGCACGTGAGCAGAAGGCCGTCCAGCGGCTCGCCCAGCAGGCTCGGGATGGCGCCGTCCATGAACGTCATGCCGGAGGCGCTCGCGCCGAGCGCGTAGGCGAGCAGGTGCAGGCGCCCCTCCACCAGGCCCGCAGCCAGCTGCGCCTCGCGGTACCCGCGGTCGTCGAGGGCGCCGACGTCCGTCGCCGCGATCACGACGAACGCGGCGTCGCGCGCCAGGGCCTGGTCGAGGGCGACGCGGTAGAGCTCGTCGCGCAGGAGACCCGCGCGCAGGGGAGCCTCCAGGTCCGGCCACCGGTAGAGCCCCGCCTCGATGGCTTCGACGTCGTGCACCGCGACGAAGTGTGGAACGGCGACGCCGCGCAGGGCCGCGCGCATCGAGGTGTGCAGCACGCTCGCCGTCAGTCCCCGTTCGGGATCCATGCGGCGCTGCGAGCCGCGCGCGAGGACGACGGCCTCGACGGGATCCGTCGCCTCGACCGCGACGACGGCCGGGGCACCCGGGTTCCACGGCGACCCGAGCTCGTCGCGCTCCCCCGCGCGTTGCGCCGCGGTGACGAGCGGGAGCTCGACGGGAGCCGCGTCGACCGCGCCGGCGGCCGCCGGACCCGACGCGTCGAGCGCCGGCGCGCCCTCCCCGAGCGCGACCGCCGCGACCGGGAGCTCGTGCACGCGGTCGGCGCCGACGAGCCGGGCGACGCGCGCGTCGGGAAAGCGTGTGTAGAGCCGCGCCGGCACGCCTGCAGAGCCCGCAGCCGCCACGAGCTGGGACAGCATCGTCCCCGCGTCCCAGTACACGTGCCGGTAGCCCCGCTCTCGATACCTCCAGCCCGTCCGCCAGGGGATCCCCGTCACGACGACCGCCGGCGCGCTCCCGCGCGGCGGCGGCGCGACCCGAAGGAGGGCGTGGTCGAGCGGGTCGTAGAAGTGGACGCCCGCCGGCAGATCGAGCCCCTCCGGAACCGCGGCGTAGAGCTCGAGCGGGAAGCGCCCGCCCGCGGACCCTGCGGCCCGGAACAGGAACGTGCCGTACGGCCGCTCCGACGTCCGCACGACCCCTGCCGACAGATAAAGCAGCCGCGCGAGCTGCGGGAGGTCCGGCTCGGCCGGAGGGACCTCCGCCGTCCCCGCGAGCACCGCGACCGCAGGTGCGGCCGTACGCGGGAGGTGGCGCGGCAGCGGGACCCGCGGCAGCCGCTCCGCGTACCGCTTGTAGAACCAGGGGAGCCGGTCGACGTCGTTGACCTCGAGGTCCTGCAACACGCGGGGGTCGTCCACGGGTTCGTCCCACGCGCGCCCGCGCTCGTACGACGTGAGCCAGTGCAGCGTCTGAGTCGCGGTCGCCACGGCTGCGACTCTCGCACGCCGGGGAGCACGGGCTCTGTCGATGCAGCTGCGCCTAGGGCCGGGGCAGGACCTCCCCCTCTGCGCGGGTGCGGTCGCGATGGAGCTGTTGCAGCGTCTTCGTCACGGGCCCGACCGAGCCGCCGCCGATCGTGCGGCCGTCGACCTCCAGGACCGGCGCGAGCCCGCCCATCGTGCCGCTCGTGAAGACCTCGTCGGCCGTGTAGACCTCGGTAAGCGACACGTTGCGCTCCGCCGTCTCGATTCCCACGGCGCCGGCGAGCTCCAGCACGATCGCCCGGGTGATCCCCGGCAGGCACGCGTCGGCGTGCGGCGTCACCAGCGCGCCGTCGCGGACTAGGAACACGTTCGTAGCGTTCGTCTCGGCCACGAAGCCGTGCACGTCGAGCATCAGCGCGTCGTCCGCCCCCGCCACGTCGGCCTGGATCTTCGCCAGCACGTTGTTCAGGAGGTTGTTGTGGTGGATCTTCGAGTCGAGCGTGGCGGGGGAGCTTCGGCGGACCGACGACGTGATCAACCTGATGCCCGCGTCCCCGTACACGGGGGGCTTCCACTCCGCTAGGACGATCAGGCTGCACCCGGCGCGGTTGTTCGCCGGCGACATGCCGGAGGTCACCTTCGGCCCCCGGGTCAACGTCAGCCGCACGTGCGCGCCGTCGTACATGCCGTTGGCCGTGAGCGTCTCGACGACGGCGCCCCGTACCTCGTCGCGCGACGGAAGGCCCTCGAAGCGAAGCGCGTGCGCCGACGCGAAGAGGCGGTCGAGGTGCCGGTCGAGCGCGAAGACCCTCCCGTCGTAGACGCGCAGCCCTTCCCACACCGCGTCGCCGCCCTGGACGGCCGAATCGAAGACGGATATCCGTGCGGCGTCGCGCGGCAGGAGCTCTCCGTCGACGTGCACGAGGATGGCTGCGTTCCGGGGATCGGGCAGGTCCTCGGGACGGTAGGGGCCCGCCGCCATCGTCAGGACGCCGCGGCCCGCGGCGCCGCGATCGCGAACGCCTTCAGCTCGTCGTAGTGACGGCGGCATTGCGCCAGGAGGCCGCGGCAGGAATCCGGGACCTCCCTGCTCCGCGGCCGGTACGCCTCGAACCCCGTCGACCGCACGACGTTGTCGTACCAGTACGGCGCCCACGCCCCGTCCTCGGGACGCGGCCCCGCCGGCCACGACAGCATCGCCGCGTCCCACGCGATCCCGACCCGCGCGCACAGCTCTCTCAGGACGTGCTCCGGGTCGAGCAGCAGCTCGCGCGCGTCGAGGACGGGCGGGTCCTGCCCCCGCAGCCGGAGGTCGTCGAACAGCCGGGCACCTCGCTCCAGCCCCACGTCGCGCATCGTCGGGCTGGGGAGCTGATGGACGAGCGACGCGAGCACCTCCGCGGGGTCGCGGATCAGCAGGACGTTGACGCACCGGTCGAGGAAGCTCAGGTCGAGCTCCGGCGTCAGGTGGTGGACCATCTGCTTCATGAACAGCACGTCCCGGTCGCAGGGGCCGAGGATCACCTCGCCGATCACCCTCGCCGCGTCCGTCTCCAGGAGCGCGAGCAGCTCGTCGCGTCCGGGATGGGGTGCATCCGTGGTCGCGAGGTAGTGCCCGTAGAGGGGCTCGTCGACGACGCGCGTGTCGCCGCGCTGCCCGAAGCTCCGCATCAGCGCGGTCGAGACGTTGCGGGGGCCGGACCAGCAGTTGATGCGAAGGGTCACCGTCGCGTCCGGGCTCCGCGCCGGGCGGCCGCTCCGTGCTCTCCGTGCATGGCGTCATCCTCCCCCAACCACGACGCGCGCCGGTTCGTGGCCCGCTGCGGAGGCGGCGCCGCGACGCACGCGAGGCAGACGGGCGGCACGAAAAAGAGGGGCCGGAAGGCCCCTCTTTTCCCTGGATACGGGCTTAGCCCTGAGTGACGTTGATCGCCTCGGGCCCCTTCTGTCCCTGGCGGGAGTCGAAGGAGACGGTCGCACCTTCGGCCAGGGTCTTGAACCCCTCGGTCGAGATGCTGGAGAAGTGCACGAAGAGATCCTTCGAGCCGTCCTCCGGAGTGATGAAGCCGTAACCCTTGGCTTCGTTGAACCACTTGACGGTACCGGTTGCCATGTTTCACCTCCCATGCTGCCTAACGAACTCGCTCAGGGGGTGACAAGCAACCTCTTAACGCGTCCTCTTTGTTCTACGTCGCTGGAACCATACACCCGTCACCCGTATTCCCGTCCGGCGAGATCGAGATCGATCGCGTTGCTTGACGGCCTCCCGTGTCCGGCGGACGATGGAGCCGATCGACTCGCGTGTCCGATCGGCGCGGGGCACTGCCCTTGCGACTGCCTTCTGCTCTTCCGGGGACTCCAGGCGCTCGCCTCTACGTCAGGAGCCTTCTATGGACGACCACCGGCCGGCGGGCGCCGTCGATTGCGCGGTCAACTCGCTGTCCGATCTCCGTCTCGCCGACGAGACCCTCGATTCGATCCTCGGCCACGTCGGCCGCGTCGGGACGGAAGTGCTGCAGGGATGGGACGCAGCTGCCACCACTCTCGTCGAGCGAGACAGGCTGGCGACGTTCGGGTGCACCGACGGACGGATCAACGCGGTGGACCAGTTCCAGTACGACCAGCAGCGCGGCCCCTGCGTCGACGCGCTGGGGGGAGAGATCAAGTACATCGACGGCGATAACATCCCTCCCAAGTGGCGCCAGTTCGCGGCCGTCGCCGCCGACCACGACGTCTATTCCGTCCTGTCGTTCCCGCTGCGACTCGACGACGAGGTGATCGGGGCCCTCAACTTCTACTCGCGCGAGCGCGACGCCCTGCGTCCGGGTCAGCGGGAGGAGGGCGCGCTGTTCGCGGCACAGGCCGCGGTGACGATCGCCAACGCGAAGGCGCTCCAGTCTGCGACGACGCACGTCGCGCAGCTGGAGGAGGCTCTCCAGACGCGCACGCTCATCGGCCAGGCGACGGGACTGCTGATGGCCCAGGAGGGCCTGACTTCCGAGGAGGCGTTCCAGAAGCTCGTGAAGGTGTCGCAGAACGCGAACCTCAAGCTCCGGGAGATCGCCCAGCGGTACGTGGAGACCTGGGAGACGCAGGGCGGCTAGCAGAAACGGCGCCCCCACCACCTCCGCGCGGCCCGGGAAGTGCGACGCGACGTCGCCCGCGTGTCGACCTGGAGATGCCGCAGGGCCCACAATGCGGGCGTGGCCGCGCAGGTGGCGTTCCTGAGGGCGATAAACGTGGGGGCGAGACGTGTCTCGATGGACCGCCTCCGCGCCGCCTTCGACGACCTCGGGTTCGACGGCGTCTCGACGTTCATCGCCAGCGGCAACGTCTTGTTCACCGGCGACGGCACTGCCCCCGACCTGGAGAAGCGCATCGAGGCGGCACTCGCCGCCGCGCTCGGGTTCGAGGTAGCGACGTTCGTGCGGCGCGCCTCGCAGATCGGGCGCATCGTTGCCGGCCACCCTTTTGGCAAGAGCGTGGGCGACCAGGTGCACGTCGGCTTCCTGAAGAGGCGCCTCGACGGCTCGGCGCGAACGGCGATCGAGCGGCTGAGCAACGAGACCGACGAGGTGGCCGCCGCGGGGAGAGAGGTCTACTGGCTCGCTCGCGGCGGTATGGGCCGGGCGACGATCTCTGGCGCCGCGCTGGAGAAGGCGCTGGGGCAACCTACGACCTTGCGAAGCCTGAAGATGCTGAGTCGCCTGCAGGAGAAGCTGAGGTGACGGCGTCGCCCTACGAACGGAGGTGCCATGCACAACGTGCGGCTCGATCGGATAGACGAAACACGGAAGAAGGCGGAGCAGGACGTGTCGGCGGCGAAGCTCCAGGTCGACCTCGACGGCTCCTGGCGCAGCGACGAGAGCAAGACGCAGTTCGCGGGGACCGTCGCGTTCCCCCAGGGAGAGGTCACGTTCGAGGCCGACTTCCCGCCGTTCCTCGGCGGCGACGGCCGGGCTCCCACCCCCCTCGCCTACTGCTTCTACGGCGCCATGTGCTGCTACGGCGCCACTTTTGCGACGCAGGCCGCGGGCGCGGGGGTCGAGATCCGCGACCTGCGGATCAACCTTCGGCTCGAGGTCGATTTCCGCACTGCTCTCGGTCTCGGCGCGTTCCCTCCGGTCTCGGAGTTCCGCTTCACGGTCGACGTCGACACCGACGCGTCCGACGAGGACGTCCAGCGGGTCAAGAAGCTCGCCGACGAACGGTGCCCTGCGATCTGGGCGATGGAGAACAAGGTTCCGTACACGACGACGGCGAGCAGGCGTACCTGAGCGCGGTCCGCCGGCCGGGGGCCGTTACGGCGGGTCCCGGCAGGGAGGGGGTAGCTCTCCGGCGAATCTTCGAATCATGTCCCGGCGGTGACCCTGCGGTGGAGGCGGTAGATGCGGTCGAAGTGGATGGCTCCCTTGGCCCCGCTGGTCGGGCTCCTGATGGTCGCATCGTCGGCGGGGGCCCCGGCGGTGGCCGGGTCGCAGGCCAAGAGGCGACGCGGCCCCGCCAGCATTGCGATCAAGCACCTGCGCGTTAACCCGAAATCGGTGAAGGTCACCGACCTCTACACCTCCAATCACAACCACGTCACGCACGTCTACCTGCGGCAGGTCATCAAGGGTGAGGAGACGGTCGGCGCCGAGGCGACGGTCAACATCCAGGACGGCGCCGTCGTCTACAGCGGATCGCGCTTCATCGACCCCAAGGACGCATCGGGCGACCCGGTGCTCGACGCTCGCTCTGCGCTCTCTGCCGCGCTTGCGTCGCTGAGGGGCGAGATCCACAGGGTCACGAGACCGCCGTCTCTCGTGTATCGGGTGCTTCCGGATCGCACCGCCCGGCTCGCGTACGACATGGAGATCGAGACGTCGCGTCACTGGTGGAACATCTCCGTCGACGCGGAGACCGGCCGGATCCTGGAGCGCTACGACCTCATCGACAGCGAGAACGTGGGCGACATCGCCGCGAGAACGGCTCGCCCCGAGGACGCCGCCGCGGCGCAAGCTCTGGTCAAGCCGATCCTGCCGCCGCAGCGCGCCGACGACGGGTCTTCGTACAACGTCTATCCCCTGCCGCTCGAGAGCCCGAACGACGGACCTCGCGCGATCGTCGAGAACCCGGCCGACAGGCTGGCGTCGCCGTTCGGGTGGCACGACACGAACGGGATCGCCGGCCCGGAGTTCACGATCACCCGCGGCAACAACGTCAACGCATACCCCGACACCGTCCAGGACAACTCGTCGGACCCGGCGGGTCAACCGGACGGCGGGCGCGGCCTCGACTTCAACCATCCGATCCGGACGTTCGACGCGACTCCGGCCGTGTATCGCGACGCGGCGGTCGACAACCTCTTCTACTGGAACAACGTCATGCACGACGTGACGTTCCGCTACGGGTTCAACGAGGAGGCGGGGAACTTCCAGGCGGCGAACTTCAGCGGGAGCGGCCGCGGAGGCGACGAGGTCCAGGCGGAGGCCCAGGACGGGGGCGGCGTTCTGAACGCGAACTTCGCGACACCTGCCGAGGGCGTGCCCGGGCGCATGCAGATGTATCTGTGGGTCGACGCGTTCGAGACGCTGGGCCTGGGGCGCGACGACATCGTGCGCGAGTACAGCGCTCAGGTGCGGGACGGCGACCTCGACTCCGGCGTGATAGCGCACGAATACGGCCACGGGATCTCGAACCGTCTGGTCGGCGGTCCCGACAACGTCGGTTGCCTGCGGACGCACGACGAGCGTGAGGGCGAGGGCTGGAGCGACTTCTGGGCCTACGCGCTAACGATGCGACGCGGAGACGACGGGAGGACCCCGCGCGGCATCGGTACCTACGTGATCTATCAGGACGAGGGCCGCTCGAGCACCGGCATCCGGATCACGCCCTACTCCACCAACATGAAGGTCAATCCCTCCACGTACGAGACGATCAAGACGGCGGCCGAGCCGCACGGCGTCGGCTACGTCTGGGCGACGATGCTGTGGGACCTGTACTGGAACCTGGTCGACAAGCACGGGTTCAACCCGAACCCCTACGAGTCCTGGAGGACCGGCGGCAACAACCTCACGATCCAGCTCGTCGTGGACGGGATGAAGTTCGCGCCGTGCGAGCCGGGATTCGAGGACGCTCGCGACGCGATCATCGCCGCGGACGCAGCGCTTACGGGAAACGTCGCAAAGGGGGTGCCGGGCGACAACGAATGCCTCATCTGGCGCACGTTCGCCCGGCGCGGCCTGGGGGTCGACGCGAAGCAGGGAGATTTCGAGAGCAAGGCCGACGGGACCGACGGGTTCGACGTTCCGGGCCGCTGCCGCGGCAAAGGGAGCTGAGCGTCGGGATCGGCGGATCGCGGCGTCACTCGCGTTCCTCGCGCGGGCGAGGTACGACCCGCCGCCAGACGTTCGCCGCGGGCTCGTACCACGCTCCGTCACCAAGCGAGATGTGGCCGAAGTCCCAGGTCCCGCCGAAGACCAGCATCTCGGCACCGGTCCAGACCGCTGCATGTTCGAACCGAGGCTTGATCGGCGCCCGCGGGAGTCGCCGCCAGCGATCGCGCACCGGATCGTAGGCCGCCGCGTCCGCGAACGATCGCCGGTAGTCGTATCCGCCGAAGACGACGACCTCCGAACCCGTCCAGACCGCCGAATGGTCGTAGCGGCCTCGTAGCGGCGATCTGGAGAGCTTCCGCCAGGAGTCGTGGACGGGATCGTAGGCGGCGCCGTCGGCTACCGGACGGCTGAACGACGACCCGCCCCACACGACCACCTCGCTACCGGTCCAAACGAGCGGTAGCCATTCGCGCGGCGAAAGAGGCGATGGAGCGATCTTCCTCCACGTGTCGGTCGCCGGGTTGTAAGCCAGGCCGCCCGGCAGTTGGGTATTCGCATTGCCCCCGCCGAAGACGATCATCTCCGCGCCGGTCCATACCGCCGCATGGGACCAGCGACCCCCTCCGGGTGCGGGCGCGGTCCTCCGCCATGCGCGCGTGAGCGGGTCGTATGCCAGTCCTCTTCGAGACGGATGCGCGGAATGGCTGGGACCACCCCACAGCAAGAGCTCACGCCCGGTCCAGACGCCCTCGAAGCCTCCGGTGCGCCGGAACGGGAACGGGAGAGGCCTCCACGAGCCGGCTTCGGGCGAATAGGCCGCCGCGACAACACCGTAGTTCGGACGCGTCTTGGTCCCCACGACGATGAGCTCGCTCCCCGTCCACGCCTCTGCCTCGGGTCTGAATGCGGGCACCTCGGGGGGAGGTATCCGAGCGGCACGACGCGATCCCGCGTCGATCGAGAATCCGTCCATCGCGACGTCTCCGTAGGCGAAGTGGCCTCCGCGACTTCCACCCCAGACGAGCGCCATGCCGTTCACGCTCGCCGCCGCAGGTCCGGAACGTGCGGATCCTGCCGATCCGTCCGCGCACGGCCGAGGTTCGGCGGCCGCCACATCGTCAACCGCTCGGAAAGTCAGGTAGAAGGCACACGGCTCGTTCATCGCCTGAACGGGTCCTGCGCCGGCGAGCGACGTGATCGCGCAGCCGTCGGTGCCGGCGTTCAGGGCCAGCGAGACGCGCCGGATGCCGGCATCGGACAGGCGCTTGCTCGTGCGCGTGATGAGCATCTGAAACCCGTTCCTGGACGGGTGGAAGGCGCTATAGCCCGAGCTCCGTATCCGATCGCCCGCGGCCCACGCAGCACGCGCCCAGTCTTCGACGCCGTGGAACGAGGAGTCCCCGCTGTAGGCGCCGACGACCAGGTCCTCGATCACGGGTGCTGTGACCAACGCCTTCAGCGCACCCAGGGCACGGCCGTTGTAGGCGGCGAGGAATTCGTCGATGAGGCGATCCGGAAACGGCCGGCAGAGGGCGCTCTTGGCAGGGGAGGCGGTCGGAGACGGTGTCCCGGGAGGCCGGGAGCCCGCGTCTCGGCCCGTTTGCGTGCACGCCGCAACGGCGAGGACGGCGGCAACCAGTGCCGGCATCGGAACGAGGCGCGGTCTCACCACCTATTGGACGCCTTCGTCCACCTCCAGGTTCGCTTCGAACGGCTGTCCGAGAAAACCCCTGGCTGCTCGGAGAAAGCTCGATGTCCTATCGTGACGACCCGGCCGCCGCTACCTCGGCGGGCTACGACATGCGTATGCCCGGTACGTCCGCTCGGCTTGTCTCGCCCGTCCGTCTACGCCGTAGGCCACGCATGTGAAGCGCCTACTGCCCCGCCCCGAGCGCCGCTTCCCACGCGGGAAGGTCGCGCACGAACCACGCGACTGAATCCGGCCGGCCCGCGTCGTTCGTGAACCTCACGCGCAGGAGCTGTCGACCGATCGTCTTTCCGAGATGGGACCTCGTTCGCTCCACGGCACTTACGCGGTCGCGGGGGATGGCCAGCTCGCGACGGGGCAGCCACATGATGAAAAGGATCTGGTGTGGCGACGCGGCAAGATAGCCGTTGCCGCGCAACTGCGCCCTGCCGCGGGATTCGACCCCAAAGAAGTTCGCGGATTCATCCGCCGCAACTATGCTTTCTTCTCCCAGTCGGGCGTGGATCTCGGCAGCGATCGCTCGCCGACGCTTGCGAAGAAGGAGCATCGCCGGAGTCTACGCGGCGACGCGGCCGCAGCCTTGATCTGCTCCCGTACTCCTTCAGGTGGCCGGTCGAACTAAAGCGCCCTCGCGACCGGAGGACTACGTTCGCGTCTGCTGTGGTCGGGAGGTTCTGCTGGTTCTTCGACATCTTGCTGCGGCCCTAGTCCCCTTCCCCTACCGGAGACCCACGTACGTCACTCGGTATCGAGCTCCAGCTCGCCAGGAGGTCCAAAGCCTCTTGTGACGCCGAGTTCGGCTCGGCCACATAGACGAAGATGCTCTGACCCGGATCACCCGGGGGTTCAAGTGCTTCGTAGGTCAGAGTCAGGTCACCGACGACCGGGTGATGGAAATGCTTCGTCCCGCTGCGATGGAAGCGGACGTCGTGGCGTGCCCACCGCACTCGGAAATCCTCGCTACGGGTAGAGAGCTCGCCGATCAGGTCCGAAAGACCGCGGTCGTAGGGATCTCTGCCCGCCTGGGCGCGCAAGAGCGCCACGACGTCGTTCGCGATCGTCTCCCAGTCCTTGTAAAAGTCGACTGCGCGGGGGTTCAGGAAGACATTTCTAGCGCCGTTCGATGGACGCCCGGCATCGGCGAAGAGGTCGGGAAAGAGCGCGCGGCCGAGACGATTCCCATAGAGGACGTCCAGACGTCCGTTCTGGACGAAGGCCGGGACCGTCATCGAATCGAGGAGGCGCTGGATGCTCGGTCGGACGCGCTGCTGCGCCGGCCGGCGGCTCGCGGGGCGACTCGCGTTCGCCGCATGGAAGAGGTCGAACAGGTGAGCGCGCTCTGCTTCGTCGAGCTGAAGCGCGCGGGTGAGACCTTCGAGCACGCTCTCCGACACTCCTCGGGCATTCCCGCGTTCCAGTCGCGTGTAGTACTCGACGCTGATCCCCGCGAGCAGAGCGACCTCCTCGCGCCGCAGCCCCGGGACACGCCGCCTGCCTCCGTAGGCAGGCAGGCGCGCTTGCTCCGGGGTGATCCTGGCGCGCCTCGTCACCAGGAAATCCCGTATCTCCTCGCCGTTGCTCACGTAACGACGGTATCCCTCTGCGGCCGGAAGAGGGAGGCACTGCCAGTACCCCTAACGACGCGGTCTCGTTAGAACGCGCTTCCCGGGGCATGGTGACTACACACCCAATAGACACTGGAAGGAAAGAGGAAGCTAATGCGCGCAGTCATCATGTACGAGGCCGGCGACGTACGGGTCGAGAACGTCCCGGACCCTTCGGTCGTCGAGCCTACCGACGCGATCATCCGCGTCGTCCGCGCCTGCATCTGCGGGAGCGACCTCTGGCCATACAGCGACATGCCCGCGAGCGAGACCGGGCAGAGCATGGGGCACGAGGCGATCGGGCTGGTGACCGATGTCGGTACGGACGTCCGCACCGTCAAGCCCGGACAGGTCGTCGTGATGCCGTTCGCGATCTCAGACGGCACGTGCGAGTTCTGCAGGGAGGGACTCCCGACCGCGTGCGTTCACGTCGGGTTCATCGGCAATGGCGACATCAACGGTGCCCAGGCCGAAGCGGTGCGCATCCCGTACGCCGACGGGACGCTCTACCCCATCGACGTGAGCGAGGACGACGCCCTGATGCCGTCGCTGCTGACGCTCGCCGACGTCATGGGCACCGGCCATCACGCGGCGATGGTTGCCAAGGTCGGGGCGGGCAAGCGTGTTGCCGTCGTCGGCGACGGCGCCGTCGGCCTGTGCGGCGTGATCGCGGCGAAGCGGCTCGGCGCCGAGCAGATCGTCATCATGGGCCGCCATGCCGACCGGATTGCGCTAGCTCGCGAGTTCGGCGCCACCGACGTCGTAGGCGAACGCGGCGACGAGGCCGTCGAGCACGTGAAAGAGCTGACCGGCGGCCACGGCGCCCACTCCGTGCTCGAGTGCGTGGGCACACGGGACGCGACCTTCACTTCGGTTGAGATCGCCCGTCCCGGCGGTGCCGTCGGGCGTGTCGGGGTGCCCCACTACGACGCGATCCCCGGCTCCGACCCCATGTTCTTCAAGAACGTGACCGTCGGCGGCGGACCCGCGCCGGTGCGCGCCTACATCGGGGAGCTGCTGCCCGACATCCTGGAGGGCCGCATCGAGCCGGGAAAGGTCTTCGACCAGACCGTCGACCTCGAGGGTGTGCCCGACGGCTACCGCGCCATGGCCGAACGGAAGTCGATCAAGGTTCTGATCGACCCGCGCTAGTGCCGGTCGATTCCCACCCTCGGATCGAGCGCCGTTGCGGGGCTCCTGGACGCGGGCTCACCCGTGTCGATGGCGGTGCTGCTCGGAATGGCCACCATAGGGCGTTGTGCCGAGGTCGTCGTTGCGCCCGGCCCGGATCCGCGACCACTGGGCGGTCGGGCGGCCGTCCAGCCGGAACTGGCCACCTTTGGAATCCCAATGTTGCGGCCAGCCCTCGGGCGAGTCCTCCCAGAACTCCTGCCGGCCGTAGACAGTCAGATCCAGCAGTCCGTACGACGGTGCCATGAGCTCGTTGCCCCGGCCGGTGGTCCAGTAGGTCTCGTAGACCTTGTCACCGTCCCGGAGATAGCTGACCAGGATGCCGAAGTGACGGTCTGCGATCAACGGGTCCACGGCGTCCTGCGGCACCGAGTACCAGGGAACCGTCCAGCCCATGAAGTCGCGATACCGCGAGCTCTCCTCGTACGGCCCCTGACAGAAGGTCGCGTAGCTCACGTCCCGCGAGTTCAGATAGGACAGCTCGTTGATGTGGGTCGTGGAGAAGGTGCAGCCCTCGCACTGCTCCGCGGCGGGCATCCCGGTGTGCCACATCTGGAAGTAGGCGATCAACTGGGACCGACCCTCGAAGACGTCGATCAACGGCACCGGTCCGTCGGCACCGATCAGCTTCGTGATCGGATCGACCTCGACCATGGGCAAGCGGCGTCGCTCCGCGGCCAGCGCATCACCGGCGCGGGTATGGGCCTTTTCTTTGACGCGGAGTTCATCGATCCTCGCCTGCCACGTCGTCCGGTCGGTCACCTGCGGCACGGGACGGTTGCTCGTTGCGTTCTCTGTCATGCGCCATATCTTGCGTGGTCGACGGCACCGGCGCAATGGTCGTGGCGCCGCCACGATCGTCACTATGGTCGGCGCGAGCCCGGATTCGGCGAGGATGTCGCGAGCTCCGTGGAACCCTCGGTGGCAGTTCGTTGGCATTTCGTTGTGCGCAATTTCTGTAGCGGTTGTCCAGATTCCGATTAGCGCTGTGCCTGGAAACCGTTTGCGCGGGTCGTCGCCGAGCGAAACAGGGATGTTTGTGGTGACCGGCGGAAGATCTGTCAGCCAGCCCGAACGTAGCTCCGCGTCGTAGCCGGCCTCAGCCTCCTCGGCCAATTTCTCGACCATCTCGCCGGTGACAGGCGTCCCGTCTTTCGACTTCCCGTGGTCCTTCGGCATCTCATTCGCTCCCCGGCAGCAGGCGGCGGCTTCGGCCTCACTCTCATCGCATGTCTGGATTCCGACGAGCGCTGTCGCTAGATCGCCTTTCCGCAGGTCCGTCCCGAGCGGACCATGAATGTCTATCGCTACTGGCGTCTCTGGACCAGGAGTGGGTTAGCCGTCCTGGGAGCCGACATCCACTCGGATCAGGGTCTGCTGGCCGACCGCCACCAGCGACCGCTCTTCGTCTCGGACACCGTTCACCTCCAGCCGACAGACCGTGAGCGTCCGGCCCGACTTCAACACCGTCCCGACCGCCTCGATGTAATCACCCTGGGCAGGCGCTAGAAGGTTCAGCTTGTATTCGACGGTGAGGACCCGCGTCTTGTCCGGAAACAACGTCAATGCCGCATACCCACCGGCACTGTCTGCGATCGCGGCGGTGGCGCCCGCGTGGATATAACCGTCCTGCTGACTGAGCTCGGGCCGACTCGGGAGCGTGATGCGAACGCGACCTGCTGCCACCTCCACCAGCTCGGCGCCTAGATGTCGCATCAGTCCCTGGCGACCGAAACTCGAGCGAACGCGCGCCTGGACATCGGGGCCGGCCGCCGGCCACTCGACTTCGTTCACAGTGTCTCCTTCGACGCATCGATGCCGAGCGATAACCTCCGTCCGGTGCCGCCACGTGCCCTGGTAGGTCGACTTCATCTTCCCTGGCGAGCCGCATCGACGCTCTAGTCACGTACGCGGACGGTCACCTGATGTGCGGCTCGATGAGCAGGCTGCTTGCCGAGCACTGGCACGTCATCGATCAGCTTGCGATGTTGCAACAGCTCGGCCTTGTTCCCTCACCCGATCGAGCAGACGCGTGATCGATAGCCGACGAAGCAGGTCCCGGTGGTCTGAGCGTCCGACGAGATCTATCAGTACTAGCCGGTCGGGCTAGTTGGGAAAATAGCCCCTGGATTTCAAGAACAGAATGGGTGAAGGTGAACCTTGGAACCGTCGTCCCATGAAAGGAGCCGGGATGGGCGCCAACGACGCGCAGGCAGGCGTCTTTGTTTCACGCCGCGGAGCGATCGGAGCAGGTGCGGCCTCGGGGGCCGGAGGGCTCCTGGGGGCCGCGATCGCGACGAAGATGGACAAGAAGGGACAGGACTCGGCGATCAATCTCGGAGACGGGTTCGGTTACCTGGCGGTCATGCCCGACGACAAGATCGTTCTCTTCAAGACCAAGCGCAGCCTCATCGCCATGAAACCGAAGCTCCTTGACGAGACGTGGGCCGAAGTGCCGCTCTCCGACGTGACGCAATCGGCGTTCACGAAGGGAAAGCTGGTCAGCGTTTTCGAGATCGAGTTCGCGGATGGCTCTAACTGGCAATTCGACGTGGCTCGGAACAATCGCAAGGATGGCGAGGCCGTCGCCCAACGTTTGGGATCGACGATCGAGTAGAGCTTCAGGATCGCACGGCCGCTTCCGAGCCTTGTAGTCGCGCACGAACCGAGAGCGAGTCCAAGCCCCTCACGGTTGGTGAAGGTGACCTTCAGCAGGTTCGTCGTGGCTGTCCCGCCGTCGCCAGCCGAAGAACGTCTTCTCGAGCTGTTCCGCGCTAGATCGTGCACAAGAGGCCGGCGTCGACACCGGCTACACGTCAAGCAATTCTGCCAACCCCCGCGCGTTCTGCTGCGCGTAGTCCCTGTAGCAGTTGTTCATCAGCACGTGTGTCTGCTTCGATTCGGCCGCCAGGCCCTCGATCTTCGGCGCCCATTCCTTCAGCTCCCCTTCCGAGTACAGGTACTTGAAGCGCTTCTGCACCGAGCCGCTCTCCCAGTCCTTCGCGTTGTGGCCGTGGAAGCGCACCATCGCCAGGTCGGCCGTCGCCGCGACCACCGGGGGGAGCGAGCTCCTGAAGCCCTGCGGCATGTCGACGCACACGTACGGGAGCGCATGGCCCTCGAGGAAGTCCAGCGTCTCCTGCTGGTTCTCGTCGGTCATCCACGACTTGTGCCGCAGCTCGACCGCGATCTGGAGCGGCGCCGCCCGCTTGGCGCACTCGATGATGTAGTCCTTGTTCTTCCGGGCGATCACGAACCAGGGCGGGAACTGGAACAGGAGGGCGCCGAGCTTCCCTGCCGCCCGCAGCGGCTCGAGAGCCGAGAGGAACCGGTCCCACACCTCGTCGATCGTCTTCGGGTCGAGGTCGTCGGGGTAGACGTTCTTCTTGCCCTCGGGCTTCGGCAGGTCCTTGTAGAGGGCGTCCGCCTTCGTCGGGTGTTGCGTGAGCAGCGAGAACGCCTTGACGTTGAAGGTGAAGCCGGCCGGCGTCCGCTCGGCCCACAGCTGCGAGTTCTTCTCCGACGGCGGGAAGTAATAGGTCGAATCCACCTCCACCAGGGGGAAGTGCTCGGCGTAGTAGCGCAGCCGGTCGGCCGCGCTGGCGACGCCGCTCGGATACCACCCGGACGCGAGCAGGGACTTGTCCGTCCACGAAGCAGTCCCGACCAGCACCTCGCCCATCGAGGACTACCCTAGCGGCGATGACCGACCCCTACGCCGAGGCCGGTGTGGACTACGAAGTCCTAGACGCGGCCAAACGCGTCGCGATGAGCGCGGCCCGGGCGACGAGCGGGCAGCTCCGCAAGCACGGCGGCGCGGCGGCCGACGAGTCGCGCGGCGAGCCGGCGTTCCTGTTCTCGCTCGGCGACCGGCGGCTCGCGTTCGTGCTCGAGTGCCTCGGGACGAAGAGCCTGCTCGCGCGCCAGTACCAGGACGAGACCGGAGCCGACCTCTTCCACGCGATCGGCGTCGACGCGGTGGCCGCGATCGTCAACGACCTGTGCTGCGTCGGCGCGCTCCCGCTCGTCGTCAACGCGTACTTCGCGACCGGCGGCCCGGAGTGGTACGCCGACCGGGAGCGGTTCGGGAGCCTGACCGCAGGCTGGGCCCACGCGTGCGAGGCGGCCGGCGCGGCGTGGGGCGGCGGCGAGTCGCCGTCGCTCGCGGGGCTCGTTTCCGAGCACGACGTCGAGATCGCCGGGAGCGCCGTCGGTCACGTCCCCCCCGGTGGCGAGCCGATCCTCGGCAAGGACCTGGCGCCGGGCGACGAGATCGTCCTGCTCGCGAGCACCGGCCTGCACGCGAACGGCGCGTCGCTGGTGAGGAAGCTCGCCGCGGAGCTGCCGGACGGGCTGCGGTCGAAGCTGCCGGGCGGCGAGGACCTGGGCCGGGCGGCCCTCGCCGCCTCCGCGATCTACGTCTCCGTCGTGAGGACCCTGCTCGAACAGAGGGTGCCCGTCACCTACCTGAGCCACATCACCGGTCACGGGCTCCGCAAGGTGATGAGAGCGGACCGCGACCTCACCTACCGGATCACGTCCCTGCCGGACGTGCCCGAGCTGTTCACGTTCATGACGGAGCACCTCGGCATGAGCGACGCCGACTCCTACGGGACCTTCAACATGGGCGCGGGGTTCGCCGTGTACTGCCGGCGCGGGTCGGCGCACGACGTCGTGGCGATCGCAGGTGAGCGCGGCCACGCCGCGGTCGTCGCCGGCACCGTCGAGGAGGGCGACCGCCGCGTCGTCGTCGAACCCCGTCGCGTCGAGTACTCGAGCGCGGCGCTATCCCTCCGGTAGCTCGCCGATCCTCACGTCGGAACGGGGCGGGACCCGGGTCGCCGCGTACCCGAGCCGTTCCGTCTCCTTCGCGAAGACGATCGCGTCGCGCAGCGCGCATCCCCCCGGGTCGTTGTTGAAGTACGCGTAGACGTCCTCGTCCGGCCCCCACAACCCCGCGATCCTGGCGGCCCACTCACGCATGTCCCCGGTCGTGTAGCACGGCGACGGATCCGCGGAGCCGGCATGCCACCTCACGTATCCCCAATCGGCCGTACGCCACAGCGGCGTGATCGGCTGTGAGCCGCGGTCGGCGAGGACGAACGCGGCACCGCGCTCGACCAGCAGGTCCTTCACCTCGTCGACGAACCAGGTGTCGTGACGGAACTCCACCGCGACGCGCACGTCCCGCCCGAACAGGCGCAGCGTCTCGTCCAGCCCCGTAAGGTCGATCTTCAGGTTCGGCGGGAGCTGCAGCAGCAGGGGGCCGAGCTTCGGCCCGAGCCGGCGCGCGTGCCTCATGAACCGCTCGACGGGCTCCTGTGGATCCTTCAACCGCTTGATGTGCGAGAGGTACCGGCTGACCTTGACGCCGACGACGAAGTCGCCGGGAGTGCGCTTCCGCCAGGAGTCGAACGATTGCTCCTTCGGGAGCATGTAGAAGGAGTTGTTCAGCTCGACGGTCTGGAACCGCTCCGCGTAGAACTCGAGCCATGCCCGCTGCGGGACGCCGGCGTAGAAGCGCTCCTTCCAGTGTTTGTACTGCCAGCCGGACGTCCCGACCAGGATCGGCATTCAGTCACCCGGCGACAGGTCCGGCAGACCCTCGAACGTCGTCGAGGGATCGGCGTAGAGGCGCCGTGGGATGCGGCCGGCGAGCCGCGCCAGCCGTCCGGCCTCGACCGCCTTGCGGATCGCCTCTGCCATGGCGACCGGTCTCTGCGCCCGCGTGATCGCGCTCGCGACCAGCACGGCGTCGCACCCCAGCTCCATCGCGAGGGCCGCGTCGGAAGCCGTTCCGACCCCCGCGTCGAGGACGACGGGCACGGCCGCGGACTCGACGAGGATCGCGAGGTTGTACGTGTTGCGGATGCCCATGCCGCTACCGATCGGGGATCCGAGCGGCATGACGGCCGCACATCCGATCTGCTCGAGCCGCCGCGCGACGATGGGATCGTCGTTCGAGTACGGCAGGACGACGAAGCCGTCGTCGACCAGCCGCTCCGCCGCCGTCAGCAGCTCGGCCGGGTCCGGCAGGAGCGTCTTCTCGTCCCCGATGACCTCGAGCTTGATCCAGTCGGTCTCGAACGCGTCGCGCGCGAGGTGCGCGGTCGCGACCGCGTCGTGCGCGGTGAAGCAGCCCGCGGTGTTCGGGAGGACCTTGCACCCGGCGCGGCCGAGGACGTCGAGGACCGACCCGCGCGCCGAGGGATCGACGCGGCGGAGCGCGACCGTGGCGATCTCGGCCCCCGAGGCGACGAGAGCGCGCTCGAGCGCGTCGAGGCTCGACGCTCCACCGGTGCCCATGATGAGGCGCGACGAGAAGCTCTCGCCGGCGATGACGAGCGGGTCGTCCATCAGCCGCCTCCGATCGCGCTGAGGATCTCGACGCGGTCGCCGTCGCCGACGACGGTGGACCGCCACACGTTGCGTGGCTTCACCTCTCCGTTGACCGCGGCCGCGACGCCGCGGCCGGCGGGGTCGTGGCCGAGCGCCGCGACGAGGTCGGCCACGGTCGTCCCCTCCGCGACCGAGCGCGCCTCGCCGTTGACGGTCGCGGTCGTCATGCGGCTTCCGCGAAGCGGGTGGGGCGGAACGGCTCGGCCCATTCGGGGACTCCGGCCCCCGTCACGGCGGCTGCGACCGCGTCCGCGGTCACGGGCACGAGCAGGATCCCGTTGCGATGGTGACCGGTCGCGAGGAGCAGGCCGTCCACGCGCGTGGGGCCGATGAGGGGCGCATTGTCCGGGGAGCCGGGACGAAGGCCGGCGACGGTCTCGGTGAGCTCGAGCTCGGCCGTGCCGGGCAGCAGCTCGTACGCCGCACGCAACAGCTCGTGGACGCCCCCGGCGGTCACGGTCGTATCCCACCCCCGCTCCTCGACCGTCGCGCCGACGACGAGCCGTCCGTCCGAGCGCGGGACGAGGTACGCGTCGACCCCGCGGACGTTGCGCCGCGCCGGAGGCGCCGCCGCGTCACCGCGCAGGTGCACGAGCTGACCCTTCACCGGCCGAACGCGCGGGACCGAGTGCGCGGGAATGCCGGCGATGCCCCCGGACCAGCTTCCCGCCGCTACGACCGCGTTCGCGCACGCGACGGCGCCGGCGCTTCGCGCCGTGACCGACGCGACGCGGTCGTGCTCGACGACGATGCTCTCGACGGTGTCCGCGACCAGCGAGACGCCCGCGCCCCGGCAGGCCGAGACCAGCGCCTCCAGCAGGGCCCGGTTGTCTACCTGGTGGTCGCCGGGCACCAGGATCCCGCCGCGGACCGAGGGGGCGAGGCCCGGCTCCTCCGCGCGCGTCTCGCGCCCCGTCAGCCGGTGGACCTCGAGCCCCAGCCCGGACTGGAACCGGAAGAGCTCGTCGAACGCCCGGTTCTCGTCCGCGTCGAGCGCGACCGTCAGCGTCCCGCAGCGCCGGTACCCGGTGCTCCGGCCCGATGCATCCTCAAGCTCTTCGACGAACGCGGGGTACCGCGCCGCGGAGTCGAGGTTCAACCTCAGAAGGGGCTCCTCGCCGTAGTGGACCTCCGTGACCGGCGCGAGCATCCCGGCGGCGGCCCAGCTCGCGCCGCGACCACCCGAGGAGTCGAAGAGCTGTACGGAGGCTCCGGCTGAGGCACACCGCCATGCGACGCCGAGCCCGACGGCGCCTCCTCCGACGACGACGACGTCAGGAGCGGCTGCCATATGCAACGAGTATAGGTAGACGCCGCTGCTCGGGCGGTGCGTCAGCGCGGCGGCGCGCCCGCTCCTGACGGCTTGCGCAGACGCCGGAGCACGGAGTCGCCCCTGAGCTCGAGCTTCTTCTCGAGGTGCACGATCGTCCCGACCTCGGGCTTCGAGGTGAACCGGAGGTCGTCGACGAGCGCGGCCATCAAGAAGACGCCGCGGCCACCCTCGGCCCCCGACGACGGGCCCGCCCGGCGGTCGACGGCCTCGGGGTCGAAACCGATCCCGGAGTCGACTACGCGGATCGCGCAGTCGTCCTCGTCGACCGAGACCGTCACCTCGTACTCGTCACCGGTCCCGGCCGCGTGCTTCAGGACGTTCGTGCAGGCCTCGGTGACGGCGAGCTCCACGTCTCCCACGCACTCGGTCTCCACGCCCAGCTCGAGCAGAGCGTCCCGGCATATGTGCCGGACCACCGGGACGCTTTCTTCATCCCAGGGGAGGCAGAGGGAGAAATGGATCTCCATGTCCGGGTCATTTCCCCCGGCGCGCGCTCGCAAACGCGAGCAAGCAGCGTCGGGCCGCTCGTCAGCCGGCCAGGACCTTCCGGAACGCCTTGAGCGCGGTCTCCACGTCCTCCGCCGACACGTCGCGGTGGGTCACGAGCCGCATCGAGTCCGGCGCCAGGGCGATCGTGATCACGCCCTCGTTCCGCAGCGCCGCGCTGACCTGCTGCGAGGTGATCCCGAGCGGGCGGAGGTTCACGTAGACCATGTTCGTCTCGACCGCGCCGAGGTCGACCGTCTCGGGGTGGATCTCCGCGAAACCCTCGGCCAGGCGGCGCGCGTTCGCGTGGTCCTCCGCAAGACGATCGACGGCGCTCGTCAAAGCGACGCGCGCCGCGGCGGCGATCACGCCCACCTGCCGCATGCCTCCCCCGAGCCTCTTGCGGAGCCTGCGCCCCTCTGCGATGACGTCGTGCGCTCCCACGACCATCGAGCCGATCGGCGCGCCCAGGCCTTTCGAGAAGCAGAAGCTGACCGTGTCGGCGCACGCCGCCCACTCCGATGCCGGCGTCCCGGTAGCGGCCTGAGCGTTGAAGAGGCGCGCGCCGTCGAGATGAAGCGCGACGCCGCGCTCCCTGCATACGCCGGAGATAGCGCGCGCGGTCTCGAGCGGGAAGACGCGGCCCCCGGACGAGTTGTGGGTGTTCTCGATCGCGACGACTGCCGTGCGCGGGTTGTGCTCGCTACCCGGGCGGATCGCGGCGGAGACCTGCGCCTGGGTGATCGCGCCGTTCGTGCCGGGCAGCGGCCGCGCCACCAGCCCGAGGTGGGCACCAACCGATCCGCCCTCGTAATGGAGGAAATGAGCGCCGGACTCGCAGACGACCTCGTCGCCGGGACGCGTCAGGGACCCGAGCGCCACCTGGTTCCCCATCGACCCCGTGGGGACGAAGAGCCCCGCCCCTTTGCCGAGCATCCCCGCGGCGAGCTCCTGGAGCTCGTTGACGGTCGGGTCGTCGCCGAAGACGTCGTCGCCGACCTCGGCCTCCGCCATCGCCCTCCGCATCTCGGGCGTGGGGCGCGTGACCGTGTCGGAACGCAGGTCGATCATCCGAAGAACACCTCCGCGGTCTCGTAGAGGGTCGGATCCAGCGTCTTCAGGGTCCCGACCGCGTCGCCGATCGGGACGCGGACGATCTGCGTGCCCTGCAGCGCCACCATCTTGCCGTAGTCGCGTTCTTCGACCGCGTCGATCGCGGCGATGCCGAACCGCGTGGCGAGGACGCGGTCGAACGCGGTCGGCGTTCCGCCGCGCTGGATGTGCCCCAGGATCGTCACCCGCGTCTCGAACCCGGTGCGCTCCTCGATCTGCTTCTCCAGCGCGACGCCGATGCCCCCGAGCCGGACGTGACCGAACGCGTCCGTCTGCGCCTCTTGCGTCACCTCTTCTTCCTCGATCGGCTTCGCTCCCTCGGCGACGACGACGATCGTCGACTTGTGGCCCTTCTTGTGGCGGTGGCGGATGTGCTCGCACACGACCTCGATGTCGAAGGGGCGCTCGGGGACGAGGATCGTCGTGGCTCCGCCGGCCATCCCCGCGTACGTCGCGATCCACCCGGCATGGCGGCCCATCACCTCCAGGACGATCACGCGGTTGTGCGACTCGGCCGTCGTGTGCAGGCGGTCGATCGCGTCGGTGCAGATCTGTACGGCGGTGTTGAAGCCGAACGTGAAGTCGGTCGCGTTGAGGTCGTTGTCGATCGTCTTCGGAACCCCGACGACGTTCACGTCCTCCGACGAGAGCTTCGCCGCAACCCCGAGCGTGTCCTCGCCGCCGACGGCTATCAGCGCGCTGATCTTCTCGGACGCGAGGCTCTCCTTGACCCGCTCGACCCCGCGCTCCTCCCTGAAGGGGTTCGTCCGCGACGACCTGAGGATCGTGCCGCCCCTGGGGAGGATCCCCGAGGTGCTCTCCAGCGTGAGGTCCATCGTCGTCCCCTCGAGGACGCCGCGCCACCCGTCGCGGTATCCCACGATCGCGTGGCCGTACTGGTTCACGCCCTTGCGCACCACCGCGCGGATCACCGCGTTCAGGCCGGGGCAGTCGCCGCCGCCCGTAAGGATGCCGATGCGAGCCACCTGGTCCTCCTGCTGCGATCCGCTCGAACGCCTCAATCCGGCCACGGGGCCGTCCGAAACACAATAGGTGAGGTTCTATCCCCGGAAAGTCGCGCTTGCAGGCATCGCAGCCCTCGTGGCTCTCGCCCTCGGCGCGCCTGCGTCCGCGGCCGATCTGGCGGCGCTGAAGGCGCGAGCGCAGGCGCTCGCCGACCAGGTGAGCGCGCTCGAGGGGCGGCTCCGGGGATTGTCGGCGCGGGAGGCCGCGCTGGACGAACGCATCGAGCAGGTGAGCGCGGACATAGGGGCGCTGGAGCTCGAGCTGGACGAGCGTGAGGACGCGACCCGGCGGGCGCAGGAGGCGTTTATCACGCGAGCCGTGGAGGCGTACAAGAACGGGACCACCGGCCGCCTCGCGCTGCTTCTGTCGGCCCAGGACGTCACCGACCTCATCACGTTCGCGGAGGTCACGAGCGAGATAGCGGAGGCGGACGCCGCGGCGATCGAGGAGCTGCTCGCCGCCGAGCACGCGACCGAGGCGGCGCAGGCCGACCTCGACGGCCGCAAGCAGGAGCTGCTCGCGGCCGAGGCGGAGGCCGCGGCGCTCGCCGAGGGCGCCGAGCTCGCCCTGGCCGAGCGCAACGCGCTGCTGGCGGACTTGAGCGCAGAGGTCGAGGAGCTCGAGCGGCAAGCACGCGAGGCCGCCGCGGCGGCAGCCCGTCCGTCGGTCGCGCTGCTCGACCTCCTGTCCCCCGCCGGCCCCTCCGCCGCGATCCCCGACGGCTTCGTCGGCACCGGGATCACGTTCGAGGGCCTGGCCTCCTGGTACGGCCCGGGCTTCGAGGGCAACCTGACGGCGAGCGGCGACGTCTTCGACTCGAGCCTGTACACCGCCGCGAGCAAGACCCTCCCGCTCGGGACGTGGCTCTACGTCGAGTACAACGGCCGCGGGGTCGTCGTCCTGATCAACGACCGCGGCCCGTACGTCGAGCCGCGGATCCTCGACCTGAGCAGGGGGGCCGCGCAGGCGATCGACATGGAGCACGCCGGCGTGGGCTGGGTGACGGCGGAGATCCTGCTGAAGAAGTGACGGCCCCGCTCAGGCGCCCCGGCGGGCGGCGCTCTCGCTGCGCGAGGTCTGCGGCGGCCCCGTCAACAGCTTGACCATCGTCACGCGGGTCCCGCCGGCCGCGACGTCGATGTCCACGTCGTCCATCAGGCCCTTCATGATCTCGAGGCCGAAGCCCCCGATCCTCCGCGACATGTCGTTGGGGATGTCGTCCGAGTCCCACGACGGGTGGATCGTCCGGCTCCACTCCTCCGTGGAGAAGTCCACGACCACGAACCGGGCCTCCGTCTTGCCGATCTCCCAGCTGATCTCCGGCGGAGCCGAGCCGGGGCTGCGGGCCTGGCCGTGCAGCAGGGCGTTGGAGCACGCCTCGGTCACCGCCACGAGGCAGTCGAACGCGAGGGACTCGTCGGCGCCTACGGCGTTGAGATCCGCGCGGATGAGCCGTCTGATCCCGGACAGGCTGGCCTTGCCCGAGAGGGCCTGGCACTGCATCCCCCGATCTTTTGCCTTCGCCACGTTCCCCCGCTATCCGTAAAGTGGGCACGCGGCCCACCCCCGACACCCTGCTGGCGCCCCGCCCCCCGGCGAAAATGGAGGCTGACTACATGCCCGGCCTGGTCCTCTCCGTAGACGAAGGCACGACGGGGATCAGCGTCCTCGTCTTCGACGAGGACGCATCGGTTCAAGGGCGCGCCTACGCAGAGTTGTCGCAGTACTACCCTCACCCGGGTTGGGTTGAACATGATCCAGGTGAAATCTGGGAGCTGACGGCGACGCTCGCCGCCGCCGCCCTGGACGACGCCGGCGCGGCGCCCTCGGACCTCGCCGCGATCGGCATCACGAACCAGCGCGAGACCGCGGTGCTGTGGGAGCGCGCGACGGGGCGCCCCGTCGCGCCGGCCATCGTGTGGCAGTGCCGGCGCTCGGCATCGATCTGCGAGCGCCTCCGGTCGGAGGGGCTCGAGGAGGAGCTCAACCGGCGGACCGGGCTCGTCCTCGACCCGTACTTCTCCGCCTCGAAGATCGTCTGGTACCTCGAGAACCTGGCGGGGGTCCGGAAGAGGGCCGAGGCCGGCGAGCTCGCGTTCGGCACGGTCGACTCGTGGCTGATCTGGAAGCTGACCGGCGGCGCCTCCCACGTGACCGAGCCGGGCAACGCCAGCCGGACGATGCTGTACTCACTGGACGACCGGCGATGGGACCCGTGGATCCTCGAGCAGCTCGGGATCCCGTCCTCGCTCCTGCCGGAGGTCCGGCCGTCGAGCGGGACCTTCGGGATCACGACCGGCGACTTCCTCGGCGGCGCGTCGATTCCCGTCTGCGGCGTAGCTGGCGACCAGCAGGCCGCGCTCTTCGGCCAGGCGTGCTTCCAGCCGGGGATGGCGAAGAACACCTACGGCACGGGGTCGTTCGTCCTGATGAACACCGGCGACCGCGTCTCGTCGACGAACGGGCTGCTGTCGAGCGCGGCGTGGGACCTCGGCGACGGGTGGGACGCGACGCAGTTCGTGCTGGAAGGGAGCATCTTCGCGACCGGGGCCGCGATCCAGTGGCTGAGGGACGGCCTCGGCATCATCTCGAAGGCGTCGGAGGCGGGGCCGCTCGCGGAATCCGCCGGCGACACCGGGGGGACCTATCTCGTCCCGGCGTTCACCGGCCTCGGGGCCCCGCACTGGGATCCGTACGCCCGCGGCGCGTATCTCGGGATCACCCGCGGGACGACGGGGGCGCACCTGGCCCGCGCCGCGGTCGAGGCCATGGCTTTCCAGACGAGGGACGTCGTCGAGGCGATGGCGGCGGATGCCGGGAAGCCGCTCGACGAGCTGCGGGTGGACGGGGGCGCGAGCGTCATGGACTTCCTCTGCCGGTTCCAGGCCGACCAGCTCGGGGTCGTCGTGCGCCGCGCCGCGATGACCGAGACGACCGCGCTGGGGGCCGCGTACCTCGCGGGTCTGCACGCGGGGGTGTGGGAGTCGCCGGCGGACATCTCGGAGCGATGGTCGGTCGACGCGGAGTTCGAGCCGAGGGCGTCGCGCGACGAGGCCGACGCGGCTTACGAAGGATGGAAGAAGGCGGTGGAGAGGGCGAGGGGCTGGTCCGAGCCGTAGCCCTCCCGGCGACCCCGGCGCTCGCGCTGGCCCGCTCCGGCGATCGCCTCGGCGCTCGCGCTGGCCCGCCCGGCGATCGCCTCGGCGATCGCGCTAGCCCGCTCCGGCGCTCGCGCTAGCCCGCTAAGGTCTCCTCGGACAGGTCGATCTCGTCGACGTAGATCGAGCGCGTGGCCTCCGGCAGCGGCTCGGTCGCCCGCCGCGACGCGTACTCGTCCCTGTACCTCTGTCCCGACAGCTGCATGATCTCGAACGCGATCTCGTCGGTGACCGAGCGCAGGACGAAGCGGTCCTTCTCCTTCCCCGCGTAGCGCGAGAAGTCGAGGGGCTTGCCGAACCGAACCTTCACCTTGACGCGGCCCCAGAGCCGCGGCATCTTCGCCGACTTCGGCATGACCTTCTCGGTTCCCACGAGCCCGACCGGGATCACCGGCACGCCCGCCGCCAGCGCGAGCCTGGCCACACCGGTCCGGCCCCGGTAGAGGTACCCGTCGGGCGACCTCGTCCCCTCGGGATATATGCCGAGGAGGTTGCCTTCCTTCAGCACGTCGAGCGCGATCTCCAGCGACTGCTGGGACTTGTCGCCGCCGCCGCGCTCGCAGGAGATCTGCCCGCAGCTCTTGAAGAACCACGCGGTCTTCCACGACTTGAAGTAGTCGGCCTTCGCCAGGTACGTCACCTTGCGCCGCCTGACGACCAGCGGGATGAAGAACGAGTCGAGGAAAGAGAGGTGGTTGGCGGCGAGGATCGCCGGCCCCTCCTCGGGCACGTTCTCCAGGCCCTCCACGCGTATCCGGTAGAGCGCCTTCAGCAGCGGCTTGAGAACGGCCTTGAACACCCAGTACACGCGGCTTCGGAAAACCCCTCTTCTCGACGTCCCCTCGCTCGACTCTATCGAGCCGGTCAAGACGGCGGTATTGACCTGTCGGTCAAGTAATGCCGCCGGATATACGTTTGACGGCGTCGATCGCAGGGGGGTTACGGAAGGATCCGCAGCGTGCAGGAGTTCAAGGTTCTGGAGGGGGCCGAGGAGTTCGAGCTCGGCGCGGGCCCCGTGGGTGCTCTGCTCGTGCACGGTTTCACCGGCAGCCCGCAGTCCATGCGCCCTCTGGGCGACTACCTCGCGGCGCGCGGCATCGCCGTGATGGCGCCGCGTCTGCCCGGCCACGGAACGGCGTGGGAGGACCTCAACACGCGAACCGCCGAGGAATGGGTCGCGCACGTCGAGGAGTCGTTCAACGTCTTCGCGGCGGAGAAGGAAGAGGTGTATCTCGTCGGGCTCTCGTTCGGCGCCGCGCTGTGCCTGAACCTCGCGGCGCACTACCCCGACCGCGTCGACGGCGTCGTGGCGCTGTCGACTTTCCTTTTGACGAAGGACCCGCTGCGGTTCCTGACGCCGGTCGTCCGGCGGCTGGTCCGGTCGCTCCCGGGCGCGGCGAACGACATCGCGGATCCCGAGCAGCGCGAGCTCGCCTACGACCGCCTCCCCACCGGCGCGGCGCACGTGATGCTGCAGTGGGTCAAGCAGACGCGCCGCAACCTCGGCGCGGTCCGGGCGCCGATCCTGCTGATGCACTCGCACCACGACCACACCGCGCACCCGAGCACGGCGCCGCTCGTCTACGAATCTGTGTCGTCGGAGGACAAGCAGCTCGTGTGGGTCGACAACTCGTATCACGTGATCACGCTCGACCGCGACCGCGACGAGGTCTACCGGAGGACCTACGAGTTCATCGAGGAGCGCTCCCGTCATGCCCTCTGAGACCGTGACGCTCACCGGGCACATCATCGACTCGCTCGCGCTGCCCAGGACGCTCGACGAGATCCTGGCGCTCGGCGCGACGTACGAGATCGTCGAGCTGCGCCTCGGGGTGAAGCAGGACGACGAGTCGTTCGTCCGGATCCAGATAAGCGCGGTCGACGAGCACGAGCTCGCGAACGTCATCGAGAGGCTGCGCCGGCACGGCGCGAACCCGGAGACCGTCGAGGACGCCGTGCTGGCGGAGGCGGACGTCGACGGCGCGTTCCCCCCGGGCTTCTACTCGAGCACGAACCTCGACACCGACGTCCGAGTCCGCGGCCGCTGGATCTCCGTGACGCGCCCGGAGATGGACTGCGGGGTGGTCGTCGAGGGGACGGCGGCGCGCACGCTCCCGATGAGCGACGTGCGCCGCGGCATGCAGGTCGTGATGGGCGGGTTCGGCATCCGCGTGCATCCTCCGGCGAAGCCGGATTCCGCGTCCCAGGAGTTCGCCTTCATGTCGTCCGACGTGTCGAGCGAGAAGCCGAAGGCGCTGCTGGTCGACCGCGTCGCCGAGCAGATGCGGGCGGTGAAGGAGGCCGGGAAGCGGATCCTGTGGGTCGCCGGTCCCGCGGTCGTCCACACCGGATCGGGCCCCGACGTCGCCGCGTTGATCCGCGCGGGGTACGTCGACGCGTTCTTCGCCGGCAACGGCGTCGCGGCGCACGACATCGAGTCGAACATGTTCGGGACGTCTCTGGGCGTCTACCTCGAGCAGGGGACGCCGGCCGACCACGGGCACGAGCACCACATCCGGGCGATAAACGAGCTGCGCCGGCACGGCTCGTTTCGCGCCGCGATCGACGCCGGCGTCTTCGACGACGGGATCGTCTACAACCTCGTGCGCAGCGGCTCCGAGTTCCTCTTCGGGGGGAGCGTCCGCGACGACGGCCCGCTGCCGGAGGTGGTCACGGAGATGGTCGAGGTGCAGAGGCGGCTGCGCGACATCATCTGGGGGGCCGACGGCGAGCGCACGCTCGTCGGCTTCTGCATCGTCGTGGGGACGATGCTCCACGGGATCGCCACGGGGAACTGCCTGCCGGCGTCGGTTCCCCTCGTCTGCGTCGACATCAACCAGGCGACGGTGACGAAGCTGATGGACCGCGGCTCGTTCCAGTCGATGGGCATCATCACCGACGTCGGGTTGTTCATCCGGGAGCTTGCCGAGCGGCTGGCTCCGGACGAGGTCAGGCCCGCGCACGAGGAGGCCGGCACGAGGGTCGCCGGCTCCCGCACCAGGAGGTGACGGGCGGGGCTCCGCCGAACTCCTTCCTCGTGAGACGGCAGGGACGAACCACCCTCGCAGCCGGGCTCGTCCTCGCGGTCGCGTCGACGGTGGCCTCGGCCGGGGCCTCCCCCGTGCCGAACCGGCGAGACCCGTCGCGCGTCGTCGTCCGCGGCGGCGTCACCCAGCCGGTGTTCTCGTACTCCGGGGCGGTGCGTGAGACGGTCTACGTCCAGTCGAGCATCGACGACGACGGCGACCAGGAGCTGGACCTCCTCGCGACCGACATCATCCGTCCGGCCCCCACCGAGGACGACCTGAAGGTCCCGGTGATCTACGAGCAGAGCCCCTACTACCAGAGCAACGGGCGCGGCAACGAGGCCGAGATAAAGGGCGAAGAGGACGGCGACTTCGTCCCGGAGGTGTTCCCGCTCTTCTACGACAACTACTTCGTCCCGCGCGGCTACGCGGTCGTCCTCCAGGACATGCCCGGCACGCGCAACTCCGAGGGCTGCATGGTCCTCGGAGGCGAGGCCGAGGAGCTCGCCGCGCAGGCGACGGTCGACTGGCTCAACGGCCGGGGCAAGGCGTTCACGGGGACCGGCGAGGAGGTCGTCGCCGACTGGTCGACCGGCAAGGTCGGCATGATCGGCAAGTCGTACGACGGGAGCGTCGCGAACGGCGCCGCCACCACGGGTGTGGAGGGCCTCGAGACGATCGTCCCCATCGCTGCGATCGACCGGTGGTACGACTACCACCTGAACAACGGCGCCCAGTACCTCAACGCGTACACGACGCCCGGGCTCTTCACGTTCCTGATCGACCAGCCCCCGGGCGACGACGAGGAGCGCGGGAAGGACTGGGTCGAGAACACCTTCACCGAGAACTCGACGTGCAGCGCCAAGGGCGGCGAGATCGTCGCCAAGGCCGCCGACCCGCAGGCGGACTACAACGAGTTCTGGGACGAGCGCGACTACCTCAAGGACGTCGACAAGGTGAAGGCGAGCGTCTTCGTCGTCCACGGGCTCAATGACTGGAACGTCAAGCCGAACAACTACGTCCAGTGGTGGTACGGGCTCCAGCGGCACGACGTCCCGCGGAAGATCTGGTTGTCGGCGACCGGGCACGTCGACCCGTTCGACTTCCGGCGCGCGCGGTGGGTCGACACGCTGCACCGCTGGTTCGACCACTGGCTGCACGGCATCGACAACGGGATCATGGACGAGCCGATCGCGGACGTCGAGCGCGGCCCCGACAGGTGGAAGACGTACCGGTCGTGGCCCGACCGCCGGGCCCGCCCCGTCCCGCTCTACCTCGCGCCGGCGCGCAAGAAGCTCCCCGGCACGTTTCGCCTGAGGAGGCCGAAGCGGTCCACGGTCACGTATACCGACGATCCGGAGCAGTACGAGCGGGAGATGGTCGCGGACCCGCTCGAGAGCAAGGAGAACCGTCTGATGTTCGTGACCCGGCCCCTCCGCAGGAGCGTGCGGCTCTCGGGCCGGATCAGGGTCGACGTCCGCGCGACGGTCGACCAGGTCGACACGAACTTCACTGCGCTGCTCGTCGACTACGGGACCGCACGGCGCGTCGACCACGAGAGCTCGGGCGAAGGCATCAGGACGTTGACGAAGGAGTCCTGCCACGGCGAGAGCACCGACGCCGACGACGCGTGCTACTTCGTGACGGAGAAGACCGTGAGCAAGAACGCCTACGAGATCGTGTCGCGCGGATGGCTCGACGCCCGGCACCGGAACTCGCTGAGGGAGGGCGAGCCGATGGTGCCCGGCGAGAGCGACTGGTTCCGCTGGGAGATCTTCGGCGAGGACTACGTCTTCAAGAAGGGCCACCGCCTCGCGGTCGTGATCGCCGGAAGCGACCGCGACTGGACGATCCCCGACGAGACGCAGGCGAAGGTCGACGTGATCCTGCGCAAGAGCCGCGTGGTCCTGCCGGTCGTCGGCGGGCCGCGGCGCCTGCCGCTCTAGCTACAGCGCCAGCCGCGCCCCCAGCTCCTCCGCCAGCGTCGGCTTGGACCGCGAGTCGTCCAGCTCGTACGTCGCCCGCAGCGCGGGCTTGTCGATGTCGCACACCTTGCGCAGGTCGATCGGCGTCGCGACGAGCACGATGTCCGCGTCGGACGCGTTGATCGTCTCGGCGAGGTCGCGCCTCTGCCCCTCCGAGTACCCCATCGCCGGGAGCAGCTCGCCGATGTGCGGGTACGCCTCGTAGACGCCCCCGATGCTTCCGGCCGCCCAGGGCCGAGGGTCTACGAGCGAGGCGGCCCCCGCGCGCCGGGCCGCCACGACCCCCGCGCCGAAAGTCATCTCCCCGTGGGTGAGCGTCGGCCCGTCCTCGACGACCAGCACCTTCTTGCCCTCCATCAGCTCCCCGTTCGGGACCGTGATGGGCGAGCGGGCGAGGACGATCGCGGCCCCGGGATTCACGGTCTCGATCGTCTTCTCGAGCGCGGCGAGGTCCTCCTCCGACGCGGAGTCGACCTTGTTGACCACGACCACGTCGGCCATGCGGAGGTTCGCCTCTCCGGGGTGGTACGAGGTCTCGTGCCCCGCGCGCAGGGGGTCGGCCACCGTCACGTGGACGTCGGGCCGGTAGAACGGGAGGTCGTTGTTCCCGCCGTCCCACACCACGACGTCGGCGTCGTGCTCGGCCATCCCGAGGATCTCGCCGTAGTCGATGCCGGCGAAGACGATCGATCCCTGCTCGAGGTGCGGCTCGTACTCCTCGCGCTCCTCGATCGTGCACTCCGCGGCCACCAGGTCGTCGTAGGTCTCGAAGCGCTGCGCGCGCTGGTCGACGAGGCGCCCGTACGGCATCGGATGCCGGACGACGGCGACCTTCTTGCCCGCGTCCTTGAGGATCCGAGAGACGGCCCGGGTCGTCTGCGATTTCCCGGAGCCCGTCCGCACCGCGCACACCGCGACCACCGGCTTGGTGGACGCGAGCATCGTCGAGCGGGGGCCGAGCAGCGTGTAGTCCGCGCCCGCCGCGAGCGCGCGGGACCCTATGTGCATGACGGTCTCGTGAGCCACATCGGAGTAGGCGAAGACGACCTCGTCGACGTCCTGCTCGGCGACGAGGGCCTCGAGCCGGCCTTCGGGAAAGATCGGGATGCCGTCGGGGTAGAGATCTCCCGCGAGCGCGGAAGGGTAGACGCGGCCCTCGATCCCCGGGATCTGCGTGGCGGTGAACGCCACGACCTCGAACCTCTCGTCGTCGCGGTACGCGACGTTGAAGTTGTGGAAGTCGCGCCCCGCGGCCCCAACGATGACGACCCGGCGCCGGGCTGCTCGCTCCCCTTCCACGAGGGCGCAGCCTACACGTCTGCCGGGCGCAGACCGAGGCACTAGGGTGGGCCGGGTGGAAGAGCGGAAGCTGACGAAGCGGGGGACGAAGCGGCGCGTCCAGCTGCTGGACGCGGCGTCGCGCCTGTTCGCCGTCCAGGGGTACCACGGGACCACGGTGGGCGACATCTGCGACTCGCTCGGCGTGGGCAAGGGCGTCTTCTACTGGTATTTCGAGTCGAAGGAAGCGCTGTTCTCGGAGATCCTCCAGGAGTCGTTGCTCGAGCTCCGGCGCGCGCAGGAGCGTGCGATCGAAGCGGTCGACGATCCGGTGGCGCGCATCGAGCAGGGCATCCGCGCGTCGATCGACTTCTTCCGCGCGGCCCCCGGGTTCCTCGAGCTGATTCGCATCGCCGCGCGCTACGAGGAGTTCTCGATCTTCGTCGAGAAGGGCCAGCAGATAATCGCCGCCGACACCGCGACGCACATCAAGGACGGGATGGCGCGCGGCGAGATCCGGCACGGCGACCCCGACCTGATGGCGCACGGGATCCTCGGCGCGACGTTCCACTTCGTCGAGGTCTACTTCGGCACGGCGGCCCACGCGACCGGAGACCGGCCGCAGCTGGCGGACGAGGCCGTGGCGTTCTGCCTCAGGGGCCTGCTGGCCTAGGCGCTACCCGGCGGGAGGGCCCTGCTCCAGCGCCCTGCGCAGGCCCCGGACCGCCTGGCGGATCCGCTGCTCGTTCTCGACGAGCGCAAAGCGCACGTAGTCGTCGGCGGTCGCTCCGAACCCGATGCCGGGCGACACCGCGACCTTGGCCTCCCGCACCAGGTACTTAGAGAACTCCAGCGACCCCATGTGCTCGAACTCGCCGGGGATCTTCGCCCACGCGAACATCGTCGCGGGGGGGCGCGTGATCCCCCAGCCGATGCGGTCGAGCCCGTCGCAGAGCGCGTCGCGGCGCGCCCGGTAGATCTCGCGGATCTGCTTCGGGACCTCGGTGCACTCGTTGAGAGCGATGATCCCGGCGATCTGGATCGGCTGGAAGACGCCGTAGTCGAGGTACGACTTGAGCTTCGTGAGCGCCGCGATCATGTCGCGGTTCCCGACCGCGAACGCCAGCCGCCACCCCGCCATCGAGTACGACTTCGACATCGAGAAGAACTCGACGCCGACGTCCCTCGCCCCCGGCACCTGCATCAGCGACGGCGCGCGCTCGGCATCGAACACGAGGTCGGCGTACGCGAGGTCGTGCACCACCGCCATCTGCCGCGCCTTCGCGAACTCCACGAGCTGCGCGAAGAAGTCGAGATCGGCGACGGCCGTCGTCGGGTTGTGCGGGAACGAGCACAGCAGCACGCGCGGCTTGGGCTCGGACCGTTCGTACGACTCGACCATGTCGGCGAAGAAGTCGGAGCCGAACGACAGCGGGACCGCGGTCACGTTCGCGCCTGCGAGCAGCATGGCGTAGGTATGGATCGGATAGGTCGGCTCCGGCACGAGGGCCGAGTCGCCGGGTCCCAGCAGCACCCACGCGAGGTGCGCAAGCCCCTCCTTCGCGCCGATCGTCGCGACGGCCTCGCTCTCGGGGTCGAGCTCGACGCCCCAGCTGCGCTCGTACAGGTCGCAGATCGCGCGCCGGAGCTTCGGGATCCCCCGCGAGGCCGAATACCGGTGGTTGCGCGGGTTGTCGACCGCCTCCTTGAGCTTGTCGACGACCGCGTCCGGCGTCGGGACGTCGGGGTTGCCCATGCCGAGGTCGACGATGTCGACCCCCGCCCGCCGCGCCTGCGTCTTCAGGTCGTTGACGATCGAGAAGACGTATGGGGGGAACCGGGCGATCCGCCGGAACTCCATGGGCCGAACCTAACGTGCCTAGTCGTTCGGATCGTCCAGGTCGGTCGTGTTGCCGTCGAGCCGCTCGAGGTCCCGCAGGACGAGCTCGCCTTCTTCCAGCGTCGCCGAGAGACGCACGATCGCGCCGTTGCCGAGGCCGCGGATGCGCGCCGAGCGCCGGTCGTCGTACCCCAGCGCCTCGGCGCTGAGCCAGCGGATCGTGCCGCCGTGGCTGACGACGACGACCATCCCGTCCGGGTGCTCGCGCACGACCCGCTCGAGCCCTTTCAGGGCGCGCTCCCTCACCTGCGCCGGCGACTCGCCGCCGGGGCGGGGGCAGTAATGACGCTCCGGTCCCCACAGCTCCGGCCATCGCCGCCGGATCTCGTCGACGTGAAGCCCCTCCCACTCCCCCTGGTCGATCTCGCGAAAGGCGGGATCCGTCCGGACCTCGACGCCGTGCGTCTTCGCGATCGGCTCGGCGGTGACATAGGAGCGCTTCAGGTCGCTGGCGTACACCGCGACGATCGGCTCGTGCGAGAGCTCCTCCGCGACCGCGATCGCCTGGCGATACCCGGCGTCGTTCAGGTCGATGTCGGCCTGCCCCTGCGCGCGCTTCGACTGGTTCCACTCGGTCGCTCCGTGGCGAACGAGGAAGACCGTCGTTCCACGCGCCGTCCGAGGCCGCTGCGGCCCCGTCACCGCTCGCCCCGCACCGCCTGCAGCAGGCGTACCGTCGAGCTCCCGAGGTTGTGCTCGCCGGCCAGGTCCCTCAGCGTCTGCTCGTCGGGCGCGCCGGCAGGAGTGACACGCACCTCGGCGTCCGTCACCAGCGTCACCACCGTCTTCATCGCCTGCAGGTACCCGTGGCCCTCTTCGAACGCCGCGGCCTGGCGGGCCGGGAGCTCCGCCGCGGCCGCGAGGATCCCGTCGATCGAGCCGAACCTCTGCAGCAGGTCGGCCGCCCGCTTCGGGCCGATCCCGGAGATCCCCGGAAGCCCGTCCGACGAATCGCCGCGCAGCGTCGCGAACGCCGAGTAGAGGCGCGGCGGCACGCCGAACTTCGCCTGGACCGCCGCCTCGTCGAACTCCGTCATCTCCTTCGTCCCCCGCACCGGGAACAGCACCCGCACACGCGGGTCCTGCACGAGCGCGAGGAGGTCGCGGTCCCCCGTGACCACGACCGCGCGCTCCCCCGGATCCAGGTGCTCGACGATCGTGGCGATCGCGTCGTCGGCTTCGAGACCGTCGGCTTCGGCGCGCGCGATCCCGGCGGCGTCGAGGACCGTGGCGAGGACGTCGAACTGCCTCGGCAGCTCCGGAGGGTCGTCGGGCCGCGCCGCCTTGTACCCCGCGTAGGCCTCGACGCGGAAGTCCGGGCGCCAGCTCGCGTCGAACACGGCGACGAGCCGCCCCGGCCGGTGGTCGACGAGGATGCGCGTGACCATCTCGAGGAAGCCGCGCACCGCGTTGACCGGCCTCCCCCGCGGGTCGGTCAGCGTCGTCGGTAGGGCGAAGAACGCGCGGTACACGAGGCTCGGCGCGTCGAGCAGGAACGTATCGGCCACTCTCGGACCCTACCGGGGGCCACGAGACTAGGCCCCTGCGGGCCACATCTCTATAACCGGCGAAAGACGACTGCGGGCTACGAAGTTCTGATCGTTGTCGACGCCGCCTTCACGGGAGCCACCGCCACGGCGAAGAGATGACGACGTCCGTCGGCCTTGAGATCCCGCCTCTGCCACAGAAGCGTGGTGCTGCCCATCGAGCGGACCGGACCGAGTGGCCATGATGGTCCCATCCGCCGGGATGGTCCTCGTGGACCGGTTGAGAATTCGTCGAATGAGCGTCCCTTGTCCGTAGGTCCCGGCCCTGTTCGATAATCGAACGAGACCGTCATCGTCACGTCGACGTCGTCGGCGGCACTCGGTGTCGTTACCGGCACGCCACCCGGGTTCACCCGGCTTCCTAACGGCCTGGATTCCCAGGAGCCGCCGTCAGACCCGGCCGTCGGCCCCCGCCCGGGGCTCGTGTGGCTATATCCCTGCGGCCTCCCGGAGCGGACCGGCCATCAGCTCGTAGTCGCGCGGATCGGAGGCGAACGGAGACGCGAGCACGAGGTGGTCCGCTCCCGCGTCGACGACGGCGCGGAGGTACGCGCCGACCGTGGCCGTGCTGCCGGCCACGTAGTGCGCCGGGTTGCGCGCCCCCAGGCGTTCGCGCGCGGCCTCGTCCGTCTCCGCGACCACCACCTGCGCGCCCCACGTCAGCGACACATCGCGTCCCCCCGCGGCCTCTCGAACCGCCGCGGCGGCCCGCGCGAACTCCTCGGGCGACGCGGCCCAGGCGTTCCACCCGTCGCCCAGACGGGCGGCAAGATCGAGCGCCGCCACCGACCGGCCGGCGACCCAGACCGAGTAGTCGCGGGGGCCCGGTGCCGGCGGCAGGTCCGTTATCTGGGTGAAGTCGTCCGCGACGGTCAGGGACTCGTCCGAACGGAACCGATGGAGGACCTCGACCACGGACGCGAGCTGGTCCATGCGGTCGGCGCCCGACCAGTACCGGATACCGAACGACAGGTTCTCCCCGCTGCTGGCGTGGTCGCCGCTGCCGACCGCCACGCACAGCCGTCCCGGGGCGACCTCCGAGACCGTCGCGGCCATCTTCGCCAGCAGCGCGGGGTGCCGCAGCGACGACCGCGTCACGAGCGTCCCGACGGTGGCGCGGGAGGACGTAGCGGCGGCCCACGCGACCGCGGTCCAGCCTTCGAGCAGCGGCCGTCGCCTCGCTCCCAGCGGCCACAGGTGGTCGAAGACCCACAGCGAGTCGAACCCGAGGTCCTCGGCGCGACGGACGCCGTCGGCGAACACGCCGGCGTCGCCGGTGAACTGCGGCAACGTGACGCCGAGCCGCGCCGTCACGCGGCGTTCACCATCAGGTACCGGACGAGAAACTCCGAGACGCCTGCGGTCAGGAGCGCGACGTAGTACAGCCCGGTCGCGGACTGGATCGACTTGATCGCGATGCACCTCCGCGCCGCCCAGACGACCGCGCCGGTGAAGCCGACGAGCGCCAGCCAGATCACGAAGAACGCGACCCCGAAGGACTCGCCGAAGCCGGGAATCCCGAGGACGGCCCCTTCGGTCGTGGCGCCGGCAAGCTTGCCGGCCGCGGCGAGGCCGAGGACGCCCGCCGCGACCGTCGCCGCGAGCGCAAGCGTGGTCAGCCGCGCGAGCGCCGACGGCTTCAGCCCCGGTTGGTTCAAGTACCAGTGCCCGAGCAGCATCCCGTTCGTGACGGCGCCGAGGAGAGCCGCGCCGGCCGCTACCTCCGCGACGGCCAGGGCGGGGGGCCACCCGTCGAGGGATCCCGCGGTGACCGTGAACGCCCCCGCGCCGGCGACCGCCACGGCAGCGCCCGCGACGACGGCGGGGACATCGGTGTTCGAGTACTGGAGGAGGAGGTAGAGCCCCGACACGCCCGCAGTGACCGCCACCCACGCGACGGCCCCCCCGGTGACGGGGCCGGCGGAACGCAGCGCGACGAGCGCGAGCGCGGCGAGCAGCACCGCGGTGTACCCGGTGATCCGGAAATGCCCTCGCCGGACGACGCCCCACGACTGCGTCCACGCCGCCGCGGCGACGAGACCCACCGTCCACTCCAACATGATCAGCGCTACGACGCCGGCGGCGCCGCTCAACGCGACGAGAAGCGCTTCTTTAGCCACCCCGGCACGTATGCCGTCGCGATGTCGAGCACCTGCCGGACGACCTCGAGCACGTCCTCGTCGCCGTCCCAGTGGTCGCGCACGACCTCGTCCGGGACCCGGTTGAGCATCTGGTCGAGCGCGAACGCGACCACGACTATGTCGTCGAGCTGGCCGATCCCCGGGACGAAGTCCGGCACGACGTCGATCGGCGACAGCAGGTATCCGGCGATGATGAACAGCGTCGCCTTCGCGCGCGCCGGCACGCGCGGGTCGCGCGACAGCCTCCACAGCAATCGCACGAGTCTCGGCAACAGCAACGCGTACTCCTTCAGGCTCGTCGGGTCCGGCCTCGCGCGGGGCGCGGAGCGCGCCAGCGTGTCGTCGCCGCTCACGCCGCGAGCCCCAGCTCGGTCCACGCGAGCGCGGCGGCGCCGACGATCCCGGCGTCGCCGCGCAACGTCGCGACGTCGAGCCTCATCGGCCTGCGTCGCTGAGCCTGCATCATCCGGTTCAACTGGTCGCGGGCGGGGCCGAGATACGGCTCGCCGGCGTTCACGACGCTCCCGCCGAGGACGACGAGCTCGGGGTCGAAGACGTTCACCGCGTTCGAGAGCCCGATGCCGAGCGCGGTCCCGGCCTTCCTCAACACCTCGCGCGCCGTCTGGTCGTACTCGCGCGCGGCCTTGGCGACTGCCTCTGCGGTGATGTCGCCTCCCGGGGCCGCGAAGGCCGCGATCGCCGACTCGGGATCCTTCCCCAGCGCGACGTGAGCGAGCCGGGCGATCGCGGATCCGGACGTCAGCTGCTCGAGACACCCGCGCAGCCCGCAGGGACACGAAGGTCCGGCGGGATCGACGACGGTGTGGCCGAGCTCGGCGCCGGCGCCCGTCGATCCGCGCAGCAGCGTTCCGCCCGCGACGATCCCGCTCCCGATCCCGGTGCCGACGGTGATCATGACGACGTCGTCGGCGCCGGGACAGCAGCCGAACGTGCGCTCTCCCCACACCGCCGCGTTCGCGTCGTTGTCGACGAAGACCGGCAAGCCCGTCCGCTCGCGCACCGCGGCCCCGAGCTGGGGGTCGTCGTAGACCACGTTCGGCGAGAACGTCACGGCGCCGGCCGCGAAGTCCACGAACCCCGCGGCGCCCACGCCGACCGCGGCGACCTCCCGCCGGTCTCGTGCGGCGCGCTCCAGGACGTCCTCCACGACGGACAGGACGGTCTTGGTCGCGGCCGCGGGATCGGTGGGACGGTCGAGGCGATCCACCACCTCGCCACCGCGCGCCACCGCGGCGGCCTTCACCGCCGTGCCGCCGACGTCGACCCCGATCACGACCGCCGCGCCTCCCTGCATACGCCGAGGATACGGCGGGAGGCGCCCGAGGCGGCGACGCCTGCGACCCGCCGGGTCCGGTTAACGAGCCTCTTTACAGCGACCGGCCCGGTGTGACTTGATGAGGAAGGGAGCCCCGCGGCACGCCGACCTCCGGAGGTGCGACCATCCGCTACGTCGACCCCTATGAGACGGTCCTCCGCGACGCGGCAGGTAAGGCGATCAAGACGTTGTTGTGGGGCGACCCCGTCCACGTCGTCGCCGAGGACGGCGACCGCACCGAGGTCCGCGCCCGCACCGCGACCGGGTTCGTCGAGACGAGCCACCTCACAGACCGCAGCCTCCTCGAGGTCTACGTCATCGACGTGGGACAGGGCGACGGCATCCTGATGCGCACACCGGACGACTGCTGGCACATGATCGACGCCGGGCGCCGCGCCGAGGACCAGACCACGAAGAAGGGTGCCGCCAACTTCCTCCGGTGGAAGTTCCTCGACGACCTCGAGGAGGAGTCGGTGTCGCTGAGGTCGGCGATCACGACGCACCCCGACTCGGATCACTTTGCAGGGTTCATCGACGTGCTGTCGGGGACGGTGCCGTTCCGCGACTCCTTCCCGGTGCAGGTCGACCGGTTCTTCCACTCCGGGTTGGGGAGGTTCGGCGAGGGACCGGAGCTCGGAGCCGAGACGGACGGGAAGGTCGCGCCGTTCCCGCAGGGGTTCAAGGGCATCCGCGAGAACGGCTCCTTCTACACCGAGCTTCTCGACGGCGCCGACGACTTCGCGGACCCGTCTCACGAGCTCATGGACGAGTTCGGCGAGTACGCCGCGCTGGTCGCAACGGTGCCGGACGAGGTGCGCCGTCTCTCGTATGGGGACCGGTACCTACCGGGCTATGCCCCCGGCGACGGCGACGTCGTGATCCACGTCCTCGGCCCGGTCGTCGAGGAGTACGCGCCGGGGCAATCGGGTCTCCGCAAGCTGGGGTCCAACTCCGTGACGCTCAACGGCCATTCGATCGTCCTCCGGGTCGACTTCGGCGACGTCCGCATCCTGCTGACGGGCGATCTCAACACGCAGTCGCAGAAGCTGCTGCGCAGCTACCACGCCGACGAGGAGCTCGAGGTGGATGTCGCGAAGGCGTGTCACCACGGCGCCGAGGACGTGGACCTCGAGTTCGTGAAGGCGATGGCCGCGCGCGCGACGGTCATATCGTCCGGGGACGACGAGAACTACGCGCATCCACGTCCCGTCCTGATGGGCGCGGCGGGACTCTACGGCCGCGAGTCGAAGCCCGCGACCGGGAGCGGGACGATGCCGCCGCTGCTCTACTCGACCGAGCTCTCCCGCGCGGTAAAGCTCGCGTACCCCTACCGGATCGGGCCGATCGACCGCAGCGCGTCCCTGGACCCGCGCGACTTCCGGATCCGCACGGACAGGAGGGCCGACGTGTGGTGGCCGCTCGCGACGGCCAGCCTGGCGACCGACCTCGTCTACGGGCTCGTAAACGTGAGGACCGACGGCAAGACTGTCTTGTGCGCGACGCTCGAGGAGAAGGGGGACGACTTCGACGTCAAGACCTTCCGCGTGACCGGGTAGACGACGCCGCCTGGGCGGGTTGCTGCGAGCGCTCGTCCGGAGTCGACAGGATCCGGCGGCGCAGCCGCGCGTCAGCCGGCGTCGATGCGCCGGACGTTCGACGGATGCGGTGGCGCCTCGGACTCCGGCGCGGGGGGCGGCGCCACGACGTGCGCGGCCTCCTCGATCAGGATGCCCGCAGCCGACAGCAGCTCGCGCGCGGCCGCGGCCAGGTGCTCCATCACCTCGGGATGCGTCTTGCGGACGACCGCAACCGTCGCGCAGAACGGGCAGTAGGAGCAGTCCGAGGGATGCGAGGGCGGGCGGTCGCCGAAGAGGTCGCTGTACCGCGCCGCCCGCTCGTGCTCGCTCACCGGCGCAACCTACCTGCTCTCGACACGTTTCTTCAGGTCCTCGAGCGCGCCGCGCACGATCGCCCGCTGTGCCTGGCGCTTCAGCAGCTTCGGGATCGGGAATCCGGGATCCACCGCGGTCTCGTACACGACCTCGGTCACGTCGTCGAACTCGTCGAACGTGTACGACCCCCTCAGCTCTTTCACGTCGCCGTCGACGAGGTCCCACGAGAACGACCGAGGGGCATCCGAGTAGTCGTAGCCGAGCGTGTACGACACGACCTTGACCTTCGCGTCGATCTCGTACCAGACCCGCGTCCCGCGGCCCTCCGAGTCGGTCTCCTTGACCTCGACCTGCTTGATGTTCGCGTTCCACTCCGGGTAGGCCTCGAAGTCCGTCGCGACCCCGAACACGTCCTCCGCCCGCGCCTTGACGTCGATTGAGTCCTTCACCGACTCCGCCACGTTGCTCAACTCCCTTCTGCCGGGGCGGGGTGCGGGAACGCCCGCCGGGTCGCCCGGAAGTACCCCACGTTCACGCACAGCGTGCGCCCGACCGTCGCGACCGACACGAGCGGCTGGTGGACGTGCCCAAAGTATGCCCGCCGCGGTTGGACGTCGCGTATGTACTCGAGCAGGTCCGTGCTCCCCTGCTCCCGCTTGCCCGAGACGGTGTCGAAGCACAGCTCCGGCAGCGCCGGCGGGATGTGCGAGCACAGCACGTCGACCTCACCCAGCGACCGTACCCGCGCGCCCAGCTCCTCCTCCGAGATCTCACCGGCGACGTTCAGGGGCGTCGGCAGCGCGCCCCCCACGAGGCCGAACCGCTCTCCCTCGAGCTCGACGACGCCCGCGGTCACGAGCCGCGCGGCGGGGGTGCGGTCGGCGAACGACTCCGCGAGCACCGGGTTGTCCACGTTGCCGAGGATCAGGTAGGTGGGGTCCGGGAACGCGGCGAAGACCTCCTGGTACTGCTGCCCGACACGGCGGCCGATCTCCGCGCGGATCTCGTCCTCACGGCCGCGCGACCGCTCGCGCATCACCGCCCGCGCCTCCTCGACGCGCCCGGCGGTACGGAGGTCGACGACCTGCGACACGGTCTCGACCGAGAACACCTCGGTCAGGATCCCGGTCATCGAGATGTAGTCGAGGAAGTTGACCAGGTCTCCGAGCAGCAGGAGCGTGGCGCCGCGCGGCACGGCGCGCTCTAGCGCGCCGGACGCACCGTGCAGGTCCGCGATCAGGTAGACGGGCATCGGGGCATCGTAAGGTCGCCGCATGAGCGTGGTCTTCGTGCACGGAGGCGTCGCCGGGGTGCCGAAGACGGAGCGCGTCTCGCTCTCCGCCGGCGTGACCGAGGGCGCCGCCGCCGGCCGGGCGCTCGACGCGGTCGAGCAGGCAGTCCGGGTCCTCGAAGACGACCCGCGTCTGAACGCCGGGTACGGCGCGGTCCTGAACCTCGCCGGCGCGGTCGAGCTCGATGCGGGCATCTCCGACGGCACGACCGGGCGCGCCGGTGGTGTCGGCAACGTCGACGTAGGCCATCCCGTATCGCTGGCGCGCAACGTCCTGGAGGAGACCCCGCACGTGTTGATCACCGGGACGGGCGCGGTCGCGCTCGGCGGGGGCATGGACAGGGTCGCCATCGCGCCGGACGAGCTCGCGCGCTGGAGGAAGGCGCGCGTCGAGGGGCGCCTCGACGTCGCACGCTTCGGCGACCCCGTCGAGGTCGACACCGTCGGCGCCGTGGCTTGCGGCGGCACCGGCGACCTCGCGGCTGCGTCGTCGACGGGAGGCGTCTTCGGGAAGATGCCGGGCCGCATGGGTGACTCCGCGATCTTCGGCGCCGGCCACTACGCGTCGAGAGCCGCGGCGGTGGTGGGGACCGGCGTCGGTGAGATGTTCCTCGAGACGCTGGCATGCGCACGCGCGGGGCTCCTCGTCGAGGCGGGCGCGCACCCCCAGGAAGCGTGCGAGCGCGTCATCCGCCTGCTCGGAGAACGGGCCGCGTTTCCCGCAGGCCTCCTGGCGCTGGATCGCGACGGCCGCGCCGGCGCGGCGTTCCGCGGCGGGTCGTGGGACGTGGAGGGGCCCGACGGGCCGGTGGAAGCCACCCGCCTGGTCTGACGTCGGCGGGTTGGCGGGCGCTATCTGTTCGCCAGCGCCGTCAGGAACATCGACGCGAGCAGCAGCATCAGCAGCCCCAGCACCAGGAACGTGAAGCGCCGCCCGTGCAGGAGCACGAGGCGGGGCTCGTCGCTCGCCTCGCGGAAGGCGTCGTGCGCCGCGACCGCCCACAGCGCGAACGCGATGAGGCCGAACAACGCGGCGACCGGCGTCGATCCGTTGCCGCCCACTGCGAAGAACAGCGTCATCGAGACGACCCACACGCTGACGACCGCGCGCGCCAGCGCCTGCGGCCACATTCCCAGGTAGGCGTGGCCGGCGCCCGGGAAGAACAGCGATACCAGGGCGACGGTCCCGGGGTCTCTCTCCACGTGCCGCTTGCCCGGAGGCCTCACCGCCTCGGCAAACGCCGTGCTGCACACCCGGCAGGCATGTTCCTCCAGCGGGTTCTCGGCCTCGCACGACGGGCAGGTCCACAGGATCCCGTCCTCGGTGGAGCGAAACGCGCCCTGCTGCACCCCCGGCCTGGGCGCCGGTGCCGCCGGAGCCGAAGGAGGCGCGGGCGGCGCCGCGACGGGCGCTCCCGGAGGCGCGGACGGTCCGGTCACGGGCGTTTCCGGCGGCTCGGGCGCGTCGAACCTCTTCAGGCACTGGCCGCACCAGGCGGCGTCGATGCCGTTGAGGCCCCCGCACGCGGGGCACCGGACCTTTTCGGGCGCGTGGACGTCGTTCATGCTCATCTCTTCCTTGATCGGCCTCCGCAAGCGGTCACTCAAGCCCCCAAACGGACGGACCGGTCAGGCGGGACGCCCGGGACTAGCGGTAGGTGTGCTCGGGCCCCGGATAGCGCCCGGCGGCGACCTCGGCGGCGAACTCCGTGGCCGCCCGCTTGATCTCCTCGCCGAGCTCGGCGTAGCGCTTGACGAACCGCGGCAGGTGTCCCGTCGAGATGCCCAGGAAGTCGTGCCACACGAGGACCTGACCGTCACAGCTCGGGCCGGCGCCGATGCCGATCGTCGGCACCTGTAGCGACGCGGTGACCTCCGCGGCGAGGCCCGCCGGGACGGCCTCGAGCACGAGCGCGAAGACACCGGCCGCCTCCAGGCTCTTCGCGTCCTCGACGAGCTTGTGGTGAGCCTCCTCGGTCCGTCCCTGGACCCTGTAGCCGCCGAGCTGGTTCACGGACTGCGGCGTGAGGCCGAGGTGACCCATCACGGGGATCCCCGCCTCGACGAGCCGCGCGACCAGCTCGACGCAGCGGCCGCCGCCTTCGAGCTTCACCGCGTTCGCGCCCCCCTCCTGCAGGAGGCGTCCGGCGTTGCGCATGCCGTCCTCGACCGAGACCTGATAGCTCATGAACGGCATGTCGCCGATCACGAGCGCGTTCTCGACCCCGCGCGACACGGCCGCGGTGTGGTGCACGACCATGTCCATCGTCACCGGCACGGTCGAGCCGTACCCGAGCAGCACCATCCCCATGGTGTCGCCGACGAGGAGAAGGGGGATCCCGGCCTCGTCCAGAAGCCGGGCCGACGGCGTGTCGTAGGCCGTCAGCATCGCGAACCGCTCGCCGCGCTCCTTGAACGCGCGGACGTCGTTGACCGTCACCGGCACTGTCGCCTCCTTGTCAGGTAGCCGCAGCGACGACCAGTGTACGCCGGGGCCTTCGGGCAAAGAGAGAGAGGGGCCCCGACTGGGGCCCCTCTCTCGGCAGATCGTATGAGACGGATTACTCGGGAACGCCGGGCTCGGTCTTGCCCTCGCCGAGCCAGATCTTCAGCTCGAAGTCGCCGCCCTCGCCGAAGTACGTCGCCATGTCCAAGGTGTACCCACCGCAGTCGGGCGTGATGATGCCGACCAGGTTCTCCGACGTCGCCGTGGACTCACCGCCGTGGTTGCTCGAGGTGTTCGACTGGTCCGCGGGAGCGGGCTGCCCCTTCGTGTCGATCAGCGGCTGGAAACCGTGGGCCGACGCAGCCGCGGTGCCGTCGGCGTTGTACGCCCAGAGGTCGTAGTCCCGGTGCGTGTCGAACTCCCACGTCACGTACAGCCCCGCGGTTGCCGCGGCCGAGTCGACCTGGACGTTCAGCCTCTCGTGTGGAGTGCTGTGCGGGACGGTGCCGGGCCTCACGCTGTTGGCGAAATCGCTCAGGCCCTCGTCGAAATTCGGGCCGATGCTGAAAGCGTGAGCCAGCGGAGCCTCGGCGGTGTGAGCGTCGGTGACGACGACCTTAGCGGCCTCCGCGCCCATCTCACCCGGGGTGTAAGGCGCGCACGCGGGCGGCTTCTTCGGCTTCTTCTTCTTTGCGGCAGTGGCGGGCCCGGCCACGAACGCCGACGCGATCAATCCGCCGGTCAACACGAGTGCAACGAGTCGCTTGTTCATCTTCCAATCCCTTCGTGTCTAGCCACAGGTTGGCCACGGGAGCCTGGGTGGGTGGTTCGGCGATTCCGCGCCGTCTCCTGCTCCCGTTGCCCGAGAACGCGGCAGGGGCCCTCCGTGAAAGAGGGCCCCTGTGACGGCTCGGGTGTCGTGTCGAGGCCGGGGTTTCAGCTTTCGAGACCGCACGCCCCGACGTCTGTTCTCGTTCGACTAACCTCTCAGCCCCCGGCGGGCTGCGGGTCCGCCAGCACCTCGCCGAGCCACAGCGTCAGCGTGACGCTGCCACCCGGCGTCAGGTATGCGACGGAGTCCGTCGTCCACCCCTGGCAGTCTGCCGTCGCGATGCCGCTGATCTGCTCGAAGTTCGTGCCGGACGCACACGACTCGCCGCCGCAGCTGTTGACCGGGGACTCGATGAGGGTGTTGAAGTCGCCCGAGTGGTCTGCCTCCGACCCGTCGGGATACTCGAGGTAGAGGTCGTAGTCGTGCCGGTCCGCGAACTCCAGCTTCACGTACAGGCCCGCCTGTGGGTTCGCGGAGTCGACCTGCACGTTGTGGTAGTTGTCCGTCGTCAGATCGGGTAGGGGCACAGGCCCGATCGGCCCGGAGACCAGCCCGCGCCCGGCGTCGAACTCGACCACGACCGGGTTCTCCTCCGTGGCCGCGTCGGTGACCTTGATCAGCTCGGCCTCGGCGCCGTTCTCGCCGGGGACGTAGGGCGGGCACGTTTCCGCCGCGGGCGGCTTCTTCGGCTTCTTGGGCTTCTTGGGCTTCTTGGGCTTCTTGGGCTTCGGCTTCTCCGGCTCGTCCGGCTTGTCCGGCGTCTCACCTGCGCCGGCGGCGAGGTCGTAGTCGATGCCGCGCTTGGTGTTGTCGAGCGTAACGGCCGACGCCGTGTTGCCCGTCGCCGGCGTCGCCGGTGCCTGGTTCGTGTAGACGATCCGCGAGACGCCGAACGGCGCGGTCAGCTTGCCCCCGTCCACGAGCAGAGGGCTGTACGAGCGCGGGAACGTCACGGTGATCACGAAGGTGCCGTCGGGTCCGGGCGAGATCGCCAGGGGGCCGAGCACGGGATCCCCTACGTTGCACTTGTCGGTGAGGTTGCCCTCGGTCGGACCGTTGTACGCGCCTGCGGTCCCGTTGACCGAGGCGATCCACTGGAGGCACCCTCTCGTCTGGTCGGCCGCCACCGGACCGTCGCCCGCGTTCGACGAGAAGCGGTAGTAGGTGTCGTACGCGAGGCGCGAGGGGTCCCCGTTCAGCTGGATGTTCAGCGACACCTCCGTGACGGTGTGCGTGAACCAGACCTTCCGGAGGTCGGTCGCGTTCCCGATCGTCGCGGTGGTGTTGTCGCCCAGCCCCTGCGCGGGCGTCCCGTAGGCGTTGTCCTGATCGTTGATGCCGTTCGCGTCACCGACGGGGTCGTCGATCTGGACGACCTCCGGGACCTCGACGGGCGCGTTCTGTGCCGCGACCGGCGACGGCGCGAAGGCCGAGGCCACGAGCCCCGCCGCCAAGGCGATCGAACAAATCCTCTTCCTCATCACCGTTCTCCTGCTCGGTAGCGATCCGGCCGCCAGGCCGCCTGGGGAACGCATTCGGCGGAGAACCACCTTCTCCTGCCCGTTCGGGCCAACGATACGAACCGGAAGGGGGCGGGAGGGGCGGGCGCCGAAACAAGGCAAGGGGCCCTGCGGGCCCCTTGCTCTCCGCCGTCCCGTCTACTTGCGGACCGGCGCCTTGGCTGCTCCGCCGACGGGCGACTCCTTCGAGTACATCTCCTCGATCACGTCCGCGTAGACCTCGCCGATCGTCTTGCGCTTGACCTTCATCGTCGGCGTGATCTCGTTCTCCTCCTGGAGGAAGTCCCGCTCGAGGATCCGGAACTTCTTGATCGCCTCGACCTTCGCCAGGCCCTTGTTCACCTCGTTCAGCGCGGCCTCGATCTCCTTGATCGTGCGCTCGTGGTTCGCGATCGCCGCGGTGTCGCCTTCGATCCCCTGCTCCTTCGCCCACGCCGGCGCCTTCTCCTCGTCGAGCGTGATCAACGCCGTCATGAACGGACGCCGGTCGCCGATCGCGACCACCTGCGAGATCAGGGGGTGGACCTTGATCTTGTTCTCGAGCTCCTGCGGCGCGATGTTCTTCCCGCCGGCCGTGATGATGAGGTCCTTCTTGCGGTCCGTGATCTTCAGGTAGTTGTGCTCGTTGAACTCGCCGACGTCGCCCGAGTGGAGCCATCCGTCCTCGTCGATCGTCTCGCGCGTCGCCTTCTCGTCCTTGAAGTAGCCGCTCATGACGTTGCCGCCGCGCACGAGGATCTCGCCGTCGGGTGCGATCTTGACCTCGAGGCCGGGCATCGGCTTGCCTACGGAGCCGATCAGGATCCCGTCGGGCGGGTTCCACGACGTCGGGCCGTTGTCCTCCGACTGCCCGTAGCCCTCGGTGATCTTCAGGCCGATCGAATGGAAGAACCAGATCAGGTCGGGCGCCAGCGGCGCCGCGGCCGACAGCGCGAGGTCGCACTCCTCGAGCCCGAACGCCGCGCGAATCTTGTGGAGCACCAGCTTGTCCAGCGCGGCGTGCCGGACCTTCATCCCGAGCGGGATCTTCGCGTCGGTCATCTTGCCGCCGCGCGCGACGGCCTCCTGCTCGCGCTTCGCTATCTCCTTGCCGAGCTCGATGGCATTGCGGGCGAGCTTCGCCTTGCGGTCGTTCGGGTCGGCCTGCGCCATCTTCGCCTGCACGCCCGCGTAGAACTTCTCCCACACGCGCGGCACGCCGAAGAAGTACGTCGGCTTGATCGTCTGGAGGTCTGCGAGCAGCGTGTCGAGAGACTCGGCGAAGCAGGTCGTCGTGCCGTAGTAGATCTGCAGCAGGTGCGTGAGCATGCGCTCCGCGATATGTGACAGCGGGAGGTACGAGACGGCCCGTCCCTTCGTCGCCTCGCCGAGCGGGATGATCGCCTCGGAGCTGCGCGCGGTCCACATGATGTTCGCGTGCGTGAGCATGACGGCCTTCGGCGGGCCGGTCGTTCCCGACGTGTAGACGAACGTCGCAAGGTCCGGCGGCTTCACGATCCGCCGTGCCTGCTCGAAGTCCGCGTCGGGAATCCTGTCGCCGGCGGCAAGGAAGTCGTCCCACGACATCACGAGCTCGGGATCCGCGTCCCCCTCGTACCCCTCGATCACGACCACCTTCTGCAGGTCGGGCAGCTCCCCGCGCATCTTCAGCACCTTCTGGAGCTGGTCGGGGTTCTCGACGACCGCCACCTTCGACTCGGAGTGGCCGATGATGTACGCGACCTGCTCCGGCGAGTTCGTCACGTAGATCGGCGCCGTCGCCGCCCCGATCGAGAGACATGCGACGTCCGCCACGTGCCACTCCGGGCGGTTGAGCGAGAGCAGCGACATCTTGTCGCCGTGCTTCACGCCCTGCGCCATCAGTCCCTTCGCGGCGCGCCTGACCCTGTCCCCGTACTCGCGCCACGTGATGTCGTGCCAGGCGCCGCCCTTCTTGTACCGGAGGGCGACTGCCTCGCCCTGGCCGGTGACACGCTCCTGGAACCTCTCGATGATCGTCTGTGCGGGCATGATCCCCCCTGTTCGATGCATGGGAATAGGGCTCAGCAGATCGAGTCCGACCAGTTTAGGGCCGTTCGCCCGGCGTGGCCACGACGGCCTCGATCCGGTCGCGGATCGGCGGATGGCTGTAGAACAACACGACGGCGGCCCGCGGGGGGTCGAGGTCGGCGAGGTTGTTGAGCGCGAGCCGCCGGAAAGACGACACGGCCGCGTCCGCGTCGCCCGTGAGCCCGACGGCGATCCTGTCCGCGTGCGACTCGAACCGGCGCGACACCCACGCCTGCAACGGCGTCGCGAGGACCGTCAACGCGGTCGCCAGGAGCAGTAGCAGCGGAAGCGCGCGGACGTCCCCGGGTCCCTCAGCGCCGGCCCACGCCCAGAGGCCGCCGCGCCTCCCGAGCCATCCCAGGAGCCCGAACGCCGCAAAGAGCCCCGCGGAGGAGATCACGAGGTTCTTCAAGACGTGGCGCTCCGCCTGGTGCCCCAGCTCGTGCGCCACGACGAACGCCGTCTGGTCGTCGGTGCCGGCCGCGAGCAAGGTGTCGTAGAGCACGAGCCGCTTCGTCCCGCCGAGGCCGGCGACGTACGCGTTCTCCGCCGTCGTCCGCCGGCTCGCGTCGGCCACGAGGACCTCGTCCACCGGCACGCCCGCCGCGTCCGCGAGCGCGCGCACCCGCTCGTCCAACGGCCCCCGCTCGAGCGGCGTGAACTCGTTGAACAGCGGCGCGACCACGACCGGCCACAAGAAGAACAGGACCGCCGTGAGGCCGGTGAACGCGCCCCACCCCCAGAGCCACCACGTCTCCGGCTGCCAGCGCACGACGCCGACGAACACCCCGGCCGCGACCGCCGAGGTCACGACGCCCACGGCCGCGCCTTTCACCTGGTCGCCGAGCCACCCGCCAAGTCCCTGCGTCGACAGGTCCCACGCGTGCTCGACGACGAACCCGCGCACGTACGCGAGCGGCAGCGCCGCCAGCGTGAGGATCAGGGCGATCGCGGCGCCGGCGACCACCGCCCGCACCGGCCACGCTCCCACCCTCGTGTCGAGCGTCCCCACGAGACGCTCCCAGGGGCCCCGCGCGAGCACCACGAGCGTCACCGCGCTCAGGACGACGCCCACCAGGTAGGAGACGTAGCCCGGCCGCCGGTACGCGGCGTGCCGCGCGACCTGCTCGTCGGTGAACGACGCGCCGAGGTTTGGGTCGGTGGCGTCGCGCAGGGGAGGTCGCTCGCGCACCCCGGCCGGAGCGCGGGACACGAGACCCACCAGCGCGGCACCTGCGAGTGACACCGCCGCGATCACGAGCACAGCACGACCCCAGGCCATCGCCCGAGCCTAGGCGCTGCGCGGCGCCGTCCGGCTTAACCGGTCTGCGACACCTCGCCGGTCGCGCCGCCGGCGGGCGGTCGCTCGGGCGCGTCGCGCGGCCGGAAGCGGAGCACCGGGATCAGCCCGGCCCCCGCCAGGCTCTGCAACGGCGGGTCCAGCTCGTCGTCGATCTCGACCGTCGTCGACGACGGGTGCAGCAGCGCCGTCACGAGGCAGTCGTCGCAGTGCTCGGTGCGGTACATCTGGCACTCGGAACAGTCGATCCTCATCGTCGCCTCCTCGCCGCGTGCGGGTACGACGTCAGGCTAGGGAGCGGGTACGACAGTTTTCGCGGCGCGCCGGCGGATCCGCGCCGGCAGCCGCGGGGGCTCGCGGCGTCCTAGCGCGTGAGCTCCAGCAGCTGGCTTGAGACGGCGATCGTCGCCCCCTCGCCCTCGGCCCGCTCCTGCAGCTCCCGGTCGCTCGTCACCAGCACGACCGGGTGCGGGGGCAATGCCCGCAGCTTCGCCATCAGGTGGTCGTCGGCGATCTCGCCCGGGCGCGAGTACTCGACGCGGACGCGGGTCTTTCCGAGGCGCGATTTCCCCGGCCCCACGTCCGACCCGTCGAACACGACCGTCGTCGGGACCTGCTTCCGCAGCGCCAGCCTCTCGAGCTGCTCGACGAGCCGCTCCCGCTGCGACGCGAGGTCGAGGTCGGGGAACCCCTGCGGCGATTTGGCGACGTTGTAGCCGTCGACGAGCAGGTGGACTCCCGGGCTGTCCAGCCACGCACCGAGCGTCAGCGGGTCGTCCGCGAGGAGCCCCGGCGGAACCGGCAGCGCCCGCCGCGGCCCCGAGGCGGCCGCGGCTCGCGCGCGCGCCGGCCGCGGCCGAGCGGCCCTCTCGAGCGATTCCACCGAGAGCTCGAGCTCGCCGATCCTGCGCCGGACCGCGCTCAGCTCCTTGCGAGCCGCCTTCAGCTGCGCCGTCGCCTCCTGCTCCCCCGCCTTCGCCGCGGCGACGTCCTTTCGCGCCCGGCGCTCCGCCTTGGCGAGCTCCGAGCGCAGGCCCTCCGCCTCTGCCCGCGCTGCAGCCGCGTCGCGTTGGCGCGCCGAGACTTCTCGACGCGCGGCTTCGAGCTCCTTGCGAAGCTCCTTGCTCGTGGCACGCTCGTCCTCCAGCGACCTCCGCGACGACTCCTTGACGCGCCGCGCCTCAGCCTTCGCCGCCGCGGCCTTCTCCGACTCGCGCCGGAGGGCGTCGCGCAGCCGTACCGGTTCGGCGGGCTCGGGCGGCTCACGCGAGCCGGCCGGCCCTCCGGCGAGACCCGCGAGCGCCTCCTGCCAGCCCTCGGCGCGTTCGGCCGCCATCCGCAGCGCCTGCGCCTGCTTCTTCGGCAGCGCCTGCGTCTCCTCGTCCAGCCACTGGAGGACGAGGGCGCGCGTGCTCGCGTCGTCGAGGAGGGCGACGACCTCGGACGCGTACGACATCAGCGTCTTTTGGTGGAAGTTGCGCAGCCTCCGGACCTCGGGAGGAAGGTCGAGGACCGGCGCCGCGCGCATGTAGGCGCCCAGCCCGCGCACGAGGAGCGGGACGGCCCCCTCCGGAAGCCCCACCTCAGAGGACGCCCGCGGCTCGCAGCCGTTCGACCCGGCGCGCGTCGATGCCCGCCCCCAGGAGGACCTCTTCCGTGTGCTCGCCCAGCGCGGGCGGCGGCCGGCGCGCGGGATCGGCGGGAGCTCCCGCCAGCCTTACCGGCCCCGCGACGTGCCGCCACGGCCGCCCGTCGGACAGCGGCGCCTCCACGACCATCCCGCGGTGGACGACCTGCTCGTCCGAGAACGTCTCGCGGAGGTCGTTGACGGGGGCGACGCAGGCGTCGACGCCGCCGAGGCGCTCCATCCACTCCGCTCGCATCCGCGTCGCGAACAACGCCTCGAGCTCCGCGACGACGGCGTCACGCCGCGCTCCGGTCGCGAAGCCGTCGCCGCCGAGGTCGGGACGCTCTATCGCGTCGCAGAGCGCGGTCCAGAACTGCGGCTCGAGCGCTCCGACCGCGAGCCACCCGTCGGCGGCCGGATACACCCGGTAGCACGGGTACGCGCCGGAGAGATGCATCTCGCCGCGGCGCGGCACGTCGCCCGTCGCGAAGAACGACGCCGCGTGGATCGACAACCAGGAGACGACGCCGTCGGTCATCGAGACGTCGCAGAACTCGCCTTCTCCGGTGGCGTCGCGTTTGCGCAGCGCCGCGAGGATCGAGATCGCCGCAGCCATCGCGCCTCCCGCGAGGTCGCCGATCTGGAGGGCCGGCACCACCGGGCGGCCGCCGCGCTCGCCGGTCATCGCGAGGGCGCCGGCGTACGCGACGTAGTCGATGTCGTGGCCCGCGGTCTGCGCCCGCGGACCGTCCTGCCCGTATCCCGTGATCGCGCAGTAGACGAGCCGCGGGTGCACGGAGCGCAGTGCGTCCCATCCCACTCCGAGGCGGTTCATCACGCCCGGTCTGAAGGACTCCACGACCACGTCGAACGACGGGACGAGCTCCTTCAGCACGGCTCGGCCCTCGTCCGTCTTCAGGTTCAGCGTGATCGAGCGCTTGTTGCGGTTGAGCGCAACGTGCCCGCTGGAGGCCTCGCCCGCCATCGGAGGGATAAGCCGGATGTAGTCGCCCCTGCCGGGCTCCTCGACCTTGACGACGTCGGCTCCGAGGTCCGCGAGCAGAAGGGTTGCGTACCCGCCCGGCAACAGCCTCGTGAGGTCGAGGACCCGCAGGCCGTCGAGCGCGCCGCTCACGTGGTGGATCCCGCGGCCTCCGCGCCCGCCGGCGGAACCTCGACGATCTGGTCGGTCGCGCCGCACCACCGGCACACGATCTTCTCGACGCGGCGCTCCAGGATCTCCTCCTCCTCCACCGTGGGATCCCCCCCGAGCGTGAAGTGGACGAAGCTGCGCGTCCTCTTCGTCTCGACGACGTCGAAGCGCGTCTTGTTTCCGCAGGCCTCGCAGCGGTAGCTCACGAGCCGCCCTCGTCGGCGCACACGAGGGCGAACACGACGGTGTCGTCGTTGACGTCGCCGAACGCCTTGGCGTCCTCGAACACGCGCTGCGTTATCTCGTCGCCCGACGAACCGGCCGCGTGCCGCAACAGCGAGGTCTCGACGCGCTCGCGCCCGTAGAGCTCTCCGCCGCGCCGCGCCTCGCCGAGCCCGTCGGTGTACGCCAGCATCACGTCCCGGGGGGCCAGCGTGAAGATCCCCTGGTCGAAGGCCTGGTCCGGGAACGCGCCGACGATCGTCCCGTGCATGCCGACGGTCTCGATCTCTCCCGTCGCCGCGCGGTAGATCAGCGGCGGCGGATGGCCCGCGACGGCAATCGTCAGCTTGCGCGCGGCGGGGTCGAAGAGCGCGTACATGAGCGTCGCGAAACGGTCCTCGCCGAACCCGGTGACCAGCGCGTTGTTGAGGTGGTAGAGCACGGACGCAGGCTGCGGGTTGCGGATCGCGAACGCCCGCAGCATGTACTTCGCCATCGCGGTGTACGCCGCGGCCTCGGCCCCCTTGCCCGAGACGTCTCCGACGACTATCGCGAACGAGCCGTCGCTCAGGTCGAAGACGTCGAAGAAGTCGCCGCCGATGTCGGCCTCTCCACTCGCCGGCTCGTAGACCGCGGCCGAGCCGTACCCGGGCATGTCCGGCATCTCCGTCGCCAGCAGCCCTTCCTGGAGGCTGCGTGCCACGCTGCGCTGCCGCTCGAAGCGCTGCGCGTTCTCGATCGCGGTCGCGGCCTGGGCCGCGAGGACCTGCAGCGCCTCCTTCTCGTCCCGCCCGACCGGCGGCGCCGACGAGAAGAGCAGCACCACCGCGCCGGTCATCGGCGGCTCCGCGCGCTGAACCGCGGCCGCGACCGCCGACAGTCCCGCGGCCGGGGGGCCCAGAAGCTCGGACAGGTCGCGCACGACGGCGATCTCGCCGGCGAGCAGGCCCCGCCACGGATCGCGGGTCAGGTCGAGCCGCGCCAGAGCGTCGCCGAGCACCGGCGGCTGCCGCCCGTAGCGTGCGGCCGCGACGAGGCTGCTCTGCGTCGAGTCGAGGAAGTACAGGATCGCCGACTCGGCCGACAGGAGCTGCACCGCGCCGGCGGCGACCTCCTCCGCCACCGCGGCGAGCCGGAGCTTCGACCCGATCCTCAGCCCGAGCGTGCGGAGGTCGGCGAGAAGGTTGAAGCGGCGTGCGTTCGCGAGCGCCGTCGCCAGCTGGCGCGCGATGCCGCGCGCGAGGGCCTGGTCCTTCGCCGAGAACTCGCGGGGCTGCGCGAACTCGATCGCGAGGCCGCCGAGGTCCTCGCCCCACCGTACGAGCGGCAGCCCCACGTAGGCACCCACGCGGCGCTCGGCTGCGCGCCGTGCGACCAGGGGCCCCTCGCGCGAGCAGTCCGGCACGACCACGGGGGCGCGCTGCTCGAGCGCGCGGCGCAGCAGCGGCAGCCCGTCGTCGGTCGCGGAGAGGTTCTGTCGATCGATCACGCCGGCTTCGTCGTAGCCGTAGTGCGCGTGGATCGCGAAGCGGCCGCTGTCCGCGTCCCACGTGGCGGCGAAGCAGCGGTCGCCGCCGAGGAGCTCGGGGACGAGCCGCACGGCGAGGTCCATCGTCTGCTCGACCGACTTCACGTCCGCGAGGGCGCCGGAGAGCCCGAGCAGCGCGTGCGCCACCTCGGACTCCTCGCGCACGGTCTGCAGCGTCTGCTCCTGCTCGATCACCCGCTGCTCGGCGGGGATCGACGACCCCCTCTCGGTCATCTCTCGCACCATCCCGCCATGCTAGCCGTCGCCCTCTCGGGCGCGGCCGGGTGGTTGCTCTATCGAACGTATGTTCGCTACTCTCCTCAGAATGGAGGCGGCGCAGCGGACGTTCGCGGACCTGGGCCGGCCGCTCGCGGCCGTCACGTTCTGCATCGTCGACCTCGAGACGACGGGCGCGTCACCGGCCTCGTGCGGGATCACCGAGATCGGCGCGCTGAAGGTCCGCTTGGGCGAGCGGCAGGGGACGTTCCAGACCCTGGTCCGGCCCGACGACCTGGTGCCTGCGTTCGTCCGGCTGCTGACGGGGATCACCGACGAGATGCTCGTGGACGCGCCGCGCATCGAGGCGGTGCTCCCGTCGTTCCTCGAGTTCGTGCGCGACTCGGTGCTCGTCGCGCACAACGCCCGCTTCGACGTCGGCTTCCTGAACGCGGCGCTGGCGCGGGAGGGATACCCGCCGCTGAGCAACGACGTGGTCGACACCGCGACGCTCGCGCGCAAGATCCTCGCCGGCGAGGTGCGGAACAACAGGCTCGAGACGCTCGCGCGCCACCTGCGCTGCGTGAACCACCCGTGCCACCGCGCGTTCGCCGACGTGCTCGCGACCAACGAGGTGCTGCACCACCTGATCGAACGGGCCGCGGGATACGGTGTGACGACGCTCGAGGACCTGCTCGCGATGTCGGCCAGCAGGATCGACGGGACGTTCGGGAAGATCAAGCTCGCGGAGGGGCTCCCGGCGGCGCCCGGCGTCTACAGGTTCCTCGGCGCGACCGGCCGGACGCTCTACGTCGGAAAGGCGACGGACCTTCGCTCCCGCGTGCGGTCCTACTTCTACGGTGACCCGCGCCGGAAGATCCGCGACCTCCTGCGCGAGACGCAGGACGTGGCGTTCGAGACGTTCCGGTCGACCCTGGAGGCGGAGGTCGCGGAGGCGCGCGCGATCGCGTCCGAGCGCCCGCCGTACAACCGGGCCGGGAAGTCGGGGCCGGCGTGGTATCTGAAGGTCTCGCCGCGACGGCCCCGCGTCGCCCCCGCCCGGTCGCCGTCGGAGGACGGAAGCGTCTACCTCGGCCCGCTGCCGTCGCTGAAGCTCGCGCGCACGCTGGTCGACACCGTTCGAGACGCCGCGGCCGTGCATCGCTGCCCGGCCCCCGAACGATGCCGGGGGTGCGCGTTCTCGGGACTCGGCGCGTGTGCCGGCCCGGACAGGGCGGCGCACGAGCGCGAGACACGCCGGGTGGTGGACGCGCTGACCCGCGACCCCGGCCTCCTCGCCGCGCCGCTCGCGCAGAAGATGCGCCGGCTCGCTCGCCAGGAGCGCTTCGAGGAGGCCGCGGAGCTTCGGGACCGGGCGCGGACGCTCGTGCGGTGGATCGAACGCTCTATCGAGGCGCGGGCGCTGATCGACGCGGGCGAAGTGCTGCTGCGGGCGTCGGGGCGCGCTCTCCTGCTCGTGGCGGGGCAGCTGGCCTCGTCGTGCGACGCGGGGGACCGGACGGCGGACGAGCTGCTGGCGGAGCTGCGTCCGGCTGCCCGGTGGAATCCGGCGGGATCGTGGCTGACGTCCGAGACGCAGCGGGAGGTGAGGGCGGTGACCTCGTGGCTGGGCCGCCACGCGCCCGAGGTCGAGGTGCTGCACGTCGAGCGGGCGTGGGCGCTGCCGGCGCGGAGCGCGCCCACGGCGGATTTCGCGCCGCGCTCGAACCCCGAGCTCCCTCCGCCCCCGCCGCTCGGGCCGCGCGGGAGACGGCGCGACGGCACAGCGCGCAGGGATGCGGGGACCTGACGGGGGTGATGGTGCCGCGCGGAACCATCACCCCCATCAAGATGTCGGCCCGCCCGCGCAAGGGGTGCATGCCGGGGGCGTCTGCGGCCGCCCTACCGAACGCGGGCGCGAAAACGCGGCCCCCGGGGGGGCCGCGTTCCCAGCCCTGAGAACGTCGTCGCTCTAACGGACTTTGTACGTCCCCGTCTGGGCCGCCGAGTCGATGATCGAGTGCGGCGTCAGCGAGCGCTCCGCGTACTGCGGGACCCAGCAGATCATGCAGCCCGTCGTCGCCCGGGTGCCGCCGCCGCCGACGATCGTGCTGCCCTTCTTCGCCCCGAGCGACTTCACCGGCACCGACCACGTCACCGTCGCCGTGGCAGGGTCGAACGTCGCCTCGATGTACTCCTTCACGCTGCACTGCGACCAGTTGATCCCGAGGCTTATGACGCCGCACTCCTCGAGCCGGGCGACCCCCTGGTAGACCTTGCCGATCCGCTCGGTGCCGGTAGGGGTCTGCGTCATCACGCTCGTGACGACGTCGGGCTCGCCGACGTCGAGGCTCTTCACCGTGAACTCGTACTGCGTGCCGTCGACGGCAAAGCCCCAGATCAGGCGGAACGCCTCACCCGGCGTCCCCGTCGGCGCCATCCCGGCGTGCGTGACGACGAACGTCACGTCCTTGCCCCGCGCCACCTGCGAGACCTCGCCCTTGACGAGGTCGAACCCCGCCTCCGAGAACCCCGGGACGCCGGAGTCCTGATTGCCCGCGTCTCCCGCGGCGTCCTCGAAGAGGACGACCGGCTTCGCCGCCGGCTTCGCGCCGGCCGGGAGGGCCGCAGCCGCGACCAGCAGCCCCACCACCAAGGTTCCGAAGAGCTTCTTCATCTGAGCCCCCTTCTCTGCTTACTCCCGTGCGGGAGCCAGGTCTTCCCCGGGCCCTTCCGCGGGGGCCCTGCTGAGAGATGGTTCGTTGGAGGAGACCCCGATTCCTTCTCCCGCGGATGCCGCGCTCAGCCCCCTCCGGCGGAGGTCGCCGCCACGGCGAGCTCCGCGTCGTCCTGCGTCTTCCGGCCCGACGGGGCGAGCTGGGGCAGCCTGGCGAGACCGTAGAGGCAGGCGACGATCGTCGCTACGCCGCCGAAGGCGAGCGCGACCCGGGGGCTGAACTGCTCCGAGAGCCAGCCGACGATCGGCGCGCCGATCGGGGTCGAACCGAGGAACAGCACGAAGTAGATCGCCATCACGCGGCCCCTCATGCCGTCGGACGCCGTCAGCTGGAGCGTCCCGTTCATCGTCGCGAGGAACGCCATCGACGCGGCCCCCAGCGGGACCAGCAGGACGACCGCGAGCCAGAGCGGCGGCGCGCTCGCCGTCGCGACCGTGAAGGCGCCGAGCGCGAAGCCCGCGCCCAGCAGGAACCCCCTGTCGGAGCGGCCGATCGCAGCGTTGCCCATCGACCCGGCGAACATCCCTACTCCGACCGCCGCACCGATGAGCCCGAGCGTCGCGGCGTCGCCGGAGAAGGTCTCCTTCGCGAGCACCGGCAGGAGGACGGCGAAGTTGTACTGGAGCGTCCCGATCACCGCCATCATCGCCAGCAGCGTCCTCAGCACCGGGACCGAGCGGACGTATCGCAGCCCTGCGCGCACCTGTCCCTTCGCGCGCTCGACCGGCTCGCTCGGCCGCAGCTCGGCGCGGTTCATGAACGTCAGGGCAAGCGTCACCGGCACGAACGAAGCCGCGTTCAACAGAAAGCACGGCCCGATCCCGACCGTGGAGATCATCACGCCGGCGACGGCCGGTCCGACGACGCGCGCGGTCGTGAACGTCGCGGTGTTGAGGCTCACCGCGTTCGCGAGACGCTCGCGGCCCACCATCTCCATCGTGAACGTCTGGCGCGCGGGGTTGTCCAGGGCCGTCACGATCCCGAGAAGGAGGGCGTCTACGATGACCATCCACAGCGTGACGACGCCGGCGACCGTCACCAGGCCGAGGACCAACGACAGCAAGGCCGCGCTCGCGTTGGTGAAGATCAACAGCCTTCGCTTGTCGATTCGGTCGGCGACGACGCCGGCCCACGCGCCGAGCAGCAGGATCGGCAGCCACTGGATCGCGGTGACGACGCCAAGGCCGAGACCGCTCTGGGTGAGCCGCAGGACGAGCCACCCCTGCGCGACCCACTGGACCCACGTCCCGGTCCACGACACGACCTGGCCTGCGAAGAACATGCGGTAGTTGCGAACGCGCAGGGACGCGAAGGTACGCGAGAGGGTGCCGGCCATGCCGCGGTTCAACGCGCGGCGGCGGCTCTGCCTTCCGCCTCGATCGACGGCGCGACCACGAGGCTCAGCCCGTCGACACCTCGACCAGAAGGTCCAGCCGCCGCGCCGCCTCCCCCGAGTCCACCGCCTCCGTCGCCAGCTCCAGGCCGCGCGCCATCTCCTGCGCGCGACCTGCGGCGACCAGCCCCGCCGCCGCGTTCAGCAGGACGATGTCACGCCGCGGCCCCCGCTCCCCCGCGAGCACCGCGCGGATCGTCGCCGCGTTCTCGCCGGCGGCCCCGCCCGCGACCGCCTCCAGCGGCGCCACCGGCAGGCCCAGATCGGCGGGGTCGATCGTCCAGCGCCGGACCTCGCCGTCGACCAGCTCGTACACCTGGGACGGACCCGAGGTCGCGAGCTCGTCCAGACCGCGGTCCCCGTGGAACGCCAGGACGTGCTTGCTTCCCAGGCGCCCGAGCGTCTGGACCATCGTCTCGACCATCCGCGGGTCCGAGACGCCGAGGGCCTGACGCGTGGCACCGGCCGGGTTCGTGAGGGGGCCGAGGAAGTTGAAGATCGTCGGGACCCCGAGCTCGCGCCGCGGCGCTCCGGCGTGGCGCATCGCGGGGTGGAACACGGGCGCGAAGCAGAAGCCGATCCCGGCACGGTCGATGCACTCCTCCACGCCCTCGGGCGGCAGGTCGATCCGCACACCCAGCGCCTCGAGCACGTCGGCCGACCCGCACCGGGAAGATGCGGCGCGGTTGCCGTGCTTCGCCACCTTCACGCCCGCTCCGGCGCACACGAGCGCGGCCGCCGTCGAGACGTTGAACGTGCCGGTGCGGTCGCCGCCCGTCCCGCACGTGTCGAGCACGTCCTCTCCCACCGAGACCTTCTGCGCGTGGCGGCGCATCGTCCGGACCAGACCCGCGACCTCGTCGATCGTCTCGCCCTTGGCGCGCAACGCGACGACGAAGCCTCCGATCTGAGCGGGGGTGGCGGCCCCCTCCATGATCTCCTCCATGCACGCGCCGGTCTCGTCCTCCGTCAGCGACCTGCCCGCGAGGAGGCGCGACAGGACGTGCGGCCACGAGAAGGGGATCTCCTTTCCGCCCTCGCCGGAGCCGTAGCCGTTCACGCGCCCGCGCCCAGCAGGTCGGCGAACGCGCGGGCGTACGCGAGCGCGCCGCGCTCCAGCTCGGCGAGGTCGATCGACTCGCGTGCGGTATGGGCAAGGGTGATGTCGCCGGGCCCCCACACGATCACGTCGCAGCCGGTCTCGAAGAGGAAACGCGCGTCGGACGCGCCGCGGAAGCCGATCACGTCCACCGCCGCTCCGATCACCGATCGCGCCGCGCCGACCGCCGCCGTGACGACGCGCGCGTCCGCCGCGATCTCGAACGGCTCGGCGAAGAAAGCGAGCTCGAGTCCCGCCTCGATGTCGGGGAAAGTCTTGCGCGCGCGCTCGATCGCCTCCTCGATCCCCGCGACGACCGACTCCTTCGTCTCGCCCGGGATCGTCCGGCGGTCGACCTCGATCATGCACCCGGCGGGGATGATGTTGACCTTCTCGCCGCCGCGTATCGTCCCGACGCTGATCGTGGGGCCGCCGAGGAGCGGGTGCGAGGCGTCCGGGAGCGTCTCCTCGAGGCGCAGCACGATCTCGGACATGTGCTTGATCGCGCTGATCCCGCGCTCCGGCGCCGAGCCGTGCCCCGCGAGGCCCTTCGTCGTTAGGCGGAACCAGCACGCGCCGCGCTGCGCGCGGATGACTCGCAAAGACGTGGGCTCGCCGACGATCGCCACGTTGGGAGCGAGGACCTTCTGCGCGACGAGGTAGCCGGCGCCCTTGAAGCCCATCGTCTCCTCGTCGGCGACGAGCGCGAGCTCGAGCGTGCCCTGGGGCCGCCATCCCGCGTCCTTCAGGAGCGCGACCGCCTCGAGGGCCGCGGCGCAGGGGCCCTTGGCGTCGGACGATCCCCGCCCGTGCATGCGGCCGTCCGCGATCGCTCCCGAATAGGGATCACGGCCCCACAGGCCCGGGTCCCCGGCCGGGACGACGTCGATGTGCGAGCAGTAGCAGAGCGTGGGGCCGGGCGAGCCGCGCCAGCGCGCGATCACGCTCGGACGCCCCGGCTCGATCTCGTGGTGCTCGACCTCGAGCCCGAGGTCCTTGCACATCGCGGACGCCACCGACGCGGCCGCGGCCTCCTCGCCGGGAGGGTTCTCCGACGGCGTCCGCACGAGCTCGCCGAGCCGGCCGACCAACCGCTCACGGTCGAGAGAGGTCGCGAAATCCGCGCTCACGCGCATCGATTCCTGCCACACTGTGGGCGATGAACAGCTACCAGGTCTTCCTCGGCGCGGTCCTCGTGACGTGGCCGTTGATCATCTTCGGCCTGCTCTTCTTCATGAGCAGGATGGAGGCCTACGTGAACCGGGTCGACGCCGAGACGCCGGAGGAGGCCGGGCTCGAGCCGGTCGAAGGGCGCGCGCCGGAGCGGGAGGTGCAGATCCGCTTCGGCGACCGGATCGTCGGAGAGTCCACGAAGTAGCGGCATCGCGGGATCGTATGCCCGTGACCTCACAGGTGCGCGATGCACTCGATCTCGACCTCGGCCCCCCGGGGCAGGGCCGCGACCGCGAACGTCGCCCGCGCCGGCGGCTCGTCCCCGAAGAACTCGCCGTAGGCGTCGTTGAACTCGGCGAAGTCGCCCATGTCGACGAGGAACGCCGTCACCTTGACCGCGTTCGCGAGGCTCGATCCCGCGCCCTCGAGGATCGCCGCGAGGTTCTCCATGCAACGCCGCGTCTGGTCCGCGACGGTGCCGACGACGAGCTCTCCGCTCTCGGGGTCGAGAGGGATCTGCCCGGAGCAGAAGACGAGCCCGTTCGAGACGATCGCCTGCGAGTAGGGCCCCACCGCGGCGGGCGCGCTCGCGGTCGACACGATTTGCTTGCTCATGCAGCCGCCTCCTGTTGTGCCGTGGCCTGGGAGCCCCAACCCTTTCACGCCGGAGCGCGCCGGGCCGACGGGCGTCCTATCGCGCGGCCCAGTCGTACTGCGTGGGCGCGCCGACCCTGTAGACGGTCGGCTGCGGCGCGCCGTCCGGCGGGATGTACCAGAGGCGGCCGCGCCCGGCGGCGCCGAACTTGACGAACAGCACGCCCTGCGACGTCCACGTCGGGTTCGCCGTCCGGCCCTTGATGAGCTCGCGCACGAACCTCCCGTCGGACTGCAGGAGCACGAGCGGCCCCTTGTCGCCGGACCGCGTCAGCGCCGAAGCGACGACGAACGCGCCGTCGGGCGAGCACGAGGCCGCGGAGAACCCGGCGTAGGCAGCGGGCGTGCCCGGCAGCACCCGCCGCTTGACCCTTCCATTCCGCGACACGAGCTCCGCGAGCGGCGCGTCGCGCTCGCTTGCCGGCGCGGTCAGCAACGTCCGGTCCTCGCATTGCGCAGGCGTCGCGCTCGCGAACGCGCCCTTGACCACGCGCGGCTGCATCCCCCGGCCGTACCGGAGCTTTCCGGATCCTGGCGACTTCGAGTAGAGGACGACGCGGCTCGAGTACCAGCCGACGAGCGAAGCCGGGCCGTCGGTCAGCCGCATCGCCTTGCCGGTGCGGAGCTTCGCGATCCACAGCGCGGAGTCTTGCGTCACGAAGGCGACGCGGCGCCCGTTGGGCGACAGCGCGAAGTCGGCGACGGGAGCGTCGACGAGCTGGATCCCCCGCTTGTTCGAGTCGGGAACGCTGTAGGTGAGGTTCCCGGCCTCCGTCACGGCGAGGGCGCAATCGGCCACCGGCGACCACTGCCAGCGCACCGGCCGGAAGAACAGCGTCCCCACCGGGGCCCCGGTCGTGTCGAAAACCGCTCCCCCGCGTTCGGCGAGGTACTTCGCCGAGGGGCTCCATGCCGCGTCGCCCTCGACGGCGGCGGTCGTCTCGATGCCCCCGTCCGGAAGCCCGATGGCCACGCGGGAGCCGCGCCGCGCGGCGACGAGGCCGGTCGAAGGCGGTTCTTTCCGCCGCATGCACCGCTTCGGGTACCGGGCGGTCAGCTCGAGCCGCCCCTCTTCGAGCTCGGTGTCTTCCCCGTCGTCGCCCGGCGGCGTATCCGCAGGCTCGGAAGGCTCGGCGGCCATGCCGGTCTTGCGCTGGGGCGGCACCGGCTCGTCGTCCGCGCTGAGCACCGGCTGCACCAGCACGGTCCCGAGCGCGGTGAGGAAGATCAGCGCCGCAATCGTCTTCACGGCCTTCACGCCCTCAACCCCCTCCGTCTTGCCGCCCGCGCTCTCGGCAGACGCTAGCGCGACTCGGCCCGTGCCGGAAGGGGTTCGGCCGGCGCGGCACGGTCCATACCGGCGCGGCACGGTCCATATTAGGAGAGGCCCCCGCCGGATACCGGCGGAGGCCTCGCACACAGGAGCCGCCCTGTAAGCGGGATTCTGTACCTCGCCACGTCGCCGCGGCGAGGCGGTGGCCATCCATCTGGGGCGAGCGTTGCCGCTCGCCTCTAGCGGCCTACCCGGGGGCAAGCTGGACGGGCCGCCCATGCCCCCTGCTTGGCCTTGCTCCGGACGGGGTTTACCTAGCCGCACCGGTCGCCCGGTGCGCTGGTGAGCTCTTACCTCACCGTTTCACCCTTACCTCCGCCGGGCCTCGGGCCCGGCAGAGGCGGTCTGCTTTCTGTTGCACTTTCCGCGGGTCGCCCCGCCTGGGATTTCCCCAGCGTCCTGCCCTGCGGAGTCCCGACTTTCCTCGACCCGGACGAACCGGGCCGCGGCCACCCGGACGGCTCCTGTCTCCCAGTATGAGGGCTTGCCGGTCGCACCTCCACCCTCAGACGCCGCGCCGCACGGTCGAGCGTCGCCAGCAGCGGCCGCCCGAGCACGACGACCAGGGCGGCGTTGCCGATCGCCCGGGCGGTGTCCCAGGCGAACGACGTCTGCAGGTAGAACGTCAGGTAGCGGCGGAGATTCCCCGCTCCACCGAGCTGCGGCGCCCACCCCGCGTCGAGCCCGCGGCTTCCGAACGGCCAGAACCACAGGTTCATCACCGCGCCGAAGAGGTACCCGGCGACGAACCCGTAGAGCGCCAGCGTGCCGACGCGGACGCTCCAGCGCGACCCGCGCGGGATGCAGCCCGCGCCCATCCCGACCCACCCGACCGCGATCATCTGGAACGGAAGCCAGGGCCCGACCCCTCCGACGAACAGGCCCGAAGCGAACGTCCCGACCGCGCCGAGGACGAACCCGAACGAGGGACCGAACGACGCGCCGGCGACGAGCACGACGATGAACATCGCCGAGGCGCCCGCGACGAACCCCGGGAGACGCAGCGCCACCATCGTCGCCGCGAGGATCCCGAGCAGCGCGACGGCCTTCGGCCCCATGCCCCCGCGGCCGAGCTGCACGAACAGCAACGCACCGAGGCACACGAGGAGCCCCGCCATGATCCAGGGCGCGTCGACGCCGTGGGCCGCGCTCCCGCCGACCGCGCCCGGAAGGACGAACGGCCACGCGAACGCGGCGGCCCCGACGGCGTTGGCGGCGACGAGCAGCGGGCGCGACGCGCGCCGCGTGAGGATGGGGGGGAGCGGGCGGACGGCCGCGCTCACCGGCGCGCTCCGCTCAACGAGGCCGCGACGTCGCGCGGCGTCAGCCACGGCGAGCCGAGCACGCGCGCGGTCTGCGGCGCGAATACCGGCGAGTCGCCCAGGACAGCGGCGGGAGGCCCGTCCGCGACCACGTCGCCCGACGCCAGCATCACCACGCGGCCGGCCACGTCGGCGACGAGCTCGACGTCGTGCGTGGCGAACAGCGTCGCGAGCCCCGTGGCGGCCCGGCGGCGCAGGTACGCGGCGAGCAGGGCCTTGCTCTCGACGTCGAGGCCCCGCGTCGGCTCGTCGAGCAGGAGCACCGGCGCTCCCGTGGCCACGACCGCCGCCGTGGCCACGAGCAGCCTCTGCCCCGCGGAGAGATCGCGCGGATGCCGGTCCGCGAGCGTCTCGATCCCGACCTCCCGAAGCACGTCGGTCGCCGCGGCGTCGATCGGGGAGGCGCGCAGCGTCGCCTCCACCTCACCGGTGACGGTCTCGCAGAACAGGACCGTGTCGGGCGCCTGAGGGCACAGCGCCACGTCCGTCCCCGGACGCGGAGCCGTGCCCGTCGCCGCGACGACCACGGCCCCCGCGTCCGGTTCGTGAAGCCCCGCAAGGCACCGCAGCAACGTCGTCTTACCGGCGCCGTTGCGGCCGATCAGCGCGGCCGTCTCGCCGCGGCCGAGAGCGAGCGTGATCCCGTTGAGGACGCGGTCGCCTCCGTAGGACGCGGACACGTTCTCCGCGACCATGGCCGCCTCCCGCGGAGGCGCCGGAGCCGGACGCGGCTCCCGCGCGAGCCGCACGTCGCGGGCGAAGCGCCGCGCGTCCCTCACGGTGAGCGGGCGCGGCTCCCATCCGAGAATCTCGCCTAGCCGCGCCACCGGGGGGCCGGTCCCCGCGGCTGCCATCACCCCGCGCGGCTCGCCGTCGACGACGCGTCCGCCGCCGAGACATCCGATCGCCGCGTCCACGAAGCCCGCGACGCGCTCGAGCCGGTGCTCGGCGACGAGCACGGTCAAGCCGAGGTCGTGGACGAGACGCTGCAGCGCGGCCAGCACGTCCTCGGCTCCTTGCGGGTCGAGCTGGCTCGTCGGCTCGTCGAGCAGGAGGATGCGCGGCTGCGCCGTCAGCGCGCCGGCGATCGCGACACGCTGCCGCTCGCCGCCCGAGAGCGACCTCACGCTCCGGTCGCGCAGCGCCGCCAGGTCGAGCAGGTCCAGCACCTCCTCGACCCGCCGGCGCATGACCGGCGGAGAGACGCCGAGGTTCTCCATCGCGTAGGCAAGCTCGTCCTCCACGCGATCGAGGACGAACGCGCTGCCGGGATCCTGCGGGACGAACGCCGCGGTGCCGGCGAGCTCTCGCGGGGGGTGGCGCATCGTGTCGAGGCCCCCCGTGAGCACCGTGCCCGAGAACCTCCCGCCGCTGAAATGCGGCACGAGCCCGTTGCACGCACGCAGCAACGTCGACTTCCCCGCGCCCGTCGGCCCCGTCACGAGGGCGAACGCGCCCTCCGGGACCGCGAGCGACACGTCGTGGAGGACGTCTCGCTCGTCGTCGGGGAAAGCGAACGAGACCGATTCGAAGGCGATCGCGCTCACGCGACCCGCCTCGCGACCGGGTCCGCCGGCAGCCACGCAACCGCGGCGAAAGCGAAGGCCGCAAGCAGCGGAAGGACCTCCGCGTCCGGCCACCTCAACGGGTACGTCGACACCGTCAGCGCGCCGTCTCCGCGGAGCGCCAGCGCGACCACCGTCACCGCCGCGGCCAGCGCGACCGCGACCGTGACCGCAGCGGCGTGCCCGAACCGGTCGGGCCGGTATCTCGTGCGGGGGCCGCGGCCGTGCCCGCGCGCGTCCATCGACTCCGCGAGCGTGACCGCGTCCTCCATCCCGGTCGCGAGCACCGGCACCGCGAGAGCCGGAAGCGTGCGCCAGCCCCCGATCTCGATCCCGCGCAGCCTCTGCGACTCCCTGACCTTTGCGGCGGCCGCCATCGTCCGCGGAGCGATCGCGAGCGCGAGCGCGGCGGCGAGCGCCGGCTCGTGCCACCGGCGCGGCGCGAGCCTCAGGACGCGGAACGGGTCCGTGATCGAGTTGAACGTGCCGAACAGCACGAGCAGGACGCCGAGGCGCAGCCCCTCGAGCGCGGCGTACACGACTCCGCTCCACGAAAGCGGCGGGCTGAACACGACGAGCGCGGTCCGCAATACCACCGTCGCGGCGGCGAACAGCGCGAACGTGCGGAACGAGCGGGCCGCGGGGCCGTCGACCTTCTTGCGGGAGTGCACCGCCCACGCCGCCACGAACAGCGGCGCCAGGTAGAACGGGTTCGTCGTCGCGATCGCGACGACGCCGGCGCCGAGAACCCACGCGAACCACGCGCCCGGATGCAACGTCAGCTCCCCCTGCGACGGCGCGACCCCGCCCAGACCGCGGCGGCGAGCGCGGTCGCGGCGGCCAGCCCCACGAGCCCGGTCACCGGAGGCCCTCCCTCGTCCGCGGCCGGTTGCGCGGCGAGGGGCGCGGGCGACCGGGTGGGCGCCGCGTCGGCGGCGGGTGGATCCGGCGCGAGGGGCTCTCGCGGCTTCTCGCGGGAGCGGGTCGCCGGTCGACGCTTCCGCCCCGGGGGATCCGCGCTCTCCGCGAGCGTTTCGGGAGCGACGACCGGTTGTCCGCCGGCGTCCACCGCGGCCGCGCCGTCTGCGTGCGGACGCGCGCGGGTGCGGTCGCGCCTCGGCCCTCCCGGCGCCGACTGGTCTGCGACGGGGCACACGTCCGCGGATTGGGTCGGCGGCGGCTGCTGGTGGGTGGACCCGTCGTCGCCGGTCCCCCACGACCAGCCGTCGACGTCGCCGTCCTCGATCGACGCGGACCCCGCGCCGGTGCCGGCCCACGTCCATCCGCCGGAACCGTTGCCGTGCCAGTAGCCCCAGAACTCGGGGTAGTCGCCGAAGCAGTCGCCGCCCTCCGGCCCCACCCCCTCGAGGCGGCACACTGCCTCGCCGCCGAACCCGAGCGAGTAGTCGAGCCCGTGCTGGTCGCCCGCGAGCTCGACCAGGTCGATGCCGGTCACCGACTCGTCCGGCAGCGCGACGCAGTACGTCGTGACCGCGGAGCCGGTGTCGATCACGAGCGCGGCGCGTGCTTCTTCGCCCGCGCATGCGGACGCGGCGGGTCCTGCGACGGCTCCCGTCGCGCCCGCGAGGAACGCGAGGGCGACGAGGGAGCTCAGCCGTCTCACGATGCGTCGCCTAGTTGCACGGGCGCCGGCGGGGCGGCGGCTTCGTGACGAGGCCCGAGCCCGGGCCCAGCGGCCACCGGACGATCGCCGGCACGGCCGCGACCGTTGCGCCGACGCTGGGGCCGTTCTTTCGGAAGCGGTCGGCCTCGGCATCGTAGGTCCAGCTGAACGCGAACGCGCCCATGTTCTCGCCACAGAGCCGGTACTGCAGCGCCGTCAGCGCGCGGTCACCCGCCCGCGGCACGTCGGCCCCGGTCGCGGAGTACGCCATGATCACGAGCGCCGACGAGTTCGCGTCGGTCAGGAAGCAGAACTCCTTGCCGAGCGTCTCCTCGGTGCACTTTCCGTGGGGCTCGTACACCCACCCGTCCTTGTACTCGTCGCGTGCGCTCTCGAAGAACGCAAAGGGATCGTTCGGCGCGTCGGGCCCCTCCGCCCCCTGGAGCGCCATGACCGCGTACGCGGTCGTGTTCGTGTCCGACCGAGCGAAGTCGTTCTCCGCGGTCGCATCGAAGCAGTGCTCGTCGTCGTTCCCCGACGACGGCTCGTCGAACTGCCAACCGCCGTCGCCGCACTGCGCGTCGGCGAGCCACTGCGACGCGCTCTCCGGAGGCCCTTCCCCCGCCGCGTTCAGCGCGACCATCGCGAGCGCGTGGTACCCGACCTCGGTGTCGGACTCGCCTCCGTACTGCCCCGACTCGGTGTGGGCGTCGGCTATCTCCTGGACGAGGTCGCGCCCGGCGAAGGAACGCGGGTCCTCGCCCGCGGAGATCAACGCGAGCACGAGCTTCGCCTTCAGCCCGAGCGTGGACGCCCCCTCGACGTTGCGCCTCAGCCAGCGGAGCGCGCGGTCGATCTGGCGCTCGCCGCGCCGCGCGGCGACGAACGCGATCACCGCGTCGGCTGTGGTGCCCAACCGGGAGAAGCCGCCCGTGATCGCGCCGCTCTCGGCCTGGTGATCCGCGATGTGCCGGGTCGCGGCCGCGGCGCGTTCGCGGGGGGTCGGTGCTGCGGCTGCCGGTGCGACGGAGGCGGCGAGGGCGACTGCGGCCGCGGCGGCCGCGCACCTCCCGTAGGTGCGGTGCTGCATGCCTGCTCCTTCCCGGCCCCCGTTCCGCGCGAGGGCCACGAGAAAACGACCCCTCCGAAGAAGGGGTCGCGTGAGCGGGCGTGTCGCCCCCGGCTCTCCCTTTGCCTCGAAGGTCGTCGAGCCGCACGCTCCGAGGGTTCCTGGCTCGTCCGCGCGAGGCGGACCTACAGTTGCGGGACAGCGCCGGCTTCGGACCGGTCTTCCCCTGCATGAGCGTGCAGTTATCGGTTGTCGCCGGCCACCCTATCTCCCGGCGGGGCGCCTTCCCAGGGGCGCAGGTACCCGTCTCTGAGGAACAGGCGGAAGCGGTCGCCGTGCCCGAGCCCGAACGCGACCCAGAACCAGGCGAGGACGAGCGCGCCGGCGAGCTCGCCGCCCCACGTCGCCAGGTGCGCGAGCGGATCCGTGACGAGCCCCCACGAGTACGGCTCGGGCGGGTTCTCGGCAAACGACGCGCCGAACGCCGGCCACAGAAACGTCCGCGGCGCCTCCCACATCCCGTCGCCGACGAGGTGCATCAGCCATCCCACGGGGACACCGAAGACCGCGAGCCGCGTCGATCCCTTGAAGCCGAGAACGACCACGACGGCCACGGCGGCGACCGTCAGCAGCGAGTGCGCGGCCCCCCGTCCGGAGCCGTTGTCGTACGCGAAGACGTCCACCACCCCGTCGACGAGGTCGGGCAGCACCGCGCCGAGCAGCACGAAGCGGTAGTCGATGCGCCTGCGGCCGAGCGTGACGTAGACGACCAGGGCCGCGAGACCCGCGTGCCAGAGGATCAAAACAGCGGGTCGTGTCCGAGCGCGCCCTCGCGGTCGAGGTCCTGCTCGAGGGCGGCCGCGTCCATCCCCTGGTTCGCGAGCCTGTCGGCTCCCGCGTTCTGCTCTCGTGGCACGTGCGTGAGAGCGCGCTTGTCGAACCGGCGGAACAGCGACTGCGCCCGCACCGCCAGCCGCCGCAGCGCGTCGCTCTTGATCTTCCACTCGCCCTTCACCTGGTGGACGACGAGCTTCGAGTCCATCCGCACGTCGATGTCCGTGACGCCCTTCTCGAGCGCGAGCTCGAGGCCCTCGATCAGAGCCGTGTACTCCGCGACGTTGTTGGTCGTCTCGCCGATGCCGCGCGCGATCTCACCGAGCACGTTGCCCTCGGGGTCCTCGAGCACGACGCCGATGCCGGCGGGACCCGGGTTGCCGCGCGCGCCGCCGTCCGCGTGCAGGATCGCCTTCACGGGGTCGCTAGGCGACGACGAGGATGCGCCGGCAGTTGTCGCAGCGCTGGAGCCCTCCTTCGGCCCTCATCCGCTCGAGCTCGCGCTGCGGCAGCTTCGTGTGACAGCCGAGGCACGTGCCGGCTTCCAGGGCCGCGGCCCCCACGCCTGCCTTCGCCTCCCGGATCCGCTCGTAGAGCGTCAGGACGTCGGGCGGGATCGTCGCCGCGATCTGCGCGCGGGCGGAGGAGTGCTTCTGCAGCCCGGCGCCGATCTCGGCCGTCAGGCCGCCCACCGTCTCGGTGAGCGATCCGGCCTCCGCCGCCGTCTCCTCCCGCTCCTTGGTCAGGCCCTCCATCGTCGTCGCAGCCTGCTCGCGACCGAGCATCGCCTCGAGCAGCTCGTCCTCGAGCGAGGTCTTCTTGCGCTTCAGCGACTCGACCTCCGCCTGCAGCGCAGACAGCTCCTTCGGGTTGGAGACGCCGCCGGAGAACAACCGCTGCTCCTCGCGTGCGATCTTCTGGTCGAGGAGACCGGACTCGCCTTCCAGGCGCGCGACCTCGCGGACGATCTCGTCGTGCTGCTTGCGGGCGATCTCGAGGTCGGCGTCGAGCTCCGCGAGGGCTGCGTTGACGTCGGCCAGCCGCCGGGCCTCGGGCAGGGCCGCGCGCCGCTCCTCGAGCCTCTTGATCGCCGTGTCCTCGGCCTGGAGCTCGAGCAGCCGCTGGAGGGACGCGGCATCGGCGGTGGGCATCGCCCGCAGAGTAACACCGCGCCTCTGCGAGACTAAGGGCGGGATCAAGCGCAAACCTTTCCACCAGACGGAGGGGTAATGGGGGCTGCAGTCCCGGGAGGCAACGCTCTCCGCACCGGCGAGAACGAGCTGCTGCTCGCCGTTGCACGCGGTGACGTCGACGCGCTGAGGGCGCTCTACCGCTCGTTCGAGCGTCCGCTCTATGCGCTCGGAGTCAGATGGTTGCACGACCCGAAGCTCGCGGAAGAGCTCGTACAGGAGGTGACGCTGCGCGTGTGGCGCCGGGCGGGCCGCTACGACCCCGAGCGCGGCGCGGCCGGCTCGTGGATATTCGGGATCGCCCGCAACGTCGCCGCAGACCTCGCGCGGGCGCGGGCCCGCGCCCCGGTTCCCGTGGCGGAGCCGGGTCGCGGCCGCCGCGACCCGTGGGACGAGGAACGCGCCTGGAGGGCGTGGGAGGTCGCGCGGGCGGTCGCGCGGCTCCCCGAGGATCAGCGGCGCGTCGTCGAGCTCGCGTACGCGCGGCAGATGACGCAGAGCGAGATCGCGGCCGAGCTCGGGATCCCGCTCGGCACCGTGAAGACGCGCCTCTACGCGGGGCTGCGCAAGCTGCGGGCGATCTTCGCCGACAGCGGAATCGCCTCGGAGGGCCTCGCATGAGCGCGTGCGACGACTACCGGCTCGACTTCCATCCGTACCTGCTCGGCGAGCTGGCGCCGTCCCGGGCGCAGGAGGTCCGCCGCCACGTCGACGCGTGCGACGCCTGCGCGCGGGATCTCGCGCGCGTGGGCGACGTCCACAGGCTGCTCGTCGACGCTCCGCTCGAGCACGAGCCGCCGGACCGTCTGGAAGGCGACGTGTTCTCGCTGGTCGCGCTCGAGCCGGTCGGGAGCCTCGTCTCCGAGGTGGCCCCCGGGCCCGACCCCCCGGACCACCTCGAGCGGGACGCGCTGGCACACGCCGGCGTCCTCACGCCGCGCCGCTCGCGGGCGACGACGGTGCTGGTGCCCGCGCTCGGGGTCGCGACCGTGGTTCTCGGGATCCTCGGGATCAACTGGAGGTCGGAGGCCGACCGCATCCGCGACGACTTCGGGCCGGTAGGGCGCACGATGCAGCTCGTGAACCTCGACGGATCGCCGGAGCCACCGGCGGGCACGACGGTCGAGCTCGTGCGCTACGGCGACTCCGCGTACAAGGTCGTCGTCGACGGCGCGGTCCCGCCGGCGCCCGACGGCTACTACTACGAGGTATGGATGAGCGGCCCGACCGGCCGCGTGTCGTGCGGGACGTTCTCGTCCGGCGACGAGGACAGCGTCCACAACTTCCCGGTCGGCGTCGACCCCGCCGACTACCCGTACCTCGAGATCACGCTCGAGCCCGACGACGGGAACGAGGAGATGAACGGCGAGGTGCAGTGGCAGGGCGAGCTCGTGGGCGCGGTCCCGTAGCGGCGTGCCGTCGCCGGTCGCCCGCGCGTTCCTCGACGCCGGCCGCGTCGCCGCGGAGTTGATCGCGCGGCCGGAGGTGGGGGCCGGGTGGGACGGCCCCAGCGCGCTGCCGGAGCTCACGGTCCGCGGCCTCACCGGTCACCTTCTGCGCGCGACGGTCTCGGTGGAGGCGTACCTGAACCGCGACGAGCCAGACGGACAGCCGATCGGCGCGGCCGCGTACTACCTGCAGGCCGTGGACGAGCCCGACATCCACTCGCCCCTCCACCGGGCGATCCGGCAGCGCGGCGAGGAGCAGGCGGCACCGGGTTACGAGTCGGTGAGGGACGAGGCGTTCGGGATGCTCGACCGCCTGGAGACGCGGCTCGACGCCGAGCCCGCGGGGCGAAAGGTCCGCGTGTACAAGGACTTCGTCCTGCTCCTCGACGACTACCTCGTCACCCGCGTGATCGAGCTGGTCGTGCACGTCGACGACCTCGCGGCGAGCGTGGGAGCGGCAGCGCCGCCTTTGCCTCGGGACGCCACGCGCATCGCGATCGACGCGCTGGTCGAGATGGCGCGCCTGAAGCACGGGGACCTGGCGGTGTTGAGGGCGCTGACGAGACGGGAGCGAGACGACGTGGGGGCCCTGAGGGTCCTGTAGGGGCGACCGCCCCTGGAAGGCGGCGCCCACCCGCCCGGCAGACGTGCGACCCGGACGGGCTGCGGCGGCCGACGTGCGCGCGGGCCCCGCGAGAGCCTTTGTTTTCTTCCGAAAGTCTTCTGGAGAAAGCCGGGCGCGCCCGGCGCGACCGCGAGCACGGGTCCGACGCGCGCTCGCGCCGTCAGGACAACATGCGCGGGCCCCCGTGGTTCGGCTCCCGGTAGGCGGGGCATATCGTCGTAACGATGGAGATCTGGCCCGGAGGGCCCTTTCCACCAGGGGCTACCTGGGACGGAGGCGGCACGAACTTCTCGTTGTTCTCCGAGAACGCCGACGCGGTCGAGCTGTGCCTGTTCGACGACGCCGGCGTAGAGGCGCGCCTGCCCATGACCGAGGTGACCGCGCACTACCGGCACGGCTACGTCCCCGGCGTCGGGCCCGGCCGGCGCTACGGATACCGCGTGCACGGGCCGTGGAAGCCGCAGGCGGGCCTCCGTTTCAACGCGTCGAAGCTCCTGCTCGACCCCTACGCGCTCGCGATCGACGGCGACGTCGACTGGGGGCCGGAGGTCTTCGCGTACCGCATCGGCGACGAGGCCGCAGACCTCTCGTTCGACGACGTAGACGACGCGGCGCGGATGCCGAAGTCCGTCGTCGTCGACGGCTCCTTCTACTGGGGCGACGACGCGCCGCCGCGCATCCCGTGGCACGAGACCGTCATCTACGAGACCCACGTGAAGGGCTTCACGATCACGCACGAGGGCATCCCCGAGGCCATGCGCGGCACCTATGCCGGGCTCGCGCACCCGGCGGCGATCGAGCACCTCCTGCTCCTCGGCGTCACCGCGGTCGAGCTGCTCCCGGTCCACCACCTCGTCCACCCCCAGACGCTGGCCGACCGCGGGCTGCGCAACTACTGGGGATACGACTCGATCGGGTACCTCGCGCCGTACTCCGGATACAGCTCCTCCGGGACGCGCGGCGAGCAGGTCAACGAGTTCAAGCAGATGGTGAAGTCGCTGCACGAAGCCGGCATCGAGGTGATCCTCGACGTCGTCTACAACCACACGGCGGAGGGGAACCACCTCGGCCCTACGCTGTCGCTCAAGGGCGTCGACAACACGACCTACTACAGGCTCGTGCCCGACGACCCGCGTTTCTACTTCGACACGACCGGGACCGGCAACTCGCTGAACGTCCGGCACCCGGAGCCGCTGAAGCTGATCATGGACAGCCTGAGGTACTGGGCGACGGAGATGCACGTCGACGGCTTCCGCTTCGACCTCGCGTCGACGCTTGCACGACAGTTCCACGAGGTCGACCGGCTCTCCGCGTTCTTCGACATCATCCACCAGGACCCCATCCTGTCGCGCACGAAGCTGATCGCGGAGCCGTGGGACGTCGGCGAGGGCGGCTATCAGGTGGGCAACTTCCCGCCGCTGTGGTCGGAGTGGAACGGCAAGTACCGGGACACCGTCCGGGACTTCTGGCGCGGGGAGCACAGCCGCCTCGCCGAGTTCGCGTTCCGGTTCACGGGAAGCTCCGACCTCTACCAGGACGACGGGCGCCACCCGTTCGCGAGCATCAACTTCGTCACCGCCCACGACGGGTTCACGCTGAACGACCTCGTCTCCTACAACCACAAGCACAACGACGCCAACGGCGAAGCCAACCGGGACGGCGAGAACCACAACCGCTCGTACAACTACGGCGAGGAAGGCGAGACGGACGACCCCGAGATCCGCGCGGTGCGCGAACGCCAGAAGCGCAACCTCCTCGCGACGCTGATGCTGTCGCAGGGCGTGCCGATGCTCCTCGGCGGCGACGAGATCGGCCGTACGCAGCGCGGCAACAACAACGCCTACTGCCAGGACAACGAGATCTCGTGGTTCGACTGGGCGCTGCGGGACGAGAACCTCGCGCTGCTGGGGTTCACCCGCCGGCTGATGGACTTCCGGCGGCGCCACCCGGTGTTCCGGCGGCGCAAGTGGTTCCAGGGCCGCGAGATCCACGGCTCGGGCGTGCGCGACATCGGCTGGTTCTCCCCCTCCGGCGAGGAGATGACGGAGGAGGAATGGACTGCGGGGCTCGCGAAGGCGGTGGGCATCTTCCTGAACGGCGACGAGATCCCCGACGCCGGTCCGAAGGGTGAAAGGCTCACCGACGCCAGCTTCCTGCTGCTGTTCAACGCCCACTCCGACCCGATCGGGTTCAAGCTGCCGCCGGAGTCCTGGGGGACGCGCTGGAGCGTCGAGCTCGACACGAACGACCCGCTCGGGACGGGAACCGGCGAGGTTCACGCCGCGGGGGGCGCGGTGCCGGTCTCGGGGCGGGCTCTGATGATCCTCCAGCGCGTAGACGAGGCGTAGGCACCGCGTGCCGGCCGGCGTCCGCGCGACGTACCGCGTCCAGCTGAATCCCGGCTTCACGTTCGACGATGCCGCCGCGCTCACGTCCTACCTCGCGCGGCTCGGGATCAGCCATCTCTACTGCTCGCCGTACCTCCAGGCGGCGGCCGGCAGCACCCACGGCTACGACGTCACCGATTACTCACGGGTGAGCCAAGAGCTCGGCGGCGCCGAGGCCCACGCGCGGATGTGCGCGGCGCTCGACCGGGCGCGCCTCGGACACGTCCTCGACATCGTGCCGAACCACATGGCGGTCTCGGATCCCAGCAACGCGTGGTGGTGGGACGTGCTGAAGCACGGCCCCGACAGCAGGTACGCGAGCTACTTCGACATCGACTGGGACCCGCCCGAGGCGGCGCTGCGCCGGAACATCCTCGTCCCGATCCTCGGCGACCACTACGGCCGCGTCCTCGAAGCCGGCGAGCTGCGCCTCGTCGACGAGGAGCGCGGAATCGTCCTCCGGTACCACGACCACGTCCTGCCGGTCGCTCCCGGAACCGTTCCCGACGGCCGGGCCGTGCACGAGGTCAACGCACACCCCGACACCCTGCACGCCGTGCTCGAGCGCCAGCACTATCGCGTCGCCTTTTGGCGGGCCGGCGACCGCGAGCTCAACTACCGGCGGTTCTTCGACATCAAGACGCTCGCGGCACTGCGCATCGAGGACGAGCGCGTGTTCGAGGACACGCACGCGCTCGTCCTGTCGATGATCGACGACGCGATCCTCGACGGGCTGCGCATCGACCACATCGACGGCCTGCGCGATCCCGCCGCCTACCTCGACCGGCTGCGGGCGAGGGCGCCGGACGCGTATCTCGTCGTCGAGAAGATCCTGGGAGCCGGAGAGGACCTGCCGGAGTCGTGGTCGGTGGAGGGAACCACCGGGTACGACTTCCTCAACGTCGTGAACGGGCTCTTCGTCGATCCCGCCGCGGAGAAGGCGATGTCCGACGTCTACGTCGAGTTCACGCGCCGGCCCGCGGACCTCGCAGAGATCGTCCGCGCGAAGAAGCTCTTCATCATGCGCGACGTCCTCGCCAGCGACGTAGAGCGTCTGACGGCGCTCTTCGTCGGCGTGGTGGAGACGCACCGCCGATACCGCGACTACACTCGCTACGAGCTGCGCGAGGCGATCCGCGAGACGATCGCGGCGTTCCCCGTCTACCGCACCTACCTCGACACCCGCACGCGGCGGGCAAGCGAGCAGGACGTCGCGCACGTGCAGGAGGCGATCGAGGAAGCCGCCGCGCGGCGGCCGGACCTCGACCGCGAGCTGTTCGAGTTTCTGTGCGAGCTCCTCCTCATGCGCGTCAAACCCCAGACGGAGGCGGCCGACGCGTTCGTCCTGCGCTTCCAGCAGACGACCGGGCCGGTGATGGCGAAGGGTGTTGAGGACACGGTCTTCTACACCTTCAACCGCCTCGTGTCGTTGAACGAGGTCGGAGCCGACCTGGGGTGCTTCGGGACCACGCTCGAGGCGTTCCACGACCACGGCGCGCGGGCGCAACGGCGCTGGCCGCGCGCGATGCTGGCGACCTCGACGCACGACACCAAGCGATCCGAAGACGTGCGGGCACGGATCGACCTTCTGTCGGAGATACCCGCGCGGTGGGCCGAGGCGGTGCTGCGATGGAGGGACCTCAACGACCGGCACCGCAGCGGCGGCGTCCCCGACCGCAACGCGGAATACCTCCTCTACCAGACGCTCGTGGGCACGTGGCCCATCGAGACCGAGCGCGCGGTCGCGTTCATGGAGAAGGCCTCGAAGGAGGCGAAGGCGCACACGTCGTGGGTCGACCCCGCCCCCGACTACGACGAGGGGCTGGCGCACTTCGTCCGGTCGATACTCGGCGACCGGGCGTTCCTCGACCTGCTCGACGAGTTCGTCGCCCCGCTCGTCGGGCCGGGGAGGACGAATTCGCTGGCGCAGACCGCGATCAAGCTCACGTTCCCGGGCGTGCCCGACGTCTATCAGGGAACGGAGCTGTGGGATCTAAGCCTCGTCGACCCCGACAACCGCCGGCCCGTCGACTACCCGGCGAGGGCTCGCCTGCTCGAGGAGGCGATCGCGGGAGACGCGGACGGCGCGCTCGAACGGATGGACGAGGGGCTCCCGAAGCTCTTCCTGACGCAGCGCGTGCTCGCGCTGCGCGCGCGGCACGCGGAGGCGTTCGGCGGCGAGTCGTCCTACGACGCGCTGTGGGCGACGGGGCCGCGGGCGGCGCACGTCGTCGCGTTCGTGCGCGGCGGAACGATCCTGACCGTCGCGCCGCGGCTCCCGCTGACCCTCGAAGGCGAATGGCGCGAGACGTACCTCGCGCTTCCCGCGGACGAGTGGACCGACGTTCTCACCGGGGCGACGTTCTCCGGAAACGTCCCGATGAAGGAGCTGCTGGCGGGGTTCCCGGTCGTGGTCGCAGAGCGGAGCCGGTCCCGCAAGTGACGGACCTCGGCGTCTGGGCCCCGGCCCCCGAGCGCGTGGAGGTGGTCGTCCGCGACCGCCGCCACCCGATGACGCGCGACGGGCGCGGCTGGTGGCGGGCTCGCGTCGAGGCGCGGCCGGGCGACGACTACGGCTTCTCCCTGGACGGCGGCGAGCCCCTTCCCGATCCGCGCTCGCCGTGGCAGCCGAACGGCGTGCACGGGCTCTCGCGCGTGCTCGACCAGTCGTCGTACGACTGGGGCGACGCCGGGTGGCGGGGTCGTCCGCTCGCTTCCGCGGTCCTCTACGAGCTCCACGTCGGGACGTTCACGCCCGAGGGCACGTTCGAAGCCGCTGTCGACAAGCTCGACCACCTCGTCCGCCTGGGCATCACGCACGTAGAGCTGATGCCGGTCGCGCAGTTCCCCGGCGAGCGCGGCTGGGGGTACGACGGCGTAGACCTCTACGCGCCGCACGAAGGCTACGGGGGCCCCGAGGGCCTCAAACGACTGGTGGACGCGTGCCACGCGCGCGGGCTCGGCGTGATCGCGGACGTCGTCTACAACCACCTCGGACCCGCGGGGAACTACCTGGCCTCGTTCGGCCCCTACTTCACCGACCGCTACGCGACGCCCTGGGGCCAGGCGGTCAACTTCGACGGCCCCGGTAGCGTCGAGGTGCGGAAGTTCTTCGGCGACAACGCGCTGATGTGGCTGCGCGACTACCACTGCGACGGCCTCAGGCTGGACGCGATCCACGCGATCCTCGACGCGTCGGCGATCCACATCCTCGAGGAGCTGCAGCTGCGCGTCGAGGAGCTCGAGACGCACCTCGACCGCGACCTCTTCCTCGTCGCCGAGAGCGACCTCAACGACCCGCGCGTCGTCGGTCGGAGGGAGGTCGGCGGCTACGGCCTCGACGCGCAGTGGAGCGACGACTTCCATCACGCCCTCCACGCGGTGCTGACCGGCGAGAGCGACGGCTACTACGCCGACTTCGGCAGGGTCGAGCACGTCGCGAAGGCGCTGCGCGAAGGGTTCGTGCATGCCGGGACCTACAGCGGGTACCGGGGGCGCGTCCACGGCCGACCCGCAGCGAGGTTGCCGGGATACCGCTTCCTCGGCTATCTGCAGAACCACGATCAGATCGGCAACCGCGCCGTCGGCGAGCGCAGCACCGCGCTGATGAGCCCGGAGCTGCTGAAGGTGGGGGCCGCGCTCGTGCTGACGGCGCCGTTCGTCCCGATGCTCTTCATGGGCGAAGAGTGGGGTGCGTCCACGCCGTTCCTCTACTTCACCGGGCATGCCGACCGCGAGCTCGGCCGCGCCGTCGGCGAGGGCCGCAAGCGCGAGTTCGCGGCGTTCGGCTGGGACCCCGACACGATCCCCGACCCGCAGGATCCCGCGACGTTCGAACGGTCGAAGCTCGACTGGACCGAGCTCGAGGAGCAGCCGCACGCCGACCTCCTCGAATGGCACCGGCGTCTGATCGGGCTCCGGCGTGAGTGGCCCGAGCTGTCGGACGGGCGACTCGACCGGGTCGAGATCGACCACGGAGCGACCTGGCTCACGATGACGAGGGGCCGCGTCACGGTCGCGTGCAACTTCGGCGGCGATGCCGTCGACGTCCCGGCGCGAGGCGGCCGCGTGGCGCTGGCCTCGGGCAAGGAGCCGCAAACGCGCGGCGGGACGGCGCGTCTCGATCCCGCCGGCGTGACGATCTGGACGCGCTAGCCGGGAACGCGCGGCACGGCGCTACGGTTGGAGCCGGTATGGACGCTCAGCCGGAGGTCACGTTCGAGGACCTGGTCGCGGACGCGATCGACTCGCTGCCGCTCGAGCTCGCGGCGCGGATGGAGAACGTCGAGGTCGTCGTCGAGGAGGAGCCCCCGCCCGAGATGGTCGGACGGCTCGCGCCGGGCTCGACGCTGCTCGGGCTGTACCACGGCGTCCCGCTGACCCAGCGCGGTCACTACGACGGGATGCTGCCCGACAAGATCTCGATCTACCGGGGGCCGATCACCAGGATGGCGCGCACGCCCGAGCGGATCCGCGAGCAGGTCCGGCGCACGGTGATCCACGAGATCGCGCACCACTTCGGGATCGACGACCACCGCCTCCACGAGCTGGGCTGGGGATGACCCCCGCCGCGCGTCAGGCGCGGCCGAACGTCGCGACGACCGTGCCGCGGGTGGGCGTGCTCGGTGTAGCGGTCCCGGGGCAGACGCCCCCGATCACGTGGACGAGCAGCTCGATCCCCTTCCGGACGCAGATGGGCTCGTCGGTCGCGCCGCAGAAGTCGCGGTAGTGATGGCCGCCCGGCATCGAGTAGACCGCGCCGTAGACGGCTCCCCCCGTCGTGTCGCGGATCTCGAGGTTCACCCACCGATCGCGCCGCGCGCTCGGAACGATCGTGCACCCGATCTGCATCTCGCAGTCGTAGTACCACCCGTAGACCACCGTGGCGTGAGCGCCCAGAGCGGGACTCTGGTAGGGGAACTCGGCCGGGACGGCCGCCCGACGCGCGGCCCCGCTGGCCGGGGCCGCGAGCGACGCGGCCACGAGGACGGCCGTGAACGCCGCACCTGCGAGCCTTCCAAAGTTCACATCGACCTCCTCAAGAAGTACCTCGGCGTGTAACGTTCGCCGCTCTCACCCGATCCCCTGCGCGGATACCGGAGTTAATCGGAAATTTCCTGACAAAACAGATTTTTTTACTTTTTCGGGAGGAATGGGGGCAAACCTCCCGAACAAGGCATCTCTTAGAAGCGGCGGCAACGGAGCCGTCGCGGGAACAAGGAGGTCCGAGATGCGCAACAAGATCGCTCGGAGGGTCACAGGACTCCTCGCCGCCGGCCTGGTGTCGGCGGTCGCGTTCGCGCCGGCCGCGTTCGCGAGCGACAGCAACGTCGTCTCCGCGGAGCCCTGCCCCGAGGGCTACAAGGGCGTGGTCGCCGGTACGTCCGGAGGTTTCGAGGTCTTCGCCTGCACGAACCTGCTTCCGTAGGGAAGGCACGACGGGCGGCCTCCAACCCCGCGGGAGCGGGGGCCGTCCTTTCCATCACGCTACGGAGGAGGCAGCAACGTGAAGAATCTGAAGAGAGGCGTGGTCGCCGCGCTGCTGGCCGCGGCCGCGCTCGTCCCGGCGGCGCCGGCTTCGGCGGACACCCTGCGCTTCGAGTCGTGCCCTGAGGGCACGAGAGGCGTCGTGATCGGCGTCACCACGTCGGCAACGGGCGAGAAGTGGGTCTTCGCCTGTGTCCGGCCGATCAGCTGGACCTAACGAGAATTCGAGGAGGTAACGAAATGCGCAAGCTCACCGCTCTGGCGTTCGCGCTGGCGGCCGCTCTGCCCGTCGCTCTGGCCCCGGCGGCTCATGCGTCGGACCAGTTCGTGACGGCGGAGGCGTGCCCCGAGGGTTACAAGGGCGTCATCGTCGGCTACGACCATCCGAAGTTCGGCGAGAACTACGTCTTCGTCTGCACGAACATCGTCTAGGCGACGAACGCAAAGAGGCGGGGGCCGAAGCCCCCGCCTCTTTCGTGGTTCGGCCGGGCAGGCCGCTCGGCCGGCTAGGTCAAGCAGGCGAAGAGCTGCTGGCCGATCGCGCCACCCGTGCAGTAGACGTGCGGGGTCGGGACCGACACCGGGTGGCACGGCGGAAACACGATGTAGACGCAGTCCTCGATCGGCTCGCCGCCGGTGGGGTCGACGCACTGGTAGATGGTGCCGGTGGTGCCGACGCACACCGTCTGCGCGGACGCCGGCGGACTCACTGCCATGCTCGCGCCGGCGATCAACCCCGCGATCCACAGCATCGTCTTACGCGTCATCCTCGTCTCCTTCTCTCGTCCTGCCTTCGATCGACGCGGTCCCAGCGCGGGGCCGCGGGTCGCCGCAAACGGCTAGATGTGGCACTCGAGGAGCGGCCGGTCGCCTCCACACGTCACCAACGGCGTCGGGACGAACACCGGCTTGCACGGCGGCGGGCCGACGTAGACGCACTCGGTGATCCCCGAGCCGCCTGTGGGGTCGACGCACACGTACTGGAACGACTGAGTGCCCGCGCACAAAGGCGAGGACGAGGCCGGCCCCGCCACGATGACCGCCAGAAGCAGACCCGCGCCGATAGAGAAGATCCTGCGCCTCATTGCGCCACCCCCACTGGGTAGTTCGCCCGGAATTTGCCGGGGCATCTTCCGAGATGCCCCCTTACTTGTCAACCCTCGTCACAACGGTGTCCTCCTCCAGGCAACAGAGTCGCGACCGGAGGCGGCCCGAAGCTCGGCCGCCCGGGGGAGGAGATGGAGGACGCGGGCTCGAATCATGAGCTAGATGCCTCGACCAGGTTCCCGTCGGTCCGCCCTCGCCGGGGCGGTGGTCTCCCTCACCGCCGCGTCTCTGGTCGCCGTCCCCGTGTCGCCGTCGCCCGCGGCCGGAGGGGCGGCTCCGAAGTCCGCCACGGTGGTAGCCGAAGGGGGCCCTGCGCCGTTCACCTGGGAGTGGAACCCGCCTGCCGTCACGATCGGCCGGCGCGGCCGCGTCACCTGGGAGAACCCGACCGACACGACCCACCACGTCACGTTCTGGGACGGTCCCGGCGCGCCGCACGGGCACCTCGACCCGGGAGGCACGGCGGCGATCCGGTTCAGGAAGCCGGGCGTCTACAAGTACTGGTGCGACATCTTCGGCCACGCCGACATCGTCACCCTGGGCTACGACAGGGTCTGCGTCGGGATGTGCGGCGAAGTGACGGTGGAGTAGGCGCCGCTAGGCCCACGCGATCAGGCCCAGGTCCATCGGGCTCGTCAGATCCTCGTGCGACGGGATCACCCGCGCGGCATAGCCGTAGAGGCCGGGCTCGTCCGTGCGGAACGACCCCGTGTACACGGACACGCCGTCGGTCGCCTCCGAGGGGCTGGGGCTCAGCTCGATGAGGTCCGGCTCGATCAGCTCGCCGTTCGCGCCGACCCGTCCGTGCGCGAGCTGGACCGCCACGTCGTCGGCCCGCAGCGTCCCCAGGCGCACCGTGACCGCGACCAACCGCTCTTCCCCCACGTCGGCCGCGGTCGTATCACCCTCGACGTTGAGGATCGCGACCGCGTCCCACGACGAGCGCACGTGCTCCTTCCATGCGGCGAGCGCTTTCGCGCGCGCGCAGCCGTCGGCCATTAGCGCGCGGCCGTGCCGCGCCGCCGGGACGTACAGTCTCTCGACGTAGTCACGCACCATGCGGTCGGCGCCGACGAAGCCCCCGAGGCTTGACATCGACGCCTTCATCCGCTCGACCCAGCGCCGCGGCACGGGGCCTTCCGGCCGGTCGTAGAAGCGCGGCGCGATCTCGCGCTCGAGCAGGTCGTAGAGGCTGCTCGAGTCCACGCGGTCGTGGTACACGTGGTCCTCGTAGAGGTCGGTGGTGCCGATCGCCCACCCGTTCTTGCCGTCGTAGGACTCGTCCCACCAGCCGTCGAGGACCGAGCAGTTCAGCGTGCCGTTGAGCGCGGCCTTCATACCGCTGGTCCCCGAGGCCTCCAGGGGACGCCGCGGGTTGTTGAGCCACACGTCCGACCCCTGGCACAGCACGCGCGCGACCTCGACGTCGTAGTCCTCGACGAACGCGAACCGGCCGCGCACCTCCGGGTCGGAGCTGAAGTGCACGAGCTCCCTGATCATCTCCTTGCCCCCGTCGTCCTGGGGGTGAGCCTTCCCCGCGAAGACGAGCTGGATCGGCCGGTCACCCGAGAGGAGCAGCGCCCGCAACCGCTCGCGGTCCGACAGGATCAACGTCGCCCTCTTGTACTGCGCGAACCTGCGCGCGAACCCGATCGTGAGGATGCCGGGGTCGAAGACCTCGTCCGTCCACGCGACCTCGGCCTCCGAGGCGCCGCGGGCGAGGAGCTGGCGCCGCAGCCGCTCGCGCACGAAGTAGACGAGCCGTTCCCGGGCGCGCTCGCGCGCCCGCCACAGCTCGGCGTCGGGGACCTCCTCGATACGGCTCCACCGGCCCTCGCCGGTCTCCGCCCATCCCGGCGACAGCCGGCGGTCGATCACCTCGCTGATCTCGGGGCCGAGCCAGGTCGCGGTGTGGACGCCGTTCGTGATCGACGTGATCGGCCCCTCCTCGGCGGGGATCCCCGGCCACAGGTCGGAGAAGATCGCCCGCGACACGACGCCGTGGAGCTTGCTCACCGCGTTCGCCCGCGCCCCGAGCCGCAGCCCCATCACGGCCATGTTGAACGTCCCGCCCTCGGCGGACGTCGTCGCACCGGCGGAGCTCCCCTGCCCCAGCGCCATGAGCTCCTCGAACGTGATGTCGCATTCCTTCGCGAACGACGTGAAGTAGCGCTGCATGAGCTCGTGCTCGTATACGTCGATGCCGGCCGGCACGGGCGTGTGCGTGGTGAAGATCGTGCCCGCCCGCACGCCTTCGAGCGCGTCGTTGAAGCTCAGCCCCTGCGTCGTCACGAGCTGGCGGATCCGCTCGAGCCCGAGGAACCCGGCATGTCCCTCGTTCGAGTGGAAGACGTCGGGCTCGTAGCCCGCCGCCTGCAGGGCGCGGACGCCCCCGATACCGAGAACGATCTCCTGCCGGAGCCGGTGCTCGTTGCCGCCGGCGTAGAGGCGGTCCGTCACCCACCGCTCCTCCGCCTCGTTCTCCTCGACGTCGCAGTCCATGAGGATCAGCGAGACCCGCCCGACCCGCGCGAGCCACAGCTGCGCGACGCAGCGCGCGCCGGCGAGGTCGACATCGATCTTCAGCGGCGCTCCGTCCGGTCCCGGCAGGAGCGTCAGCGGCATGGCGTGCGGGTCGAGCGACGGGTAGCGCTCCTGCTGCCAGCCCTCGGCGTTGAGCTGCTGGCGGAAGTACCCCTGCCGGTAGAGAAGGCCGACGCCCACGAGCGGCACGCCGAGGTCGCTCGCGGCCTTCAGGTGGTCGCCGGCGAGCACGCCGAGGCCGCCGGAGTAGATCGGCAGCGCCTCGCTGACGCCGAACTCCGGGGAGAAGTACGCGATCGTGCGGGGGCCGTCCTTCTTCCGGGACTGGTACCAGCGCGGCTCGTCGAGATAGCTCTGTAGGTCCTCGGAGACGCCGGCGAGGAACGAGAGAAAGGGTCCGTCCTCGGCGAGCTGCTCGAAGCGGTCCTGCGAGACGAGGCCGAGCATTCGGACGGGGTCGTGGCCGGAGGCGTCCCAGGCGTCCGCGTCGACCCACCGCCACAGGTCGACGGCCCGGCGGTTCCAGGACCAGCGAAGGTTGAGGGCGATCTCGGTGAGCTCGCCGAGCTCCGGGGGAAGCGAGACGCGTACGGCGAACGACCTGAGCGCTCTCATGGGTCAAGAGTCTCGCGCAGGAGAGGGGGCCGGACGTTAGCCTGGACGGTGCTGCGGGCAAGGTCACCGATGGCGACGGGCGGCCTCGGCCGACCGTCAAGAACGAAATGGGCGGCCTCGGCCGACCGTCAAGAACGAAACGGGCGGCCTCGGCCGACCGTCAAGAACGAAATCGGCGGCCTCGGCCGACCGCCAAGAGCAGGTCGTCGGCCCTCGGGCGATTCGCCAGGAAGAAGACGGCGCCGGGACCGGCCGCCGGCGACGTAGAGCAACCTCGCAGGAGGGATTCCAGGCGTGAAGCTGGACACCAGGAAGGGGCACGCGGTCATCGAGAACGTCCGCCCCCAGGTCGACTGCGGCCTCCACCGCGCGAAGGCCGTCGTCGGCGACCTGGTCGAGGTCACCGCCGACATCTTCAGGGACGGCCCGACCGTGCTGCGGGCGGTCGTCCGCTACCGCGGCCCCAACGACGACAAGTGGCAGGAGACGCCGATGGAGCACGCCGGCAACGACGCCTGGACGGCGACGTTCCGCCCCTCGGAGATCGGCCGGTGGCGTTACGGGATCGAGGCGTGGACCGACCACTTCGCGACGTGGCGGGCCGGGTTCATGAAGAAGGTCGAGGCGGGCCAGAACGTCGACCTCGAGATCGAGGAGGGCGCACGTCTGCTCGAGGGCCGCCTGAAGAAGGTGCCGGCGAAGGAGCGCGGCCCGATCAACGCCGCGATCGCCGCCGCCCGCGGCGGCTCCGGCGACGGCACCGGCTTCGGCGACGCGCGCGTCGCCGCGCTGCTCGACGAGGCCGCCGGCGTCTTGCTGGCCCGGTACCCGGACCGGGCGGGATCCGTCCAGTCGAAGCCCGTGCTCGAGCTGACGGTCGACCGCGAGCGCGCCCGCTTCGGTGCCTGGTACGAGCTCTTCCCTCGCTCTACGGGGGTCCCGGGCAAGCACGGGACGTTCAAGACGGCCGCGAAGCACCTGCCGACGATCGCCGACATGGGCTTCGACGTCGTCTACCTCCCGCCGATCCACCCGATCGGGACGACGTTCCGCAAGGGCGTCAACAACTCTCTCGAAGCGCAGCCGGGCGACGTCGGGAGCCCCTGGGCGATCGGCTCGAAGGAGGGCGGCCACCGCGCGGTGCACCCGCAGCTCGGCACGATCGACGACTTCGACGACTTCGTGGCGGCCGCGGAGCGCGTGGGGATCGAAGTCGCGCTCGACTTTGCGATCCAGTGCTCGCCCGACCACCCGTGGGTCGAGGAGCACCCCGAGTGGTTCACGATCCGCCCCGACGGCTCGATCCAGCACGCCGAGAACCCCCCGAAGAGGTACCAGGACATCTATCCGATCAACTTCGACACGCCCGATAAGGAAGGGCTGTGGACCGAGCTGAAGGGCGTCCTCGACTTCTGGATCGGTCACGGCGTCAAGATCTTCCGCGTCGACAACCCGCACACGAAGGCGTTCGCGTTCTGGGACTGGGCGATCAACTCGATCCAGGAGGAGCACCCCGACGTGATCCTCCTGTCCGAGGCATTCACGCGCCCGAAGGTCATGGCCAAGCTGGCGAAGCTCGGCTTCACGCAGTCCTACACGTACTTCACGTGGCGCAACACGAAGTGGGAGATCACCGAGTACATGATGGAGCTGACCCGCCCGGAGACCGCCGCCTACTTCCGGCCGAACTTCTTCGCGAACACACCGGACATCCTCCACGAGTACCTCCAGCAGGGGGGTCCGCCCGCGTTCAAGATCCGGCTCGTGCTCGCGTCGACGCTGTCGCCGACGTACGGCATCTACTCCGGCTACGAGCTGTTCGAGAACAAGCCGCTCAGGCAGGGCAGCGAGGAGTACCTGCACTCCGAGAAGTACGAGCTGCGCCAGCGGGACCTGAACGTCGAAGGGAGCCTCGTCCCGTACATCAAGCGCGTCAACGACATCCGCCGCAAGCACGCCGCGCTGAGCGAGCTGACGAACCTGCGCTTCCACTACGTCGACAACGACAACATCCTGGCGTTCAGCAAGACGTCGCGCGAGGGCGACCCGATCCTCGTCGTCGTAAACCTGAACCCCGTCCATTGGGCCGAGGCGACCGTCCACCTCGACCTCCACGAGCTAGGGATCGATCCGGCGCACCCATTCCGGGTCCACGACCTGATCGGCGACCAGACCTACCTGTGGCACGGGTCGCACAACTACGTGCGGCTCGACCCGTTCCGGGAGCCCGCGCACATCTTCCGCGTGGAACGCTAGTGGGACCGGGGACGGAAGAGGATCCCGCCGGGGCCGGCACCGAGATCGTCGCACCTGCGCGCCGCGTCCCCACCGAGCTCGGGAAGCCGCTGCTCGGCGGTGCCGGGGGCGCGCCCAGCCGCGTCCTCGCCAACCCGCAGTGGTACAAGACCGCGGTCTTCTACGAGCTGTACGTGCGCTCTTTCTACGACTCGAACGCCGACGGCTTCGGCGACTTCACGGGGCTGCTGCAGAAGCTCGACTACCTCGAGTGGCTCGGGGTCGACTGCCTCTGGCTGCTCCCGTTCTTCCAGTCGCCGCTGCGTGACGGCGGGTACGACATCTCCGACTTCTACGGGATCCTGCCGGAGTACGGGACCCTCAACGACTTCATGGAGTTCCTCGACGTCGCGCACAGCAAGGGGATGCGCGTGATCGCCGACTTCGTCGTAAACCACACCTCCGACCAGCACCCGTGGTTCCAGGAGTCGCGCGTCCCCGGCTCCGCGAAGCGCGACTGGTACGTCTGGTCGGACACGGACAAGAGGTACGAGGACGCGCGGATCATCTTCCTGGACACGGAGAAGTCGAACTGGACGTGGGACGAGATCGCCGGCGCCTACTACTGGCACCGGTTCTTCTCGCACCAACCGGACCTCAACTACGACAACGAGCATGTCCGGGAGAACGTCCTCGCGGCGCTGCGGTTCTGGCTCGACCTCGGCCTGGACGGGTTCCGGCTCGACGCCGTCCCTTACCTGTACGAGCGCGAGGGCACGAACTGCGAGAACCTTCCGGAGACACACCAGTTCCTGAAGAGGGTCAGGGCCGAGGTCGACAAGGGCTACGAGGACATCGTGCTGCTGGCCGAGGCGAACCAGTGGCCGGAGGACGTCGTCCCCTACTTCGGCGACTCCGACGAGTGCCACATGGCGTTCCACTTCCCGCTGATGCCGCGCATGTTCATGGCCGCGCGGCGCCAGGTTCGCTATCCGGTCGTCGAGATACTCGAGCGGACGCCGGAGATCCCCGAGGCCGCGCAATGGGGCATCTTCCTGCGCAACCACGACGAGCTGACGCTCGAGATGGTCACGGACGAAGAGCGCGACTACATGTACAACGAGTATGCGAAGGACCCCCGGATGAAGCTGAACCTCGGGATCCGCCGGCGGCTCGCGCCCCTGCTCGAGAACTCGCGCGACCAGGCCGAGCTGTTCCACGCCATGCTCTTCTCGCTGCCGGGGTCGCCGGTCGTGTACTACGGCGACGAGATCGGCATGGGCGACAACATCTATCTCGGCGACCGAGACGGGGTGCGGACGCCCATGCAGTGGAACTCCGACAGGAACGCCGGGTTCTCGACCGCCGACTTCGCGCAGCTGTACCTGCCCGTTCTGCTCGACCCCGTCTACGGCTATCAGGCGCTGAACGTCGAAGCCGAGATGCGGGACCAGCACTCGTTCCTGCACTGGTTCCGAAGCCTGCTCGACGTGCGCAAGCACCACCCCGTGTTCGGCCTCGGGACGTTCGAGGCGCTGCACCCGAACAACCCCGCGATCTTCGCCTACGTCCGGACGCACGGCGACGACATCGTGCTGTGCGTCAACAACGTCTCCGGACGGGCCCAGGCGGCGGAGTTAGACCTCTCGCCGTGGGAGGGTATGTACCCCGTCGAGCTGCTGGGGCGTGAGCGCTTCCCCCGAATCGGGGAGCTCCCCTACCTGCTCACGTTCGGCGCCCACAGCTTCTACTGGTTCCAGCTGGTGAGGGAGGAGTCGGAGCGATGACGATGTCGACCGAGGGACTCCTCGAGTGGATGCCGCGCCGGCGCTGGTTCGGCGACAAGGGACGGCAGCCGCGCAGGGCCGACTTCGTCGACGCCGTCCTGCTCGAAGACGGCCCGCCCGCGCTGACGCTCGCGCTCGTGAGACTCTCGTTCGACGTCGGGCCCGATGCCTTCTACCACGTGCCCCTGCTGGTGGACGAGGACGGCACACCGCGCGACGCCCTCGACGAGGCGCCTCGCCTCGGGGTCCTCGGCGAGCTCATGGCCTACGGGCACACCCTCAAGGGCGAGGCGGGCGTCATCGAGTTCGGCGGCCCCGGGCTGGACCCCATGTCGCCGCCGGGGCCCGGCGACGTGCAGCCGGTCGGCGCGGAGCAGTCGAACACGTCGCTGGTCATGGGCGACACGATCGTGAAGCTCTTCCGCCGCGTCGAGCCGGGGCCGAATCCGGACCTCGAGCTGTCGCGGCTGCTTACCAACGAGGGATTCGAGAACGTGCCGCCGCAGGTCGGCGAGATGACGTACCGCGGCGAGATCGACGGCGACGAGGTGGTGATCGACCTGGGGATCGCGCAGCGTTTCCTGCGCGACGCGGTCGACGGCTGGGACTACACGCTCCGACGGCTCGGCGCGCTCTTCGACGCGATCGACGAGGCGGACGTGGCGGAGGATCACCGTTTCCTGATCGAGCAGCGCGCGCCTCAGTTCCTCGAGGCGATCGACGAGCTCGGCGAGGCCACGGGAGGGCTGCACGTCGCGTTGTCGCGCGAAGAGGCCGATCCCGCGCTCGCCCCCGAGCCCGTCGACGAGCTGGACCTGAAGGCGTGGGCGGACGGCGCGACGGCCTACCTCGATCGCCTGGCGGCCGGCGGGTTCGCGGAGCTCGGCGCGATGGCACCGGCGATCGCCCGGGGGATCGACGGTATCCGGACGTTGACGTCGGCGGGCTGCAAGACGCGCATTCACGGCGACTACCATCTCGGCCAGGTGCTCCGGGGGCCGAGGTGGATGATCCTCGACTTCGAGGGCGAGCCCGTGCGGTCGCTCGAGGAGCGCCGGGCGAAGCAGTCGCCGCTGAAGGACGTGGCGGGGATGCTGCGGTCCTTCAGCTACGCGGCGACCGCGGCGCTGTTCGAGCGAGGCGAGCCCGACTCCGACGAGTGGAAGCACCTGCAGCCATGGGCGGACACGTGGGAGGCGATCGCGCGCGAGCGATTCCTCTCGAGCTACCTGAGGAAGTCGCACGAGGGGAAGTTCCTCGCAGCCGGCCGCGAGACGCTGGCGATCCTGCTCGACTTCTTCGAGGTCGACAAGGCGCTCTACGAGCTCGAGTACGAGCTCGGCCACCGCCCCGACTGGGTCAGGATCCCGACCGCCGGGCTCGCCCGCGTGATCGAACGAGGAGAGAGACGATGACGACCGTCGACCGGAACGCGGTGCGGGAGCTGATCCGCGGGGAGCTCCGGGACCCCCACCACGTCCTGGGCCCGCACCCCGCTCGCCCGCCCGCCCCGAAGAGCACGACGATCGTGCGCGCGTGGCGGCCCGAGGCGCAGACCGTGCAGTGCATCGTCGACGGCGAGACCGTCGCAAAGCTCGAGATGATCGACGCGGCCGGACTGTTCGAGGGCGCCGTGGAAGGTCGCGTCACCGACTACCGGCTCGAGGTCGGCTATCCCGACGGAGCCTTCACGCTGCGGGACCCCTACGCGTTCGAGCCGACCGTGGGCGAGCTCGACCTGCACCTGCTCGGTGAGGGCAGCCACCGGCGGCTCCACGAGGTCCTGGGCGCGCACGTGCGCGAGGTGCGCGGCGTGTCGGGCGTCAGCTTCGCGGTGTGGGCGCCGAACGCCCGCAGCGTCAGGGTCGTGGGCGGCTTCAACGGCTGGGACGGCCGCCTGCACCCGATGCGGTCGCTCGGAGGGTCCGGGATCTGGGAGCTGTTCCTGCCCGACATCGGCCCGGGCTCTCTCTACAAGTTCGAGATCGTCACGGCCGAGGGAGACCTCGTCCTGAAGACCGATCCGTTCGCGTTCGCGACGGAGGCTCCCCCCGCCAACGCCTGCGTCGTCCACCAGCCGTCGCACGAGTTCGGCGACTTGGAGTGGATGCAGAAGCGCGGCACCGGCGACGCGCACACGCAGCCGATGTCTATCTACGAGGTCCATATCGGCTCGTGGAGGCGCGACGCCGAGGGGCGGCCGCTGTCGTACCGCATGCTCGCCCCGCTGCTCGCCGACTACTGCCGCGAGCTCGGCTTCACGCACGTGGAGTTCCTCCCGGTCGCCGAGCACCCGTTCGGGGGGTCGTGGGGCTACCAGGTGAGCAACTACTTCGCGCCGACGGCGCGGTTCGGGTCGCCCGACGACTTCAAGTACCTGGTCGACACGCTCCACCAGGCCGGGATCGGCGTGATCGTCGACTGGGTCCCGGCGCATTTCCCGAAGGACGAGTGGGCGCTCGCGCGCTTCGACGGCACCGCTCTCTACGAGCACCTCGACCCGCGCAAGGGCGAGCACCCCGACTGGGGCACGCTCGTCTTCAACTTCGGCCGCAACGAGGTGCGCAACTTCCTGATCTCGAACGCGCTGTACTGGATCGAGGGCTTCCACGTCGACGGGCTGCGCGTGGACGCCGTCGCCTCGATGCTGTACCTCGACTACAGCCGCGAGGAGGGCGGGTGGGTCCCGAACGCGTTCGGGGGGCGCGAGAACCTCGAGGCGATCGAGTTCCTGAAGCAGCTGAACGAGGTCGTGCACGGCGAGCATCCGGGGGTGCTGATGCTGGCCGAGGAGTCGACTGCTTGGCCGGGTGTCAGCCGGCCGGTGCATCTCGGGGGCCTCGGGTTCGGCTTCAAGTGGAACATGGGCTGGATGCACGACACGCTCGCCTACTTCTCGAAGGACCCGATCCACCGCCGCTACCACCACAACAACCTGACGTTCAGCCTCATGTACGCGTGGAGCGAGAACTTCGTGCTGCCGCTGAGCCACGACGAGGTCGTCCACGGGAAGGCCTCGTTGATCAGGAAGATGCCCGGCGACAAGTGGCAGCGGCTCGCGAACCTCCGGTGCCTGTTCGCGTACATGTGGGCGCATCCCGGCAAGCAGCTGCTGTTCATGGGCGGCGAGATCGCGCAGGAGCGCGAGTGGAACCATGACTGGTCGCTGGACTGGCACGTGCTCGACGACCCCGCCCACCGCGGCATCCAGAAGATGGTGGGCGACGTGAACAAGGTCTACCGGTCGATCCCGGCGCTGTGGGAGCTCGACTTCTCGCCCGACGGGTTCCGGTGGATCGACGCCAACGACGCCGACAACAACGTGATCTCGTTCTACCGGAGCGCGACCGACGGCTCGGTCGTCGTGTGCGTCTGCAACCTGTCGTCGATCCCCCGGACCGGGTTCCGGGTCGGTCTGCCGAAGCCGGGTGAGTACGTCGAGGTCCTGAACACCGACTCGGCCGCCTACGGCGGGACGAACACCGGGAACATGGGAACGGTGGCGGCGCTGGAACGCCCGTGGCACGGGCTCGGCTACTCGGCCGACCTCACGCTTCCGCCGCTCGGAGCGGTGTGGCTGCACGCATAACCGTCCACGGCCACTTCTACCAGCCCCCGCGGGAGAACCCCTGGACCGGCGTGGTCGGCGAGCAGCCGGGGGCAGCGCCGTTCCACGACTGGAACGAGCGCGTGAACGCCGAGGCCTACCGGGCGAACACGCGCGTGGCCCTTCCCGGAGCGGCGGGCGAGCGGGTCGACGTCAACAACTTCGAGAGGATGTCGTTCAACGTCGGCCCGACGCTGCTCGAATGGATGCGCGCGGCCGACCGGGAGACGTACGACGCGATCCTGGGCGCCGACCGCGCCGGGTTGTCCCGATGCGGTCACGGCAACGCGATCGCGCAGGCCTACCACCACACGATCCTGCCGCTGTCCCCGGTGCGAGACATCCGGACGCAGGTGCGGTGGGGGCTGCGCGACTTCCAGCACCGGTTCGGCCGCCGCTCCGAAGGCATATGGCTTCCGGAGACCGCGGCGGACGAGCGGACCATCGACGTCTTGATCGAGGAAGGGGTGAGGTTCACGATCCTGGCGCCTCGACAGGCGCGGGCGTGGACGGATCGGAACGGATCGTGGGTCGACGTCGCCGACGAGCCTCTCGACACGACGGTGCCGTACCGGTGCGGGCACTCGGACGGCTCGGGCCGATACGTCACGGTCCTCTTCTACGACGGCGCCATAAGCCACGCGATCGCGTTCGACGGCGCCGCGGCGTCGGCCGAGCGTCTGATGGACCTCTTCGAGGAGCGCGTGCAGCCGGGTCCGTGCCGGCTCGTCCACGCGGCGACCGACGGCGAGACCTACGGGCACCACCACAAGTTCGGCGACATCGGGCTCGGCTACGCGCTGTTCGTCGAGGCGGAGCAGCGCGGGCTCGGGGTCGTGAACTACGGCACGTTCCTCGCCGACTGCCCCGCCGAGCGGTGGGTCCAGCTGCCGGCCGCCGGCACGTCGTGGTCGTGTGTGCACGGAGTCGGGCGGTGGCGCGAGGACTGCGGCTGCTTCACCGGAGGGGAGCCGGGACGCAACCAGAAGTGGCGCGCCCCCCTGCGGCGCGCTCTCGAGGTCGTGCGCCAGGCCGCCGACGACGCGTACGAAAGGCTGGGGCGGGAGGTCTTCGAGCACCCGTGGCGCGCGCGCCACCGCTACGTGGACGTCGTGTGCGGCGCTACCTCGCTCGAGGAGTTCGTCGCGGCGGAGGGCGCGCTTCCCGGCGCGCCGCTTCGGCGGGCGGAGCTGCTGCTGGAGCTCCAGCGCAACGCGATGTCGATGTTCACGAGCTGCGGGTGGTTCTTCAACGACCTCGCGGGGATCGAGACGATCCAGGTTCTGCTCTACGCAGGCCGGACCCTCGACCTGCTGGAGCAGCTCGCCGAGGGGCGTGCGGGCCCGGTCGAGGATCGCTTCCTGTCGATCCTCGGCGAGGCCGTGAGCAACGACCCCGGCGCCGGTACGGGGGCGGACATCTACAAGAGAGCCGTCGCCGGGGCCGCATGACGTGGTCCGCCGAGAGGGTGCAAAACGGACGGGGGTGATGGGGCCTTCCGGAACCACCGCCCCCATCACTTCGAGCAGGCCGGCGGCCGCCTCACTTGGGCGCAGGCGGACGGGGCAGCTCTAGGCCTTGCCCGTGAACCTCAGGATGTCGATGCCCCGGTTGTAGTCCACCGCGTACAGGTACTCGCCGTCGATCCAGTACGCCGCCGAGGTCGAGCCGGCGATCGGCAGGAACCAGCCGACCTCATCGATCTTGCCTTTCTTGTCGATCTGCAGGAAACGGGTCCCGTGCTCGTACCACGCCATCGCGACCAGGCCGCCGTTGCGGTAGGTCGGGTGCGTGTCGAACCAGTGGCCGCAGTAGAGATCCGCGGCTGCGTCGCCCTCGGTCGGGTTCCCGTTCTTCACCGCGAAAGAGTCGATGAGCGTGAACGTGCCGGACTTCTTGACCTTCGTCGCGTCGTAGGTCATGAACTGGGCGCTGCCGCCGGACTCGTCGCACGTCGGACCGCTGCTCTCGCCCCCGACGAGCAGGAACTTGTCCCTCCCGCCGTTCGGCCAGAGGTTGCCGTGCACGTACTGCTGCCCGGCGTCGCCGACCGCGAGCAGCTTCGGTTTCGCGGGGTTCTTGCGCGCGTCGAGGTACATGATCGGCGACGTCGAGGTGACGATCAGCCCCGGCGCGACCTCGGTCACGTCGTGGCCGCGCTGCGCCGGCATGCCCTCGCCCCAGCTGCCGGCGAGCTTCGGGGCCTCCGGCTTGCGCAGGTCGGCGATCAGGCCGCCGGACCCATAGGCCCACTTGCAGTCGAGCACGCACGTCCACGTGTGCTGATCGGCGCCGGCGAGCTGGCCGATGATCACGGGGTTCGACTTGTCCTCGACGTCGATCACGTAGAGCGTGTTCGGGTACGTCCCGACGAGGAGGACCTTGCCGTTCGTGTCGACGTCCTCCTCCGCGAAGTAGGGCTGCTGCGGGAGCGGGAGGAAGCCCATCCGCTGCGGAGACTCGGGCTGCGAGATGTCGTAGATCGTGAGGTCGCGCGACGTCGTGATGTACATGTAGTTCCCGACGAAGTTCGCGCCGGAGCTGTCGATCGCGAGCGGCACGTTCGTCACCCACTCGACGTTGTCGGATGCGAAGTGGGGGCCGGGACCGGCGGAGCCGGTGTCGATCCCGGCCCGGGCGGCGGGAGCCGCGACCAGCGCGGCGACGGCGACGACGGAGGCGAGCGTCTTCTTCATGACCGTTGGGTTCGCCGGGGGGCCGGGCGGGTCCTGCTACGGGCGCCAGCGCAGGATGTCGATCCCGCGGGTCAGGTCGATGCCGTAGGCGATCTCGTCGTTCAGCCAGTACGCCGCCATCGTCGTGCCGCCGTAGGGAAGGAAGTAGCCAGCCTGGCTGATCTTCCCCTTCGGCGAGACCTCGAGGAACCGCGTCCCGTGGTCGTACGACCCGACCGCGACGAGGCCCCCGTTACGAAAGTCCGGATGGTGCTCGAACCAGTGCGCCGAGCAGCCCGACGCCTGTGCGGCCGGGTTCCCGTCCTGATAGGTGCCGTTGTCGAGCTTCCAGATGTCGACCATCCGGAAAGACCGCGTCCGCCGGTAGGTCGACGCGTCCCACGTCATGAAGGCGCCGTCGTCGCCGGCGCACCGCCCCTGGAAGTTCGTCTCGCTCGACGCGAGGAAGAAGCGGTCCCTGGCCGCCCGCGGCCACGTGTTCGAGTGGACGAGCCCGGTGATCCGGTCGTCGTCGCCCGCGGCGAGCAGCTTCGGATGCAGCGGGTCCTTGCGAGCGTCGAGGAGCATCACCGGCCGCGAGGAGGTCAGCACGAGCCCCGGGGCGACCTCGTTCACGTCGTGCGAGCTGTTCGCCGGCAGGCCGTCGCCCCAGTTGCCGGCCACCTTCGGGTTGGCCGGGTCGCGCAGGTCGACGATCGAGCCGCCGGAGCCATACAGGTACTTGCACTTCAGGATGCAGCTCATCGTGTGCTGCCCCGCCCCCGGCAGCGTCGCGAGCGCGGTGGGGTTCGTCTTGTCCTCGACGTCCCAGATGTGGAGGTTCGACTGCGGCAGCGTCTCCGAGAAGACGAGGACCGAGCCGTTGGTGGAGACGTCCTCGTTCTCGAACTTGAAGCCGAACGGCGTCGTGCTCCGCAGCTGCGGGTCGAGGGGGTCGGAGACGTCGTAGATCGAGAACGCGCGCCAGCTCGTGACGTAGAGGTACTTTCCGACGACCTTCGCGCCGGTCGCGGTGCCGACGTCGAACGGAACGTGCCTCACGTACTCGACGTTCTCGGACGCGAACCCGCCCTGGGTAGGACCGGCTCCGGCGACCTGCAGGCCCGGGACCAACACGGCCGAGACGGCGAGGGCGGCGACGAGCTTCTTCAACAGTGGCTCCTTGATCTACCGGCCGCCCGCCGAGGCGGCCGGTCGCAGAGATTCGGCACCGCGTACTTCGCCCGGGTCGGCCGCTTTCCTGCCGCCCGTGCCTTTCCGCTCAGTCCCGGCGGACGCGCTGGACGCGCACGTTGCGCTGGCGGCTCAGGGAGAGCCACCCGTACGCGAGCGACGTCATCACCGCGCCCGCACCCAGCGTCGTCCACGGCGGCACCTCGGAGCGGCGCCGGTCCGACAGCGCGAGCTCCTCCTGGAGGACCTCGCGCGGGTCGAGCGCGGCGGCGACGTATGCGAGCTGTGGCTCCTCCTGCTCCTGCGAGGCCATCGCGCCCTGAGCCTGCGCCTGCGACTGCGCCTGAGCCTGACCCTGCGCGCCGGGCGCGATCTCGACGATCGGCGGCGGCGCCGGCGGCAGGAGCGGCGGGACGATCCCGATCAGCGACAACGGCTCGATCGGCAGGACGGGGGGCTCCTCGACCCTCTCCTCGAGGCACGAGACGGTCGTCGTGACGGAGTCGAGCGTGTCGCCGGGCGTCTTGGCCGCGAGCTCGACCGTCACCTTCTTGCCCTGGAGGCGCTCGGGGCACCGGTAGGTGACCTCGTAGTCGAGGACGTTCGGCTGCTGCAGGACCACCGACGGGTAGACGCCGGGCTCGATGCCGGCGACGACGTCGGCGCCGCGGTCGACGTCGAGCTCGACCGACGTCGTGCCGCGCACGGCCTGGACGAGCTTCGTGATCGCGGTCGCGATGTTCCTCCCGTTGGCGACGTTGTTGCGGCGCACGGGGCACACGAGCGGCATCCCGGGCTCGAGGTCGGCCGCGCCGTCGCCGTCGCAGTCGACGCCTCCCGCCGGGGCGAACGCCCCGGTCAGGCGCGCGATCTCCTGCATGTGCTCCAGCGGCGTGGGCCCGCCGCCGGCGGTGTCGCGTCCCCTGTCGAGCGTCTGCCCGATCGCGAGGCCGAGCACCTGCGCGTCGACCTTCGCGAACGCTTCGTCTACCTTTGCGAACGACGGGATGTCCGGGGGCGAGATGCGGCCGAAGTCCGAGACGTTGAAGTCGCGGTCGCCCTCCTCGCCGGTGGCGAACGGCTCGTCCGTTGCCACGAACACGAGCCTGAGCGTGTTCTTCCCATCTCGGAACGTCGCCTGCTGCCCGGGGTGGGCGTCGCTCTCGGTGTACCCCGGCTCCGGCGAGTCGTCCTGCCCGGCGCCGGTGGCAACCTGGTACAGCGCCCCGAGCTGGGAGTCGAACCGGCCGCCGGCCTCGGCGTGCAGGCTCTCGAGCGCCTCGACTAGCTCGTCGGAGTTCGAGTCGTCGGCGAGGTCCACCAGACGCCGGTAGATGAAGTTGCGCTCGCAGTTCGTGTCGGTCTCGTTCTGGCACGGCTCGCGCGGGATCGCGGTGTCCGTGTACGCGCGCGAGACGCCGATGCCGAACTGCGCGCCCAGCCCGGCGCTCCGAAGCTGGTTGATGATCCCCGTCACGCTGTCGGCGAGCCCCTGGATCGTCCCGCTCATCGTGTCGGAGGTGTCGAGCAGGAAGAAGACGTCGAGCTTCGTGGTCTTCTCCGAGAGCGTGAGGCGGTAGTCGACCGACCGCGTCGCGCCGGTCTTCATGACGACCTTCGTACCCGACGGCGACAGCGCCGGGGGAGGCGCCGGCAACGCGTCTTCGTCCGGGACCAGCCCGTCGACGTCGATGTTCGGCCCGCCCGGCACCGGCGGCGGGATCTCGACGCCCGTGGGGCCGTCGTACCTCTCGATAGTCCCAGCAGTGCGGCCGTAGAAACCGCTCTCGAGCGTGAGGTCGGCATCGAGGTCGACGATGCCGGGGCGCGGGGTGACGACCCGGAACCAAGTCTCGGAGGCCGCATCGAACAGGTGGATGCCGCGCGGCGTCGAGATCATCAGCTCGAACGGCTGCCTGCCGTACGCCGCCGACGAGACGGTGCCGGGTGTGTCCGTTCGCAACCACGTCTCGCCGTCGTCGGTCGAGACCATCAGGTCGTCGTCCCCCTTACGGAACGCGAGCACGATCGGATAGGTGCGGGTCGGGGAGTGGAAGACCAGCACCTCCGTGACTTCGCTCTGCCTGAACTCGTCGGTCAGCACGAAGGTCGCGCCGCCGTTCCGCGACCGGAACAGTCCTCCGGGTCCGTACGCCCACAGCTCTTCCGACATCACGGGATCTATCTCGAAGCCGAGGATTCCGCGGCTCGGTTGCGTTTGAGTCAGGTCGGACCGCAGCGACCATGTGACGCCGCCGTCGTCGCTCCGAAAGACGAGGTCGAGCGACCCACCTCCGACGTCGATCCCGAGGTACGCGACCCCGGGATTGGCAGGGCTCACGACGAGAGTCTCAGGCTGCCCCGTCGGGGGTAGCCCGGTGTCGCCCGACACCCAAGGCGCGCTACCGGGGTTGTCGCTGCGAACGACGTGCGGCCGGGTAACGCCACCGACCGACTCCTCGATCGTCAGCAGCACTCGGGTGTGCGCGGCGCCCGAGCGCGGCACCACGATCGAGGTGATCGTGGCCGCATCGCCGCGGAAGCCGTAGTCGAGCGGGGTCGTCCCCGTGACGGTGAACACCTTCGTCCAAGAGCAGCCGTCGCCGGTCGTTTGGAGCAGGTCCTTCCCGTCCGTCGCGTAGATCGTGGTCGGCGAAAACGCGTCGATCTCGTAGTCGGTGATCGGCCCCCCGCCGGCGAAGTCACGGACGTCGTACGTGACCCAGTTGCCGGTCCTGGTCACGCGCCGGCATCCGCCGCCCTGCGCGACCGCGAGCGCGTTCGGGAGCACCACGGTCACGATCGACAGCAGCGTGACTACTACTCGTGTGGTAGCTCGAAGGCGGTGGCTCAGGTGACTATTCCTCCCGCAGAAAGGCGCGATCGGATAACGATTATTCCCCTGTGGGAGGTTCTCCACCGCGCGTGCCTCGCCTGCCGCGTGGCCTAGCATCTGCCCCTAAGTACCGCCGCTGCCGGCGGGGGTAACGAGAGGGAGCGAGGCTCGTGGACGAGAGACGGAACGACGGAGCTGGACCCGGTGAGCGCCGCCTGCCAGGCGAGCGCAGGGGAGGCGTCGTCGTCGACCTCGAGCGGCTGGAGAGCCACGCGGAGTCGCTCTACCTGCACCGCTTCGTCGAGGCCGTCCGGCAGGCGCGCGGCGAGCACGGGCGCTATCTCGTCCTCCGTCACGGCGACGAGCTGGCGATCGCGGCGGCGGGCGACGGCAGCGCCGACTACCTCCGGGACGCCACCGTCGACGAGGCCCCGGCCGGCGAATAGCTCCACCTCCGAACCCTATGCGCCTCCCCGTCGTGCCGCCGGTGTCGCCCATGCTGGCCAAGCTGAAGGAGACCATGCCGCGCGGCGACGGCTGGGTCTACGAGCCGAAGTGGGACGGTTTCCGGGCGATCGTCTTCCGCGACGGCGACGAGGTCGCGCTCACGAGCCGCGACACCCGGCCGATCGACCGCTACTTCCCCGAGCTGATCGACCCGCTGAAGGGGGTGCTCCCCCGCCGCTGCGTCGTCGACGGCGAGATCGTCGTCGCCGGCGAAGACGGCCTCGACTTCGACGCGCTGCTGTTGCGGATACATCCCGCGGCGTCGCGCGTGAAGATGCTGTCCGAGACGGTTCCCGCGTCGTTCGTCGCGTTCGACCTGCTCGCGCTCGGCGACGACTCGTTCATGGAGGCGCCGCTGCGCGAGCGGCGGGCGCGGCTCGAAGCCGTCCTCGCGGGGGCGCCGGCGGCCGAGCCCGCGCGGATGCGCGGGCTCGAGGTCTTCCTGACGGCGCAGACCGCCGACGCGGACGAGGCTGCGGTGTGGTTCGACGCGTACGAGGCGATGGGGCTCGACGGCGTGATCGCGAAGGAGTCGCACATCGTGTACTCGCCGGGGCGGCGGACGATGGTGAAGATCAAGCACAAGCGGACCGCCGACTGCGTGGTCGGCGGGTACCGGCTGTCGAAGAGCGGCGACGGTGTCGGGTCGCTGCTGCTCGGCCTCTACGACGGCGTCGGCGTCCTTCACTACGTCGGCCACACGTCCTCTTTCAAGGCGGCCGAGCGGCGCCGGCTGCTGGAGGAGCTCCGCCCGCTCGAGGGAGGCACGAGCTTCGCCGGGGGGCGCAGCCCGGGGGGGCCGAGCCGGTGGGCCGCCGCCGCGGACAAGTCGTGGGTCCCGCTCGAGCCGTCGCTCGTCTGTGAGGTGTCGTTCGACCACATGCAGGGAGAGCGTTTTCGCCACGCGGCGACGTTCCTGCGGTGGCGCCCCGAGAAGCGGCCGGAGCAGTGTGACTTCGTCCAGCTGGGAGCGCTGTTCAAGGGCAACCGCTAGTCGACCTCGCAGTTCGCCACGGCCTCGCCGTCGTAGCAGTGATCCCTCCCGCCGCGGCCGTCGATCGCGTCGTCCCCCAATCCGGCGGAGAACCAGTTGTCCCCGTCGTCGCCCAACAGCGCGTCCCCGTCGTTGCTTCCGAACGCGCCCTGGATCGAGATCAGCATCGCGACCGACCCGGCCACCGTCGCGGTCCCCCCGGCGAGGTCCACCGTCACCGGGTCGTCGCCGAAGATGGCGCCGCCGCCCTCCCCCGTCGTGAGGACGTCGAAACCGGGCCCGCCGTCGAGCGAGTCGCTGCCCGAGTGGAAGCGGATCACGTCGCTGCCGCTCCCGCCGGCGACGGAATCGTCGCCGGCGGCTCCGTTCAGAATGTCGGACCCGCCGCGCCCGTCGACCTCGTCGTCGCCGGTGCGCGTCTTGACGATCTCTCCCCGGTCGGACCCCACGACGGCGTCGTCGCCCCCGCCGGTCCACACGATCTCGAAGCTCTCCAGCAGGTCGTCGCCCTGCCCGGTGGCGGTGCCTGCGCTCAGGTCCACGACCAGCGGCGTCGTCCGGCAGATCACCCGCGCCTGCATGCACAGATCCACGCGGTCGTAGCCGTCGCCCCCGAACAGGAGGTCGTCGCCGAGGTGCCCGCGTAGCCTGTCGTGGCCGTCGCCGCCCCTGTCGACGTCCCGCCCGCGGCTCCCGAGGAAGGAGTCGTCGCCCGCTTCCCCGTTCGACGAGTCGTTGCCCCGCCCGTCGCGGAAGAAGTCGTCGCCGGCTCCCCCGCGGTGAGTGTCGTTCCCCGACAGGCCCGCGACGTTGTCGTTGCCGCGCCCGCCCCACAGCCGGTCGTCACCGAAGCCTCCTAGCAGGTGGTCGCTCCCCGCGCCCCCGAACACGGCGTCGTCGCCCGTGCCCGCCCAGACGCGGTCGCCGGGGAACCAGTCGTGGTCGCGCCGGCCGCTCCCGGCACAGATCACGTCGTCGCCGTCGTGCCCGCGGATGTCGTCGGCGCCGCCGAGGCCGGCGATCACGTCGCGGCCCGGTCCTCCCGCGAGACGGTCGGGGCCGGGCGTGCCCACGATCGTCGCCCTCAGCCCCCCGCAGGAGACGGCGGCGCGGGCCGCCGGCGCCGGGACGATCCCGGCGAGGAGCAACAGGGAGGCTCCCGTCGCCCACCTTCTCCTGCGTCTCGACACCTCTAAAGCGATCGCGGGCACGCGACTAGCCTCTACGGCGCGGCGACGCCCGTCTGCTCATTCCTTTACGTACGGACGCCGCGCCCGGCTCGGCTGGACACGACTCGGCTCGTTGGCGGCCTTCGGGAAGTGCGGGGGCCACGGCGCGTCGCTCAGCCCTCCGGCCTCGTCCCGCCGTGCGAGCTCGTGCAGGCTCTCCAGCCCACCCGCCGCGTCGTCGATCCCCTCCCACGGATCCCCGGCCGCGGCGAACCGCTCCGGCACCGTGTGGAGCGTGAGCGCCTCCGGCTCGAGTCCCTCGATTTCGTCCCACGACAGCGCGCACGACACGCGCGCGTCGGCTACCGGGCGCACGGAGTACACCGACGCGATCGTCCGGTCGCGCGCGTTCTGGTTGTAGTCGACGAAGACGCCCCGACGTTCCTCCTTCCACCACGCGGTCGTCGCGACGTCCGGCATCCGCCGCTCTACCTCACGGGCGAGGGCGAGCGCCGCGCGGCGGACCTCTGTGAACCCCCACTCCGGACGGATGCGGACGTAGACGTGGAGGCCGCGCTTCCCCGACGTCTTCGGCCAGCCGGTCAAGCCGTGCTCCTCCAGCACGTCACGCACCACCGGCGCGACCGCGAGGACGTCGCTCCACGGGATGCCCGGTGTCGGATCGAGGTCCACGCGCAGCTCGTCGGGCCGGTCGACGTCCGCCCGGCGCACCGGCCACGGGTTCAGGTCGATGCATCCCATGTTGACCGCCCACACGACGTGCGCCGGGTCGACGACGACGAGCATCTCCGCGCGGCGACCGCTGGGAAACGTGATCGTCGTCGTCTCGAGCCAGTCCGGCCGCCCCTTGTCCGAGACGCGCTTCTGGTAGAACGCGTCCTCGGGGGCCTCGACGCCGTTCGGCCACCGGTACATCGTCGTCGGGCGCTCGAGGCAGCCGCGCATCACGCCGGGCATCACCGCCAGGTAGTAGCGGACGAGGTCCAGCTTGGTCGTCCCCGAACGCGGGAAGAAGACCTTGTCCGGGTTCGTGACGCGGACGTCGATCGCGCCCGCCTGAACCAACTCGACCTTCGCCGGCATCGCGCCATTAGATCGCGGTTCGTTGCACGCCCGCGGTCTTGCGGCGCCCGTCGGCCTCCATGCCGAACAGCCGGAAGAAGACGTCGACCGACGGCCCGATCCCGGCGACGAACAACAGCGTCCCGAGGCCCACCGCTCCGCCCAGAAGCCACCCCGTCAGGAGCGCCGAGCCCTCGATGAACGCGCGGGCGATCCCGACGCGGACACCGAGCTTCGTCGCCGCGACGACCATGAGGCTGTCGCGCGGCCCGGCCCCGAGGTTGGCACCGATGTAGAGGGCGGAACCGAGACCCACCACGGCGATGCCCGTCGCGCTGACGAGGAGACGCAGCGCGAGGTGCGCATCACCGAGGTCCGCCCCGATCCCGGTCAGGAGCATGAGGTCCTCGAAGGCTCCGATCAGGAGCATGTTCGCGATCGTGCCCGGGCCCGGGCGCATGCCGAACAGCGCGCTGACGAGCACGAGCAGGACCCCGATCGCGATCACGGCGACACCGAACGAGAGAGGGGTGTTGCGCCTGATCCCGTCGTGGAGGACGTCCCATGGCGGGACTCCGAGGCTCGCCCGCAGCGTGAGAACGGTCCCGAGCGCGAACAGCGAGAGCCCGAGGAGGAGCCGGAGGCTGCGGTGGACGAGGGTCGGCTGTCTCGACGTCATTGCGAGAGACAACCGCCCGCGGGGCGTCCGACTTCCTCGTCCCTTCGGAACGAGTTGCGCAATCGCAACTTTCGCCGCGGGCGGGGGGGCCGCGCGCCGGGGGCCCTCCCATCGGACGGGATCGCTTGCGATCCCGTTAGGTCAAAACGGATCGCTTGCGATCCCGCGGGGCCGTCGCCGGAGGCGGCGACAGCGCGCGCCGTGGACCCTTCCGTCGGACGGGATCGCTTGCGATCCCGTTAGGTCAAAAACGGATCGCTTGCGATCCCGCGGGGCCGTCGCCGGAGGCGGCGACAGCGCGCGCCGGGGACCCTTCCGTCGGACGGGATCGCTTGCGATCCCGTTAGAGCAAACGGATCGCTTGCGATCCCGCGGGGCCGTCGCCGGAGGGCGGCGACAGCGCGCGCCGTGGACCCTCCCATCGGACGGGATCGCTTGCGATCCCGTTAGATCAGAACGGGTAGGCGGGGTCGAGGCGGCCGCAGTGCAGCTCGTAGAAGCGGTACACCCTCGGGTCGGTGAAGCCCCGGCGACGAAGGGTGCCGCGTGCCGTCCGCACGAGCTCCAGCCCGGTGGCGCGCCAGCGGTAGACCTTCTCGATCCACCGCGACCGCGCGCTGCTGGCGCTGTCGATGCGCAGCAGCTGCAGCTCCGGCGTCGCGTCCCCGGCGACGTCGCGGCACTCCACGCCCTCGCCGAAGTTCGACACGCCGCCGACCGGGAGCTCGAACGCCCGGCCGCGACGATCGGTGACCGGCGCCAGCTCTCCCCGCCACGCGAACAGCTCCAGGACCGACGTCGTCCCGCCGTGGTAGACGTGGTCGAGGACGTTCACGAACGCCTCGTCGTCGCCGTCCGCGTCGGCGTCGGTCACGCCCACGAGCTGCGGGCGGGTGAAGTCGTCGACCGTCAGCGGGTAGGTCCCGACGGCGCCGGACGCGAGCTCGAGGCGCAGCTCCCACCGCTGGCCGTTCCCCGCCAGGTAGAGGACGTCTCCGCTGCCGTCGCCGTCGAAGTCGCCGGCGACGCTGGAGGCTCCCGGCGTCCCGTCGTCGGCACCACCCGCGCCGGCGTCGTCGAAAGTCTGCCTCTCGACCTCGAAGTCTCCACCGAGCCCGCTGAAGCGCACGTAGTCGGCGGCGACGGCAGCGCCCTCGCGGAAGTACACGACCTCGGCCTCGTAGTCGCGGTCGCCCTCGACGAAGAAGCTCAGCCCGGTCGCTCCGGTCGAGCCGACGGCCAGCACGCGCGTCCCCTCCACCTCCTCGTCGATGCGCCTGTGGTAGTGCCCGGAGAGCACGAGCGGGACGCTCCCGAACGACGCCTCCGCGAGCCGCCGGTCGTGAACGGCCAGGACGTCGGGCGCCGCGGCGGCGACCTCCTCCGCCGTCTGCTCGCCCTCCTCCACCCGGATCTCCGCCGCCTCGTCGGGGGGGATCCTGTTCCAGTTCGTGTCGGTCGGATCGCCCCACCCGAGAACGCGCACGCCCTCGATCTCCGCCACGTCGCCGTCGAGGACGGTGAGGTTCTCGACCCGGGCGAGCTGGTCCTCGTTCCGCGCCGAGTCGTGGTTGCCGGGCACGAGGTAGTACGGGACCGGGATCTTCTCTATGAGCCTGCCGATCCGCGCCTCCACGGTGAGCCCGAAGCTCGTGAGGTCGCCGGTGTCGAGCACGGCGTCCACGCCGAAGCGGACCGCGAGCTGCCGGGCGAGCTGCACCCCCAGCGGATTCGAGTGGACGTCGCTCACGTGCAGGATCGCGACGGAGTCCGCGGCCGGATCCTGGTTCGGCTGCGCGACGAGCGCGAGCAGATCGGACAACCGGTCCGCCGCGGTCTCGTACCGCGACTGCAGGCGCTCGAGCGTGATCTCGCCGCCCTGCAGCGCCTCGATCACGACGGGAGCCCGGACGAGCGCGCCGGTGAAACGAGGCTGCTCGAACGCGTCGACGTCGTAGGACGCGGCCGAGCCCCCCAGCAACAGCGCCGTGAGGACGACCGCGCCCCCCGCGCCGGCGAGGACGTACGACGGCCGGCGGCGCGGCAGGAGCGCGCCGGCCCCCGCGCCGGTCAGAGCGGCCCCCAGGCAGAACTGCCACAGCAGCCGCGGCGCGAGGTCCCGGAGGTCGCCCTCCACGTCGCGCGCGAGCTCCGCTCGTTCGGCCGCGTCGCCGACCCGCCGGGCGAGGCGCGTCACGTCGACCTCGACCAGCGACACGCGCAGGGCGACCGGCGGCGTGTGAGAGTCCGCCGAGACGGTGCCGAGAGGCGGGACCCGCAGCTCGGTATCCCCCCAGCCCGGCACGAAGCGCGCCTCGAGCGTCGCCGGCCCCGCGTCGTGACGCACCGCGGGGAGAAGACCGAGCGCGAGATACGCGAGCCCGGCTCCCACGCAACCGGCCAGCGCGACCGGCAGCCACGCCCGCCTCACTCGTACCGGAGGGACTCGACGATCTGGAGCCTCGTCGCGATGCGACGCGGGTAGATCGCCGATGCCGCCGCGATCGCGGTGCCGGCTACCAGAGCGACTGCGAACAGCTCCCACGGCGGCCGGTACGGGATGTCGAACGCGTACAGGAAGTTCATCGTCGTCAGCATGAGGAGACCGAGTCCCGTGCCGAGCACGACCGCGCCGCTTCCGCCGATGACGCCGATCCCGGCCGCCTCGAGCACGACGGTCCACCCGAGCTGACGCCTGCCCATCCCGACCGCCTGCTGCAGTCCGAACTCCCACCGGCGCTCGAGGACCGCCGTGAACATCGTGTTGACGATCGTGAGGAAAGCGACGACGAGCGCGGCGAGCTGGATCCCCTCCGCGATCGAGAAGATCTGGTCGACGGTGGCGGCGATGTTCTCGATCTGCTCCTCCTTGCGGATGACCCGCGCGGGGATCCCCTCCTCCTCCACCGTCTCCTTCAACCGCCGTTCGAGCTCGGCGACCGTCACCCCGGGCTCCGGGTCGACGCCGAACGCGTCGGCGCGGTCGTCGCGCCACCAGCGCCGGTACGTCTCCGCGGCCAGGTACATCGAGTCGAACGACGCGAGGTCGTTGAACAATCCCCCGACCGTGAACTCCGCCAGCCCGTCCGGCGTCGCGATGTCGACGACGTCCCCCGGCTCGAGATCACGTCGCTCCGCCATCTGCCGCGCGACCACGATCTCGCCGCGCGCGAGCGCGTCCACCAGCGGCGGAGAGTCCACGCCTCCGACGGAGAGGCCGTCGAGCGCGTCCTGCCTCGCCTCGCCGGTGATCGGATGGACGTACGCGATGACCTGCTCGCCGTCCACCGTGAGGTTCGCGTACCTGAACGGCAGCACGTTGTCGACGCCGTCCACCCGGCTCAGCGGCTCGAGGAACCGCCCCGAAAGCGGTTGGTCGGACTCGACGCCGCCGCTGTAGGAGTTCGTCTGCACGTACAGCGGCTGGCTGTACCAGTGCGCGGCGAAGTCACGGAACTGCCGGTCGAACGATCCGACGGCTCCGCCGACCCCCACGACGAGCCCGAGCGTGAGCACGAGCGAGCCCACCGTCACCGAGGTCCGCCCGGCGTTCTTCTCGAGCGCGTCGGCGGCGAGTCGCCCGGTCGTCCCGAAGGCGCGCGCGAGCAGCGGCCTCAGCGCGCGGACCCCGCGCGGCACCGCCACGGGGAGCATCGCGGTGATGCCGCCCAGCCCCGCCGCCAGCGCGACGACCGCGACCTGGTACGCGCCCGTCTCGATGTAGAGACCCATCCCGGCGACGGAGGCGACGACGCCGGCGGCGCCGAGGCCGAGAGTCGCGGCGGACGACAGCGCGCCCGTACGGTGACGCGCCCACTCCAGTCCCGCCTCCGGCCGCAGGGCCTCGACCGGCGCCACGCGCATGATGCGGCGCGCCGGGAGGAACGCGCCGGCGAGCGACACGGCTATGCCCGAGGCGAGCCCGAGCACGACGTGCCAGGGCTCGACCGCGAGCGCGCCGGTGGTCCGGATGCCGACCGCGGCGAACTGCTCGACCGATCGCGCCACGAGCCCGCGCGCGAGGAGGATCCCTCCGGCGGTCCCGGCCACGGACGCGATCGTCCCCAGCAGCGCAGCCTCCGCGAGGAACGCCGCGAACAGCTGCGACCGGTTCGCGCCTAGCGCGAGCGACATCGACAGCTCTCGCCGCCTCTCCGCCAGCGCGATCGACATCGTGTTGTAGACGACGAACAGCGCGACGAAGAGCGAGACCGCGCCGGCAAGGGACGTGAGCGCGGCGATGCTCTCGAGCGTCCGTTCGAACGCCTCGCCGCGCTCGCCCGGGGGACCCACGATCGCCGCGCCGCCGAGCACGTCCTCGATCGCGGCGCCCACGTCGCCGGGGGATGCGTCCTCCTCGACGATCACGTAGATCGAGTCGACGCGGCCCTTCTTCTCGAACGCCCGCTGCGCGGCCGGCAGCGCCATAGTCCCGATCTCGCCCCCGTTCAGAAGCGCGACGCCCGGCCCCGCCACGACGCCGGTGACCTCCAGCGCGATCGTTCCCGACGGCGTCTCGGCCTCCACGCGGTCGCCCACCGACGCGCCGACGCGCTCGAGCACCTGCTCCGACAGGACGAGCCCGCGGCCGGACGGACCGAGGCTCCCCTCGACCGTCACGCGCCCGGTCTCGCCGAGCCCGGCGGGGAACAACGACACGAACTCCGGGCCCGCGCCGAGGACCAGCGTGTCGCTCTCTCCCGACGGACCCGTCAGGTGCGCGGTCGTGCGCGAGACGGGCACGGCGAGATCGACCCCGCCGACCGACTCGATCTCCCGGACGGCCGACTGCGCGAGGCCGGTCTCGTCCGCCGACGCGACCTCGATCTCCGCAGCGCCTGCGAGGTTGCGGATCCCCTGCCGGACCGACGAGAGCAGCGTGCTGTTGATGACCGTGATCGACGTGACGAGTGCTACGCCCGCCGCGATCCCACCGATCGTCAGAAGCGTCCGGAGACGCTTCTCCCTCAGGTGGCGCGCGTTCACGCGCCGGACGAACGCGAGCAGGCCCCTCACGGCACCAGACGCCCGTCGCTCAGCCGCACCACGCGGTCGGCGTGCTCCGCCGTGCGCTCGTCGTGCGTGACCATCACGATCGTCTGCCCGCGGTCCGCGGTGGCGCGGAGGAGCTCGAGGATGCCCGTGCCGGTAGCGGAGTCGAGGTTCCCCGTCGGCTCGTCCGCGAGCACGACCGTCGGCGCGGTGACGAGAGCGCGCGCCAGCGCGACCCGCTGCTGCTCTCCTCCGGAGAGCTGCGACGGGCGGTGGCCGGCACGGTGCTCCAGCCCCACGGCGGCGAGCGACGCACGCGCCCGCTCGAGCGCGTCCGCGTGCGCGTCGAGCAACAGAGGGAATGCCACGTTCTCGGCCGCCGTCAGGGTCGGCAGGAGGTTGAAGAACTGGAGGACGAACCCGAGCCGGCGCCGGCGGACCAGCGCCAGCTCCTCGTCCGAGAGCGACGACACGTCGCGGCCCTCGAGCGTCACGCGCCCCTCGTCCGGCCGGTCGAGGCCGCCGATCACGTGGAGCAGCGTCGACTTCCCCGACCCCGAGGGCCCCGTGATCGCGAGGAACTCGCCGCGGTCCACCGACAGGTCGACGCCGCGCAGCGCGTGCACGGCCTCGGCGGCCTGTGAGTACGTCCGCACGATGCCCTGCGCCGAGACGACCTCGTCGTTCATCCCTGCTCCACGTGAGCCACCGGGCAATTGTGGATCAAAGCCCGCGGGGCGCCGACGGCAGGCGCGGTTCATTGCGCAGGAACGTGCAGCGTGCGTACGTTTTCCCACGCCGCACGCGCAGAAGGGGCCCCACGGGCCCCTTCTGGTCGGTCTGGTTGTCGCTAGTGCTCGTGCGCCTCGGCGGGATGCGGCCCGTGCTCCCTGGCGCCGTGTCCACTCATCCCGAGGTGACCCAGGTCCAGGCGCTGCCCTCGCCGTAGCACCACCGGCACCTTCACGACGGCGCCGGTCGCGTCCTTGACCGTCAGCGTGTACGCGGTCGTCTTCTCGGACCAGGGGCTCGTGCTGGGGCCGACGTGCCACTCGAAGCGTCCGTTCGCCCTGGTGGTGATCTGGATCTTGTCGGTGACGAACTCCTTGCCGACCGGGTTCCCCGGCGACAGAGGCGTCTTGTTGACGCGCGTCAGCGTCAGCTTCGCGGGGCCGTCGGCGATGTGGCCGGTCAGGACCGAGTGGTACTTCGGGTTCGCCGCGGCCTCGAGCATGACCGTGAACGCCTTGCTCGCCTCGTCGTGGTGCTCGGCGACGAAGTTCGCGTACGGCGGGTGAAAGCCCTGGGTGCCGTGCTCGATGGTGTAGCCGAACGCTCCCATGACGGCGTAGGCCCAGTCGTCGGTCGTGCCGGTCGTCGGGTAGCCGACCGTTCCGTTGTTCTGATAGCCGAGGACGTCGGCCATCTTCTGGCCGAGCGCCTTCAGAGCGACGTCCTCGGGCGCCTTGCCCCCGCCGGCCCGCAGCACGGTCGACTGATAGGTGTGGTTCGTGATCACGCCCGTCACGTTGCGGCCGAGGATGATGTCCCGGACGTTGCGCGTCTCGGGCTCGGAGAAGGGGGCGTCCCCGCGGTAGGTCTGGTCGACTACGAGGCCGGAGGACCCGCCGTGGCTGTCGCCCCACTCGTAGGAGTAGTTGCGGTTGGGGTCGACGCCGTACGCGTCGGGGTTCTTCTGCGCGACCGGCACGGTGACGCCGGTGAACGACCGCCGGTTCTTGCGCCAGTACCCCTCGAAGCCGTTCCCGCTCGCCGTGGCGCTGGTCGCGTTGGAGACCGTCTGGTGGGCGGACAGGACGGACTCTCGGGAGTAGTCGAACCCGTCGACGTTCACGATCGGCACGACGATGACGCGCGCCTTTCTCAGCAGGCTCGTGATCTGCGGGTTCTTGCCGAACTGCTCCGCGAGGTAGTGGGCGTAGATCATCGTGAACTCCGACGCCGGCCACTCACGCGCGTGGTGCAGCGCGTCGAGGTAGAAGATCGGCCGGCCGTCGACCGCCTCGACGTCCGCCGCGATCTCGAGGCCGTACACCGTCCGTCCCTCGAGCGACGGCCGCTTCATCTCGAACAGCTTCACGAGCGACTTGTTGTCGTCCGCGAGCTGCTTCATCTCGGCGTTGTAGTCGCCGAGCCGCCGGTAGTCCGTCCGGTCCGGGCCGGGAAGCGACGCGAGCGGCTTCGGTCCCGCCGCCAGCGCGCGGTCGCGAGCCACCACGTCCTCGACCACGACCTCGTACTCGAGACCGAGCGCGTCGAGCTCGGCAAGGTCCCCGGGCCACAAGAGCAGCTCGATCTCGTTCGGTCCGTGGTTGTGGGTCTCGTCGAAGTGGCTCATGAGGTAGCCCGCCTCGGCAGGAGACTCCACGCGGACGCGGACGAGCGACAGGACGGACGCATCCGTCCGCCCCAGCGGGGCGAGGGCGGCGATCAGCAGGGAGGCAAGCGCGGCAATCAGTATTTTTCTCATGCCCCGAGGTTCGCCGCGGCCCCCGCACTTCCTCCCGGCGCGGTCCCGCACCGCCCGGCTCCCCAGAGGACCGATCAAACCTGTGCAAGCTTCCTTCTACTACTGCGGTAGTTGCCGCGCAGGCCGCGCCGTCAGCGGCCGCGGGGTCAGCCGGAACCGCGCTTCGCCGCCTTGTGGCGGTACATGGCCGCGTCCGCAGACGCGACGAGCTCCTCGATGGAGCAGGGGGCCGCGGGGTCGAAGCGGGCCAGCCCGACGCTGAGCGAGAGCTCGTAGGCGCGCCCCGCCGTCTCGTTGTGTGCGCGCACCGCGGCCTCGATGCGGGCGATCGCGCGCCGGTCCTGCTCCTCCGTCCCGCCGGACAGCAGGACGCAGAACTCGTCGCCTCCGATCCGAGCGATGAAGTCGCTCTCGCGGAGGTTCGCCTCGAGGACCTGCGCGACGTCGATCAGCGCGCGATCGCCTTCCGCGTGTCCGAAGGAGTCGTTGATCGACTTCATGTGGTCGAGGTCGATGTAGACGAGCGACAGCGGACGCTCCGACCGGAGCGAGAGCTTCATCAACGCGTCGGTCACGTGAAGGAGGCCCCGGCGGTTGTGGAGCCCGGTCAGGTCGTCGCGCAGGGCCTTCTCCTGCGCCTGCTGCTCCTTCTGCTGGAGCGCGCGCTCCGCTCGCTTGCGCCGGGTGATGTCGGTGAACGCGGCGATGGCGTACTGGATCCCCTCCTCGGCGTCGTAGACGGGGGTCCCCCACACCTGCAGCGAGATCGTCCCCTCGGGGCGCCGGATCTCGATGTCGTCCACGACGCAGGACTCGCCTTTCAGCGCCCGCATCAGCGGGAGGCGATCCTGCGGGTACTCGTGGTCCGTCCCCGAGAGATAGGCGCGGTAGGTGTTGCCGAGGTCGGCGGCGCCGGGAGCGGCCCCCTTGCCCAGCAGCTCTATCGCGGCCGGGTTCGCGTAGCACGGGCGCCCCTCGCCGTCGACCACGAAGATCGCTATCGGCAGGTTCTGGACGAACTCGCCGAAGTCGATGTCTCCGGGTGCGCGATCCACCGCCGGCTTCCCCCGTTCACCCATATCGTTGGATTCTAGGTGAACGATCCGTCCGCACCGTCGATTAGCGGTTTGTCGCCGCCGCCCGCGCCGGCAGCACACGCAGGATCTCTCTGCGGGCTTTTCCGTCTACGCTTGGCCCATGTGCCGAAGCATCAAGACCCTTCGGGGCGAGAACCCGACACAGGAGGAGATCGAGGCCGCCGCGCTCCAGTTCGTCAGGAAGATCAGCGGCTACCGCCAGCCGTCGCGCGCGAACCGGGAGGTCTTCGACAGGGCCGTACGGGACGTGACCGGTGCGGCGCGGGTGCTGCTGGACGACCTCGTGACGCCGGCGCGCCGAGCCGGCTGACGTTCGCGTTGCGCGCTCCGGCGCGTGGTGGCAGGCTCGCCTCCCCTACCAGCAGGAGGTGAGCAGTTGGCGTCGATCCTGGTGCACATCACGAGCGGCCCGGAGCGGCCGTCGCAGGTTGCGTTGGGCATGCTCGTCGCGCGGACCGCGCTCGAGGACGGCCATTCCGTCACGTTGTTCCTCGCGTCCGACGCGGTCCAGGTGATCCGCGACCCCCTGCTCGACTCGATGCAGGGAGTCGGGCTCGGGAGCGTGCGCGAGCACTTCGACGGCATCGCCGCGGCCGGCGGAGAGGTCTACCTCTCGAAGATGTCGTCGGCGGCGCGCGGGGTCACGGACGACGACGTCCGGGACAAGCCGGCGCGCTGGGCGACACCGCACGACCTCGTCCGGCTCATCGTGGAGCACGACCGGACCGTCACGTACTAGGGGCCCCCGGCCCTGTTCCTCTCGGCGCCGATCGAGGCGGCGAGGTCATGGCCTCAGCACGTCACGAGGCTGGACAATGGGCGCCTCGTCCACGCCACCCGGGAGGCAATCGTGGAATACCGGCATCTCGGCCGCAGCGGCGTCCAGGTCTCGCGGCTGTGCCTCGGCACGATGAACTTCGGCCCCGAGACGTCCGAGGCCGACGCGCACGCGCTCATGGACCGTGCCCTCGAGCTCGGCATCAACTTCTTCGACACCGCGAACGTCTACGGCTGGAAGAAGGGCGAGGGCGTGACCGAGCAGATCGTCGGCCGGTGGTTCGCGCAGGGCGGGGGGCGCCGCGACAAGACCGTGATCGCCACCAAGCTCTACGGCTCGATGAGCGACTGGCCCAACGACACGTTCCTCTCGGCGCGCAACATCAGACACGCGTGCGACGGCTCGCTGAGACGTCTGCAGACGGACCACGTCGACCTCTACCAGATGCACCACGTCGACCGCGCCACGCCGTGGGACGAGATCTGGGAGGCCATGGAGGTCCTGCGTGCGCAGGGCAAGATCCTGTACGTCGGCTCGAGCAACTTCGCCGGCTGGCACATCGTGAGGGCGCAGGGCGTCGCGGCGCGTCGCAACTTCACCGGGCTCGTGTCGGAGCAGTCGATCTACAACCTGGCGACGCGCGCGGTCGAGCTCGAGGTCCTGCCGGCGTGTCTCGATCTCGGCCTGGGCGTGATCCCGTGGAGCCCTCTGCACGGGGGGCTGCTGGGGGGCGTGCTCAAGAAGGAGCGGGAGGGCAAACGGCGGCAGAAGGGGCGGGCTAAGGACGCCCTGGAGGCGCGGCGCCCGCAGATCCAGGAGTACGAGGACTTCTGCGACGAGATCGGTGAGGAGCCGGCGACGGTCGCGCTCGCCTGGCTGCTGCAGCGGCCGGCGGTGACGGCGCCGATCGTGGGGCCGCGCACGATGGAGCAGCTCGACGCCTCGACGCGGGCGCTGAAGGTGACCCTGGGGCCGGACGAGCTGGCGCGCCTGGACGAGATCTGGCCGGGCCACAAGCCGGCGCCGGAGGACTACGCCTGGTAGCTACAGGTTGTCGCAGCCGATGCCGAGGTCCTCTTCCGCTCCCGGCCGGGGCACAATCGATCCGGGCTCGTCTGCGCCCGCACGTCGATCGAGAGGAGAGGGAGAGACCTCCCGCCTGGAAGATGGGGACGACACGCGACCTGTCCTGGCAGCCGACGCTGTTCGACACGGAAGCGCCGGGCTTCGACGCGTCGTTTGCGTCGCTCCGCCGGATCGAGCTCGACCCCGAGGCGTGGGTCGACTACGCGCCCGGATGGGTGAGCGGATCGGACGACCTGTTCGCGCAGGTCCTCGAAGAGCGCGACTGGGGGCAGCGATCGCGCCGCATGTACGAGGGCAGGGTCGTCGAGCCGCGCCTGACCGCTCCGTGGAACGTCCGCTCGGGCGAGGAGCTGCGCCCGCCCGTCCTCGAGGACATCCGGCGGGCGCTGTCGGAGCGCTACGGCACCGAGTTCGACTCCGTCGGCTTCAACCTCTACCGCGACGGGCGCGACAGCGTCGCGTGGCACGGCGACCACATCAAGAAGGAGATAGAAGAGCCTCTGGTCGCGCTCGTGTCGCTGGGCGAGCCGCGGCGGTTCCTACTGAGGCCGAAGGGCGGCGGCAGCTCGCGCGCGTTCATGCTGGGACGCGGCGACCTCCTCGTCACGGGCGGCAAGACGCAGCGAACCTGGGAGCACAGCGTCCCGAAGGTCGCGCAGGCAGGTCCTCGGATCTCGCTTGCGTACCGCCACGGGCTCGACCCGCGGGCGTACGCGCACAAGAAGAAGGTCGAGGAGAGCTAGCGGCGCCGGCCGGACCGGCACCGGGGCCCTCTCGGGTCCCTGCTCCCTACGGTATGGTAGGTTACCCTTACGTAACCGTAGGAAGCTGACTTGACGAAGGGAGACCCGATGACACCCACGGCGCTCGAGGAGCGTTTTGCAGTCGCCACGCCGTCCGCGCCGGCCGTTCCCGGAGTCCGCACGCTGGAGCCGAAGGTCGCGCGCCTGCAGCGCCGCCTCGTGCTCGTCGTCACGATCGTCCCGTTCCTCGGGTTCCTCGCGGCGGTGTGGTCGCTGTGGGGGACGGGCCTGACCGCGCTCGACGCGTCGCTGCTCGCGGCGATGTACGTCACGACCGGGCTGGGCGTGACCGTCGGGTTCCACCGCTACCTCACCCATCAGGGGTTCGAGGCGGCGCCGTGGCTCCGCGCAGCTCTCGCGATCACCGGCTCGATGGCGATCCAGGGCCCGGTCATCCGGTGGGTCGCCGACCACCGGCGCCACCACGCGTTCTCGGATCAACCGGGTGATCCGCACTCCCCCCACCTCGACGAGGGACCGGGACTGAAGGGCGTCCTGAAGGGGCTCTGGCACGCGCACATCGGCTGGTTCTTCGACGAGGAGCAGACCTCGGCGAAGCGGTGGGCGCCCGACCTCGTCAAGGACCCGATGATGCGGAGGATCGATGCCCTCTTCCCGCTGTGGGCCTTCCTCTCGTTCGCGCTGCCGCCGGCCGTCGGCGGCGCGGTCACGGGGACGTTCGGCGGGGCGGTCAGCGCGTTCCTGTGGGGCAGCCTCGCGCGGATCTTCTTCCTCCACCACGTGACGTGGAGCGTGAACTCGATCTGCCACTTCTACGGGAACCGCCCGTACAAGACGACCGACTACAGCACGAACAACTGGCCGCTGGCGATCGTGAGCTTCGGCGAGTCGTGGCACAACAACCACCACGCGTTCCCGACGTCTGCCGTGCACGGCATAGAGAGACGCCAGCTGGACGTCAGCGGGATCCTCATCCGTCTTCTCCAGAGGCTGCGCGTGGTGCGGGACGTGAAGGTCGTCACGCCCAAGCAGCTGGCCGGCAAGCGCGTGCAGTAGCCGGTGGGGGCGAAGCAGTCCCGGGTCCGGATGACGGGTCAGGAGCGGCGAGCGCAGCTGCTGGACGTGGGCCGGGCCGTGTTCGCGGAGCGCGGCTACGAGGCCGCGTCCGTCGAGGAGATCGCGGGCCGCGCCCAGATCACCAAGCCCGTCGTGTACGAGCACTTCAGCGGCAAGGAGGGGCTCTACGCGGTCATCGTCGACCGCGAGGTCCAGACGCTGCTGAGCCGCATCACGCAGTCGCTCGAGGGCTCCCACCCGCGCGCGCTGCTCGAGCAGGCGGCCGTAGCGTTCCTCGGCTACATCGAGGCCGAGCCGGAGGGCTTCCGCATCCTCGTGCGCGACTCCCCCGTCACGAGCGCCACGGGGACGCTTGCGAGCGTCATCGGCGACATCGCGATGCAGGTGGAGTACATCCTGCGAAACCAGTTCCGCGAGCGCGGCTTCGACACGAAGCTCTCGCCGCTCTACTCGCAGGCGCTGGTGGGGATGGTGGCGCTCGTCGGCCAGTGGTGGCTGGACGCGGGCAAGCCGAAGAAGGAGGTCGTGGCCGCGCACCTCGTGAACCTGGCGTGGAACGGCCTGAAGGGCCTGGAGGCGAAGCCCGTGCTGAAGGGCTCGGGGGCCTAGCGCGAGCCTGGCGCTCGTCGCCGATCCTTGACCGCCGGCTACGCGAGGCTCCCATTGGGCGGCAACCTGCCGCGCGGCGGGCGCCGATCTTGATGGGGGTGATGGTTCCGGACTGCACCATCGCCCCCGTCGGTTTGGCTGCGCCCGCTCGAAGGAGGGTCGCGCGATCAGGCCGCCGGCGCCGGCCGGAGGTCGCACCCAGCCCGCGGGGAGGAAGTGGACGCCGGGGGACGAACTAGCCCATAAGCCCCCCATCCAGGAGGTCCTTTCTCTATGCCCGACCTGTGGAAGAACGCCCCCGGAGCCGTGCGCCCTTCCTTCCTTCGCTCCGCCGCACGGAGGCTCGCGGGCTCGCTGCTCGTCGGCGCGCTATCGGTCGGCGTGGCGTGGGCCGGCGCCGGTCTGCTCCCCGTGAGCACGACGCAGGATGCCGTCGACGTCCCCGCGGCCCCGGCGCCGCGCCGGGCGCCCGAGGGCGAGGTCGTCGCCGCAGGCCAGGCGCCCCGGCTCGACCTCGCGTCGGGGCAGCTTCTCGCCGGCGCGGCGAAGGTGTCGCTGCGGCCCGAGCCCGAGAAGTACGGCGGCGTCTGGGAGCAGGACTACGACAAGTGCGCCAACCTCGCGCCGAACCAGGAGGGCGTGCAGGAGGGACTGATGCACGTCGCCGACTTCCGGGTGCGGTGGGCCGAGAACACCGACTGCATCTTCATGGGCGGGTACGGCATCGGTCCGATGAACCCGATCGTGAAGTGGGACGACGAGTACGGGCTGTGGTCCCGCTCGGTCGCGATGAGCGACGGCACCGACACCGTGGTGCTCACGCTGATCGACGCGGTGTACTGGGAGGCGCACTACAACAACCTGTGCGACGGCTGCGGGTTCATCGACCTCGCGGCCGACCTCGCTGCCGCGACGGGGCTGAAACCCGAAAGCTTCATCTTCGCGTCGACGCACAGCCACACGTCGCCCGACTTCATCGGCGGCTGGGGCGGCGTCCCGGCGTGGTACATGGAGCAGGCGGCCGCGTCGCTCGAGGCGTCCGCGACCCAGGCCGTCGCGGCGATGGAGCCGGCGGTGCTCGAGGCCGGGGAAGTCGTGGCCCGCCAGTTCAACGGGGAGCGCCGCGACTTCTACCGCTCGGCCGAGGACGACGGCCTCTCGTGGTTCCGTCTCGTCGACGCGGACGACCAGCCGAGCCCGGAGGTGTGCACGACGCCGTCGCCCGAGCCGACGCAGCCGCCGAACAACGGAAACGGCAACGGGTTCGGCAACGCCGGCAAGGCGACGCCGGCACCGTCGCCCAGCCCGATCTGCACGCCTCCGAACCCCGGGAAGGCGATCGCTACCGTCGGCGCGTACGCGGCGCACCCCGTCACCGCCGACGAGAGCACCGGCACCGCCGACGCGGACTTCCCCGCGGTGTTCGCGAAGCGGGTCGAGGAGTCGTTCGGGGGCGTCGGTATGTTCCTGCAGACCGGCCTCGGCAACATGTCGCCGCGCGGGAACAAGGTCGAGATGGGCAACGGCCTCGCGTCGCTGATCCCCCCGATCGGCGCCGGGAGGCAGGTCGCGAACCCCGACGTCCGCGTCGGCCGCTCCTTCTGGGACCAGCCCGTCACGAACGTGCCGCTGGGGAGCCTCGGCGTCGCCGGCTTCTTCGACCGCAAGTTCAACGAGACGCCGGCGGCGGTCGCCGAGGGCAAGGGACCCGAGAACCGCAAGTGCCGCTCCGCGTCGCCGGTTTCGGTCCGCACCTCGGTGAGCGCGGCCAAGATCGGGTCGCTGTGGATCACGGGCGGCCCGGGCGAGCTCTTCTCGAACCTGACGAACACGATCGAAGAGCGCAACCCGAACGGCGTCACGCTCGCGCTCGGCCTCGTTAACGACGGGCTCGGCTACATCGTGCAGAGCTTCGAGACCGACCACGTCGGGAGGCAGGGGGCGGGCTTCGTCGGGACCGCCGGCCCGGTGGGCATCGCGGAGTACGAGGATGCGTACTCGATCGACCACTGCTTCGGCGACGCGGTCCTCGAGAACACGATCAGGCTCCTCGGCTCCCTCGGGTAGGACCGTGCGGCGCAAGCTCGTCGTGGCAACCGCAGCTGCGCTGGCGCTGGTGCCGCTCCTCGCGGCGCGCGGCCCCGCGCAGCCGGGATCGGGGTGCACGTGGCTTGCGGGCGACCTGCACGTGCACACGACCTTCTCGCACGACTCCTACGGGGGGCCCGCAGACGACAACACCGGGCCCGACGAGGCGTACACGCTCGGCCACCCGGTCGCGGGCCAGTTCGCCGTCGCGGCGGTAAGGGGCCTCGACTTCCTCGCGATCACCGACCACAACGACGTTCGCTCGCAGGCGGATCCGGGGTTCGGGAGCGGAGGCGTCATCCCGATTCCGGGTTACGAGGCGTCGTATCGGGGGCACGCCCAGATGCTCGGGGCGCGCCTTGTATACGAGGGCTCTCACGCGACGGCCGCGGACGTGCAGAACCTTGCGAACAGGCTGCGGACGGACGGCGGCGTGTTCCAGATCAACCATCCGGCCGAAGGATCGACGGACTTCCCGCACGACCGTGACTGGGCCTACGGCGACGCCGTCGTTCCGGACACGGTCGAGGTCTGGAACATCTCGCGGCTGTGGCAGCCGCCGCTTCCTTCGGGCTCGTCGAACGACGACGCGATCAGGTTCTGGGAGGGCTTTCTCGACGCGGGGCGCCGCGTGGGCGCAACGGGGGAAAGCGACAACCACTACCTCGCCACGGCGGCGGTCCAGGGCGTGGGCCAGCCGACGACGTGGGTATGCGCGCGTGAGGCCTCGGTCGACGGCGTGCTGGCGGGCGTTCGCGCCGGGCGTACGTTCGTCTCGCACCAGCCGCCCGCGCACTCCGGGCCGCGCCTCTTCTTGGAGGGCGACGCGGACCGCGACGGCGCCTTCGAGGCGATCGTTGGAGACGTCGTGCCCCCCGAAACCCCCCTGCGGGTCCGCGTGGTCGGCGCGCCGGGCGCGCTGCTGGACGTCCGCGGGACACGCGGCCGGTCGCTCGCCGAGGGCGTCGTCGTGGACGGAACCGAGTTCTCGTACGAGGTCACGCCCGCGGGGAACGTGACGTGGGTGCGGGCCGAGATCTACGAGCCCGACGCCGGCGCCGAGCGCGCCGCGGCGTGCGACGGCCTCTTCGGCGGCGAGACGACCTACTGCCGCAACGACCTGGCGGTGCTTGCGATGACCTCCGCGATCTATCTCGCGGAGCCGTTCGACCCGTCTACGACGCTGACGTACGACGGCCCCTCCAGCGCGCGCGTCGGATCGGTCGCGGCGTTGTCTGCGACCCTCCTCGCATCGAACGGCCCGGTAGAGGGCGCTTCGGTCACGTTCGTCTACAGGGGCCGCGAATACCCGGCAGTGACCGACGGCGGCGGCCGCGCGTCGGCGACGTTGAAGGTCACGGGCCCGCCGGGGACCTACGACCTGTCCGCGACGTACGGGGGATCGGGCGGTTACTCCCCCAGCTCCTGGAGCGGGACTTTCACGGTCACCACCCCCTGACGCACAGCCTGGGGGCGCCGGCGCGAGGATTGCCGGAGCGCGCCGGGGGGAAGGAGTCACGTCGTGAGCGCGGGTCGGAGGCGAATCGTTCGGGCGGCCGTGGTCGGGCTGGTCTCGTTGGCGCTCGTCCCGACGACGCCCGCGACGGCCGAGGTCGACAAGTCCGACAACCTCCGCCGGACCTACACGTTCACGTACGAGGGCACGGTGTATCCGCCCGAGACGTCCGACGACTACTTCAAGGGCGGCACGGACATGGCGTTCTCCGGCCGCCTCGTCTACGCGATGCAGCAGGGCGAGAGCGGCGGCGTCCACATCGTCAAGAGGACGCGGACGCGCCGGGGGCACGTGAAGATCGGCTTCGTCCCGTGCCCCGGGGAGCAGAACGACGTCGAGGTCGTCAAGCCGGGGCTGATCGCGATCGGCTACCACAGCTCGCAGTGCAACGTCACCGGCGGCGGCATCCGTCTCATCGACGTCGAGAACCCGTCGCGGCCGCGCTACCTGGGTAGCGTCTCCTTCACCGGCGGCACGCACACGCTGACGAAGTATCCCGGGGAGCCGCTGATCTACTCGTCGCCGAACGGCCTGGGGAACATCAGGGGCGTCGAGCAGATCATCGACGTGTCGAACCCGAACAAGCCCGAGGTCGTCGCGAGCTACCCGAACCGCGCGAACGCGTGTCACGACCTGACGTTCTACGTAAAGGGCGACAAGAAGCTCGCGTTCTGCCCGGGGTCGGACCGCACGGAGATCTGGGACGTCTCGGATCCGCTGGCGCCGGTGCCGCTCAGCGAGATCGTCAACCCGTCGATCTTCTACCACCACTCCGCCGTGGCGACCCACGACGGCAACTACCTCGTCATCGGCGACGAGAACACCGAGGCCGACGAGTGCGAAGGCGGTACGACCGGCGCGCTGTGGGTGTACGACATCTCCGACCCGGCTCTGCCGCAGCCGGTGACCTACTTCGGGATCTCGCGCGGCCAGGCCCCCGGGAGCGTCGGATCCGACCGCGAGAGCTACTGCACCGCTCACCTCTTCAACTTCATCCCGGGCACATACGTGATGGTCGCCGCCTGGTACGCGGCAGGGCTGAACGTGATCGACTTCAGCGACCCCGAGAACCCCGTCGAGATCGCGCACTACCTCGGGTCCGGCGAGGACTACGCGAACTACTGGTCGGCGTATTGGCACAAGGGACGCATCTACGCGAACGACCGCACCCGGGGTCTCGACGTCTTCCGCCCCAAGGGCATCCCGCCGCAGGACTAGCCGACGCTCGAACCGAGCAGGGCGTCTATTCCTGCGCCGCAGTCGCTCCGGCGACCGCCGCCAGGTTCGCGAGGTCGGCATCGGCGTCGCCCCAGCCGCCGTACCTCACGACCACGACGTCCGCGCGCGTCAACCACCACGCGCTGAGCCACTGCCCCCGAGCCGCGTCGCGCAGCACGAGCATGCCCGGCCGGCCGCGGGCGGCGAGCACCGTCGCACCATCGCGGCAGACGCGCTGGGCGATCTCCGACGCGAGCGACTCGGCGGCCGCCGGCCGGGTGAGGAACCGGTACGCGTAGACGTCGAACCCACCGTCGCCGTCCGGACGGAACTCCGCGACGTGCCCCTCGACCGCGCCCGGCAGGTAGTCGGTGTCACCGGCCGCCTCCAGCTCGCCGGCGCGCACCTTCTCGTAACCGGGGATCGGCGACTTCTCCGGCAGGTAATCCGACACCCGGGCCGCGTCGCGGGCATCGCCGCGCAACGCGGTGTCGCGCAGAAGCTGATCGCCGGCCGCGCTGCAGACGCGTGCGGGATGGAGCTGCTCGAGGTCAAGTGCCGCTCGGACGGCTTCCGGGGCGGCCTGCGCGGTCGGGGCCGAATACCTCATGCTCCATCCGAGGACGCCTCCGGCCGCGAGCAGGACCGCGGCGACCGCCAGCGTCAGAGGGTTGAGGGGGGCGAGCCTGCGCTCACGCGGAGACGACCGGGGCGGGGACGGCGGATAGCTCTCCACCCGATCCTTTCGGGCCGCGGACGGCTTTTCCTTTAGCAGATCGACCTCGGCGGACCGGGTCCGTCGCGCTTATCGTCGCGTTCTGGACAAGTGCGTCGCACCATCGGGGGGCTGACCATGGCGCTGGCACGTCGTACATCCGTAGCGGTCCTGGCGGCCGTCCTGCTCGCCGGCGCCGCCGGACCGGTCGACGCGCGGGAGGCCGGCAGGGGATCGGCGAGGGACCCGTTCCCGCCGCCGATCGATCCGCAGTCGTGGGAGGTCCCCGAGGACATGACGTGGTCCGACTACCGGCGCATCCCCGGAGTCGACTGGAAGAATCCCGAGTACGAGGCCCCCAAGACGCTGCGCGCCGCTCTGATCCTCGGCGACTTCCAGGACCAGAAGTTCCGCGTCTCCGAGACGACGCTGGATGCGACCGGGCAGCGCGGCCTCGGCGTGGACGACCCGGCGCAGTACTGGCTCGACCTCCTCTTCAAGTCGACGAACCCGAAGAACGCGCAGCACGGCCACACGGTGGGCGAGTACTGGCTCGAGAACTCGTACGGCCTCATCGACGTCGACGCGGAGGCGTTCGGTCCCTACACGATGGAAGGGAACATGTACGAGTACGGCGTGACCGACTTCGGCGGCGCCGACGACTGCCCCGACGACAGCGGCTGCAACGGCGACTTCGACACCGAGATCGTCCAGGCGTCGCTCGCCGACGTGACGGTCTCCCAGCAGCAGCACGGTCCGTTCGACTTCCGCTTCCTGCTGCACGCCGGGTACGACGAGTCCGGCGTGTGGCTCAACTTCGGCCAGGCCCTGTTCGCGGACAGGGAGGACGTCACCGAGAGGTTCGGGGCTGCCGCGTTCCCCGATCACCGAAACTGGGCGACCACGCGCTACGTGGACTGGACGTCGTTCTTCGCGGCCCAGAACATCTGGTCGCACGCGCTCCCCGGAACGCTCGCGACCGAAGGCGAGAGCGACGGAGGATCCGTCTACGCGCACGAGCTCTCGCACGTCCTCGGTGTCCTCGACAACTACAACAACCCTTACGCCGACAACCCCGATCGCGCCTACTCGGGGCCCTGGGACATGATGAGCCGCGGGACGTTCAACGGGCCCGGCGGGCCGTTCGAGCGCTGGACGATCCCGCCGCGCGAGGGGGCGACGATGGGGTCGCACCACATGCTCCGCAACAAGATCCGGATGGGGTTCATGCCGGCGTCCGAGGTCCTGACCGTGACGCGCGGGGCGCTGAACGCGGGCCCCGTGCGGGCTCGGATCCTGCAGCGCGAGTCGCCGCCGGCGACGACCGATCCCAACCTCTACAGCGGGTTCCGCGTCGCCCTCGGCGAAGACCGTTCGTCGTGCGACGCGAACGAGCCGAAGTGCGACGAGGGCGGATACGACCATTACGACGTCGAGGTCGTGAACCGGCAGGGCTTCGACTCGTTCATCCCCGACGACGGCGTGCTCCTCGCGAAGTCGAAGGCCGCCGACGCGTCGCCGTTCATCTGGGTGATCGACTCGCATCCGAAGGACCTGCGCAAGGTCGACTACGTCCGTGCTGACGGGGAGATCTTCTACTACACCGTCGGCGACTACCGGCAGCTCGCCGACGCGACGTTCCACGCCGGCAAGGCGCGCGGCGTCGTCAACCGCTACGTCGACGAAGCGAACGAGCTCGCGTTCTTCGTGCTGCGCAAGGAGGTGGACGAGCGTCGTCTGATCTACGAGGTCGCGGCGCAGTCGCTGTCGGCGCCGGTGCTCGCCGAGGCGTCGGTGGAGAAGGTCTCGGGCAGGGCCGAGCCGGGCCGCGTCACGCGGCAGGTCTTCGACGTCACGAATACCGGAACGGGCGCGGGGATCTTCCTTCTGAAGGCGACGCGCAAGGGCCGGGTCAAGGTCAAGCTCCTGAACGACCTCCTGTGGCTCGACGCAGGCGATACGAAGGAAGTGGTGGTCTACGCGCGGGCCCGCGGGGGCCGGGCGAAGGTGGGGCTGAAGGCCGAGCCGGCGGTGCAGCCGGGGGGCTAAGCCTTGAACCGCAGGACGTCCAGCCCACGGTTGTAGTCCACCGAGTACACGATCTCGTCCGTGATCCAGTAGACCGCGCTCGTCTGGCCACCGTACGGCATGAACCAGCCCGCGTCCGAGATCTTGCCGGTCTTCGACACCTTCAGAAAGCGCGTGCCGTGGTCGTAGAACGCGACGGCTACGAGGCCCCCGTTGCGGAAGTCCGGGTGCTCCTCGTGCCAGTGCGAGGTGCAGTTGCGCTGCGCGGCCGGGTTGCCGTCGACCCAGGTCCCGTTCTCGACCCGGTACTCGTCGATCATCGTGAACGTCTTCGTCTTGCGCCACTTCGACGCGTCCCACGTCATGAACGCACCCGAGTCCTCGTCGCACTGCAGGTTGAACGTCGTCTCGCCGGCCATCAGCAGGAACCGGTCCCGGCCGCCGTTGGGCCAGCGCGCGCCGTGCATGAAGCGGCGGTCCTCGTTCGTCCCCTGCGCGAGCAGCTTCGGGTGCAGCGGGTCCCTGCGCGCGTCGAGGAGCATCACCGGCTGTGTCGCCGTCACGACGAGCCCGGGAGCGACCTCCTCGACGTCGTGGCCGCTGTTCGCCGGCAGCCCGTCGCCCCATCTCTCCTCCATCACCTTCGGGTTCGACGGGTCGCGCAGGTCGATGATCGTGCCCTCGGAGCCCCATGCCCACCTGCAGTCGAGGACGCAGCTGTAGGTGTGCTGAGCGGGACCGTTGACCTTGGCGATGATCTTCGGGTTCGTCTTGTCCTCGCCGTCGATGACGTAGACCGCGTTCGCGACGGCGGTCCCTCCCCCGCCGTTCGGGGGCGAGCCGTCGGCGACACCGTTCGCGGTGTTCGGCACGACGAGGATCTCGCCGTTGCCGTCGATGTCCTCGCGGCTGAACTGCCATTCCTGCGGCATCGGGAGCGTTCCCGAGAGCTGCGGGTTCTCCGGCTCGCTCACGTCGAAGATCATGATCTTGTTCTGGTCGTTCATGTAGAAGTGCTTGCCGATCAGGCGGCCGCCGACGCCGTTCTGAGCGATCGGGACGTGCCGCACGTGCTCGACGTTGTCGCTCGCGAGCCCGCCCGTAGTCGGTCCGGCCCCGGCCGGCGCGCCGCCGAGAGCGCTCGCGACGAGCGCCGTCACGCCGAGCACAGCGATCTTCCTCAGCATCGTCTCGTGTCGCCTCCGCAGTAGTAGTCGTTCGCTACCGGAGTGATTGGCCGGACGGCCGCGTTCCCCTGCACGACCGCTACGCGGCCACGGTCGCCGAGGGTGCCGCGTTCCGCTCGCCGTACTCGTCGACGACCCCGCCCGCGTCGACGTATGCCCGGTCGCCCGGGGCCAGGACGACCGGCGCCGTCCAGCGGCCCTCGACGAGCTGCGCCGGCACGACCTCGACGGCGCCCGTCGCCCGCACGACCGTCACGTTCGCGCTCGCGATCCGACCGGACGCGGCCCACGGCCGGAAGCTGCAGGTCGTGCAGAACGGGACACCGGTCTCGTCGTTCTTGGTCGCGACGGCGACGTACCTGAACGGGGACCCTTCGTAGGTCTGCGGGTAGCTGCTCGTCGCCAGGAACGACACGGCGGCCGGGTCGATCCGCAGGTCGCTCACGGCGACCCCGTCCCACGGCTGCACGAGGAACGACTCGGATTCGAGGTGGTACGGGACGGACTCGCCCTCCTGCCGGATGTGGCCGTCGACTACGAACCGGTACTCGCCGGCGGGTGTGCTCCCGATTCCCGCGGGGAACGCGTTGAACGCCTCGAACCCCGCGGTCCACACCCATTCCTCGTTGCCCCGGTAGGTGTTCAGCAGGCCGTCGGCGCCGTCGGGAAACTCGACCATCGTCTGGACCTCCCCGGAGTGGTCGGCGAACGGGCCCCACCGGCCGTCGACGAGCCGCTCAACCCTCACGACCGGGTTGTCGGCCGCGTTGGAGCCCCCGACCCACGAGAAGTATGCGGCGGAGAAACGTCTGACGTCCTCCGGCTGCGCGACCGGAGCCGCGGGACCGTCGTCGTCCGGAAGCGAGGCCACCCACGCGTCGTATGCGGCGCCGGAGGCCGCCCCGAGCGCGGCCGAGGCCGCGACCTGGCGCGCCTCGTCGGCCTGCGCGGCGACGTCGTGCGGCTCGGGCGGGAGCTCGGGGCCCCCGTTCAGCTCCCCCGCCAGACGCACGAGCCGCGTGACCATGTAGTCGGCGGTGTGGGGGCCGTACGACGTGAGGGCCTTGCGGTAGTGGTCGTAGGCCATGTACTCGCGGTAGCTCACGGTGTAGCCGTTGTAGTCGCCGGCGTGCCCGACGCCGATCGGGAGCCTGTACCCGAGGCTCGCCGGGAGCTCCTCGTGCGTGAAGTTGCCGAGGATCCTGCTCGGGTCGCCGGGCTCGCTCTCGGCGGTCGCCGCGTTCTCCGGCGCGTCCCACCCCCGCGCGTCGTTGTGGATCTGGGCCTTCATCCGCCGGTAGCGCGCGTCGGAGAACGTGATCGTCTGCGACGAGCTCCGCGGGTTGCTGCACGTCCAGTCGCCGCCGGCTCCGGCCTGCGCGCAGCCAAGGCGCTCGGTCCAGTCGTAGCCGTCCCAGATGTTCCCCTGCGTCTCGTCGGCGCGGCTCTCGAAGTTCAGGATCAGGTCGACCTGCGCCTCGCATGCGCACGACGCGAGCACGACCTCGCCGAGCTTGAAGACCTGCAGGTGCAGGCGGAGGTTCTCCTCGACCGCGGTGAACGCCGGCGGGCTGTAGTTCTCGGGGACGGGGATGCCGTGCGCCCTCAGGTTCTCGAACAGCATGTTGGTCCGGTCGGCGCTGCCCGCGCGCGTGCAGGTAGGGGTTCCCGGCACGGTCGGCGCCCCCTCCGCCGTGGCCTCGGTGCGGCAGTTGGCGAAGCTCGGGTAGGGATGGCTGAGGGGGCCGGGGACCCACGCGTTCCCCGCCTCGACGTCGAACGAGGTGCTGAACGGGACGAGCGCCCCCCCGGCGCCGATCTGCCGCCACGCCGCGACGGCGTCCTCCGACAGCAGCCACGCGCCCCGCTCGGCCTGGGCATGGCCCGCGTGGGACCACCGCTTGGGGATACCCGCGGGGATGAGGTCGGGGCGGCCCGGGCCGGCCTCGGCGCTGCCGACGTCGCCCTGCCCGAAGACGAGCGGCGCGCCGGTCGCGCGCTCGACGAAGCGCTCGAGCGGCGCGACGAAGTCGCCGGTGATCAGGTCGTGATCGTCGAGACCCTCGGGGTGCTGTCCCCAGTTGATCATCGTCGCGAGGGGCTTCGGCGCGGTCGGCACCGACATGTCGTCGAAGCGGATCACCGCCAGGCCGAGGTCGCCGAAGTCGTCGGGATATCCGACGGGCGTCCCGTCGTCGCCGATGCCCTTGCGGGCGATCATGCCCTTGAAGAGCCGGTGCGTGATCGTCGTCGCGCCCATGCGCGCCGGCACGAGCGCGTCCTCGGCCGCGAGGATCGCCGCCGCCATCCGGCGGGCGTGGTACTCGAACGCCCTGAGGTCGAACGCGTCCTGGAAGATCCACACGCCCCACGACGGGCTCTGGTAGTAGGGCGACGAGTGGTTGTGGCTCGCCATGTGGAAGATCTCGTCGTACGAGATCGCCGACCCCTCCTCCGCGAGGATCTGGCCGACCCGGCGCGACAGGTAGTCCTGCGCGAGATAGCTGTCGGACTTCACGAACGCCGCCTGGTCCCCCTGGTTGTCCTGCACCACGATCGCCCGGTAGCTGAGGCGAGAGTGGACTCCGTAGCTGTCGCGCTGCGTCGTGGAGTGCGCGTGCGGGTCGACGTCGCCCCCGCCGACGAGCTCGCTCTGGTCGGGGCTCTTCTCGGTGTACTGCCCGGCCCCCGCCCCGACGTGCCACGTGGCGTCCGCCTCGCCGTAGCCGGCCTTGACGACCACCTTCGGTTTGCTCTGAGCACGCACGGGTGCCGAGGCCGCGACGGCCCCGCCGGACGCGGCCAGGGCGAGCGAGACGAGCAGCGCGGGAGCGCGAGGGGCCATCGAATGTCCTCCGGGCGGGCGCGGACGGATCGAGCGGACCCAGTAGAGGTACTGCGGCCGGACCTCGGATTCCTGCCGGGAAGAGGAGCCGCCCCCCCCCGAGAGGCCTCGCCCGGATGGCGATCTCGTCCGATTCGTCCTTAACAGGCAGGGAAACGGCATTTGCGGGTATAAGTTCTCCGCACCGGCTGCAACAGCTCTGTTTTTCGCGCGACTAGGCGGAGGCGCCGCCTCGACGGCGTCCGGAAAGGGGATGAATGAAGAAGCTGGAGCTCCACAGGGAGACGCTTCGGGACCTGACCGAGGTCGACCTCGCCGAGGCCGTCGGCGGCGCGTCGACTACGAACTGCCCCGACGTGACGACCCTCCTCACGATGACCCAGACGCCGGTGTGCCCGTCGGGTGCGACCTGGTTCCAGGAGTGCGGCACCGCGACGAGCTAGACCCGCAGACGAAAGGAGCACCACGATGGAGCGCAGGAAGCTCGAGCTCAACAAGGAGACGCTCCGCAACCTCTCGGACGAGGCCCTCTCGAACGTCGCCGGGGGCGCAGGGCCGGTCACGACGACCTGTCCGGGGAACACCCAGACGCCGGTATGTCCGTCGGGCGCGACCTGGTTTGTCAGCTGCGAGAGCACCTGGCTCCAGTGCGGCTAGCCCAGCCGGCCAAAGACACGAGCCGCAAGGTCCGGACCTGCGGCTGATCCACCGAGCCCAACCAAGACCACGAGCGGCCTTCGGGCCGCTCGTGTTCGTATGGAGGACGTGACGCAGGTGGAGCGATGGCGGCCCGTGCTCGAGGGCGACCTGGCGGCGAGGGCGCTGGCGGCCGCACGGGACATCGGCGGGGCCGTAGCGGAGGGCTTCGAGCGGTCCGACCCGTCGCCGGCGACGGGCGACGCCTCGCTCTCGCGCGGCTGGACGGGCACGGCGGTGACCATGCACTACCTCGACCGGGCGTTCCCGGACGGGGGCTTCGGCGAGGTGGGAGCGGCCGCTCTCGATCGCGCGGTCGAGGCCGTGGCCGAGCAACCGATGAACGCCGGGTTGATGCAGGGCTTCCCCGGCGTCGCGTGGGCCGTCGAGCATCTGGCGGAGAGCTCGGAGGTCGAAGACGCGACTTCCGCTATCGACGAGGCGCTGCTGGGCATGACCGCCGCGTTCGACGGCCTCTACGACCTGGTCGGCGGCCTCGTCGGGGTCGGGGTCTACGCGCTGGAACGGCTGCCGGCGCCGGCAGGGCGCAAGCTGCTGGAGCTCGTCGTCGACGCCCTCGCCGGCTCGGCCGAGGATGCGGCGCCGGGCCTCACCTGGTACACGAAGCCCGAGCTCATCCCGCCTTCGGCGCGCGACCGCGTCCCCGAGGGCTACTACAACCTGGGGGTCGCGCACGGCGTGCCCGGCGTCGTCGGGCTGCTCGCGCACGCGCACCTCGCAGGCGTCGCGCGCGAGGCGACCGCCCGGCTGCTCGAAGGGAGCGTCACGTGGCTGCTCGCGCAGACGCTCCCATCCGGGGGCCGCGCGACGTGGCCCTACTTCGTGGGGCCCGGAATCGATCCCCATCCCGCGCGGCTCGCGTGGTGCTACGGCGACCCCGGCGTGATCACGGTCCTGCTGACTGCCGCCGCCGCCTTCGATCGCGCCGGGTGGGAGCGCGCGGCCCTGATGGCGCTCGATCGCGCCGCGGCGCGTCCCCCCGGCGACAGCGACGTGCAGGGGGTCAGCCTGTGCCACGGCGCGATGGGGCTCGCCCACCTGTGGACCCGCCTCTGGCAGAGGCATCCGACTCCTGCCCTGCGCCGCTCGATCGAGTTCTGGACCACGGCGACGCTCGACCGGCGCGTCCACCCAGAGGGCTTCGCGGGATATTCGGTATGGGATCCGGAGCGCGACGACGAGGGTGGTGACGTCCAGGGGCCGGGACTGCTCGCGGGCGTCTCGGGCGTAGCGCTCGCGCTCGTCGCCGCCGCGACCCACGACGAGCCGGCGTGGGACCGCCACATGCTCCTGTCGGGCCCGGGCGAGACGTGAGGCACGACGCGAAGCCCGCGGGCTTCTTCATGCTGCGGACGACCCTGCTGCCGGCCGCCGAAGCGTACGCCTGGAGCGAGGGCCTCGAAGCTGCGTCCGCTCCCGTCGATCCCGGCGCTCTCGCTCGCGACCGGGACAAGCTGCGCGAGCGCCTGCGCTCGCTCTACGCGCGGCCCGAGGTGCAGGAGGCGCTCTACCTCGCGTCGCCCAACCTCGCGTCCCGCTCGCGCGCGTTCCTCGACGGCGACGACGACCCGAAGGTCGAGCGGCCGCTCATCCGCTACTTCCTGAGGATGTGCACGCGGCCCACGCCGTTCGGGACGTTCGCGGGCAGCGCGATCGGCCGCATCGGCGAGACGACCCGGTTGAAGGTCGGACCTCCGGCGCGGAACGCGCGCCGGACGCGCCTCGACCACCTCTACCTGACCGCGCTGGCGCTGGGGCTCGAGGACCGCTTCAAGCGCAAGCTGACCTACCGCGTGAACTCCAGCCTCTACGAGGTCGGGAGGAACCTGCGGTACGCGGAGGCGGGGCTGCGCGGGGGCCGCAGCTACAGCCTCGTCGCGGTCGAGCACAACGAGGCGGTCGCGACGGTGCTGGACCGCGCCCGCCGGGGCGCGACGTTCGACGAGCTCGCAGCGGTGCTCGTGGACGAGGACGTCTCGTACGACGAGGCTGCCGCGTTCGTCGACGAGCTCGTGGACTCGCAGCTCCTCGAGTCGACTCTGGTCCCGCCGATCACGGGACCCGAGGCGATCGTCGCGTTGATCGAGGAGCTCGCCGCCGTGGGCGCCGACGAGGAGCTCGGCGTGCTCGAGGAGGTGAGGGCCGAGCTCGACAAGCTGGACGCGGAGGGCCTCGGTGCGCCGGTCGAGCGCTACGAGCGGGTCTTCTCGATCGCGGCGCGGCTCCCGGCCGCGGCCGACCGGCGCACGTTCTTCCAGACCGACATGGTGGTCGCGTGCGACGAGGCCACGGTCGGTACGGCGGTCGTCGACGAGGTCCGGCGCGCCACCGCGGCGCTGCAGAGCACGATCGGCAGGGGCCCCGGCGGCGCGCTCGAGCGCTGGCGCGCCGAGTTCGTCGCTCGCTACGAGACGCGCGAGGTCCCTCTGGTCGAGGCGCTCGACGAGGAGGCCGGCATCGGTTTCCTCCCGTCCAGCTCCCCCGGCAGCGACGCGTCGCCTCTGGTGCGCGGGCTCGTGTGGCCCCGGCGCCCCGACGAGAGCGGCAACGTCGGGCCGCGCTTCGCGCATCTGCTGCGGCGGTTGGTCGAGACCGTCGCAGACGGCGCCCACGAGCTGGTGCTCGACGACTCCGACGTCGACGCGCTGCGCGCCGAGGATCCGGCGGAGACGCCCGACGCTTTCGCCGCGCTCGTCACGATCGCGGCGCAGAGCGGGAACCACGTCGACCGGGGCGACTTCCGGCTGCTCCTCCACGGTGCCGCCGGGCCCTCGGGAGCGCGGTTGATGGCGCGCTTCTGCCACGCCGACGCGGCGGTCGACACGGCGGTCCGGGACCACCTGCGCGCCGAGGAGGCGCTCCGCCCGGAGATCGCGTACGCAGAGATCGTCCACCTCCCCGAAGGGCGCAGCGGCAACATCCTCGCCCGCCCCGTCCTGCGCGACTACGAGATCCCGTTCCTCGGACGCTCGGGAGCCGCGCCGGATGCGCAGATCCCCGTGACCGACCTGCTCGTGTCCGTCGAGGGGCAGAAGGTCGTGCTGCGGTCGAAGACCCTGGGGCGCGAGGTCGCCCCCCGTCTCTCGAGCGCGCAGAACTACAACCTGCGCGGCCTTGGCATCTACCGCTTCCTCTGCACCGTCCAGGCACAGGGGGTCGCGGAGGGCGTCGTGTGGAGCTGGGGGCCGTTCGGCGAGGCGCCGTTCCTCCCGCGCGTGACCTACGGAAGGACGGTCCTCCACCGCGCGCGCTGGACGTTCCGCGCCGCGGACGCGGCAGAGGTGCTCGCCGCGACGGGCGACGCAACGTTCGCGCGGATGCAGGAGCTGCGCGAGCGGCGGCGTCTGCCGCGGCACGTCGCGCTCGCGGACGAGGACAACACGATGATGGTCGACCTCGACAACGTGCTGAGCGTCGAGATGCTCCTCGAGCTCGTCCGCAGGAGGCCGGCTTTCCGGCTCGTCGAGGTGTGGCCGGGCCCGGACGAGCTTGTGGTCGAGAGCGGTCGCGGCCCGTACGTGAACGAGGTCCTGATCCCGTTCACGCGCACGGAGTCCGGCATCCCCCGCTCGGCGCCGGCGCGGCCCGCAGCCGGGAGGCGCAGCTTCGTCCCGGGATCGGAATGGCTCTACGTCAAGGTCTACACCGGCACGGCGACGGCGGACGCGCTCCTCCGGTCGGTAGTGGCGCCCGTCGTGGCGCGGGCGCGTGCCGGCGGGGCCGCCGGGCGCTGGTTCTTCGTCCGCTACTCGGACCCGGAGCCGCACCTGCGCGTGCGGCTGCACGGCGACCCCGGCCGCCTGACGTCGGAGGTGTTGCCGGCTTTTCGGGACGCGGTCGATCCGGAGCTCGAGGGCCGCGTCTGGCGCGTGGAGCTGGGCACGTACGTGCGCGAGCTCGAGCGCTACGGGGGGCCGGCGGCGATAGAGCTCGTCGAGTCGTTGTTCTCCGCCGACAGCGAGGCCGCGCTCGAGGTCGTCGCCGCGGGTGGATCCCTCGACGACCGCTGGAGGATCGCGCTCGCTGGGATCCACCGTCTGTTCGTGGACCTCGGCCTCGACGAGGAGGAGCAGCGCCGCGCCGCGCGGAGGATGCGCGACGGCTACGCGGCCGAGGTGAGCGCGGGCGCGTTCCTGAAGCGCCAGATCGGGGGCCGCTACCGGGCCGAGCGCCGCAGCCTCGAGCCGCTCATCGATCCCGCGGCCTCACACGCGGGCATGCTCGCCCGCGGGATGGCGGCATTGGACCGGCGCGCGGGCGCGTTCGCGCCGCTCGTCGCGCGACTGCGCGCGCTCGATGCCGCGGGCAAGCTGACGGTGCCGTTCGAGGAGCTCGCGGTCGGCCTCGCTCACATGCACGTGAACCGCCTGCTGCGCTCCGCGCAGCGCCCTCACGAGATGGTGATGTACGACCTGCTCGACCGCCTCTACCAGGCGCGCGCGGGCCGCGCCCGCGGCTAGCCTTCGCCGCCCCCCATGGCGCCCATCGCCTCGGCGGCGCGGCGCTCCATCTCGCCCGGAGGGACGTCCTCGACGTGCTGCGCGATGTGCCAGCGGTGGCCGAAGGGATCTTCGAACTGCGCCGTCCGGTCGCCGTAGAACTGGTTCTCGAGCTCGCTCACCGACTTCGCGCCCGCGTCGAGCGCCTTCCGGTACGTGCCGTCGACGTCCTCGACGTAGACGGAGATCATGACGGGGCTTCCGCCGTACGCGGAGGGGCCGCGGATCCCCATGTCGGGGGACTCGTCGGCGAGCATGACGAGCGAGTCGCCGAGCTCGAGCTCCGCGTGCGCGACCTTCCCGCCGGGGGCTGCCATCTGCATGCGCTCCGTGGCGCCGAAGACGTTCTTGTAGAACTCGATCGCCCCGGCGGCCCCGTCGACGTGGAGGTATGGCGTGACCTTCGGGTACCCGTCCGGAATCGGCTTGACGGCCATCTTTGGACCTCCTGCTAGAACGAGCGGACGCGCCCGATCCTAGCCCGGGGCCTCGCAGCGGTCGCAGCGATCCGTCAGTCGCTGCATCCCCGTCCCGCCGTGGAGGCCGGCGGCATCGGGCCCTATCCGCCCGACCGCCCGGGGACGTTCACGATCCCGACCCCGAAGCGGGCGCGGAACGAGATCCTGGACGGACGCGTCGAGCTCGTGGTGCGGCTCGAGCCCGCGCGTGAAGGAACCGAGCTGAAGCCTCGCCTGAACGTGGTCGTGCAGGCGGTCGAGCTCGCAGCGCGCCCTTAGCGCGACTCCCATCGCCTGAGGATTCGCGGACGACAGCCCACGGATGCGTCACGTTATGCTCCACCGGTCCGAAAAGCGCATCACCAGTGGGGAGATCGAGATGAAGAAGCTACGTCTGTTCCTCGCGGCTGCGTCTCTGGCGTCCGCTTTCGTCGTCGTCGGCGCGGGTCCGGCGCACGCGACCTGCATCGGCGAGCCGGTGAATCCCTGCGCGATCGTGTGCGAGATCGGTCTGAGCAACAAGCACACGGCGCCGCTGTTCCGCTGGTGCGCCATCACGTAGCCGGCGCACGGTGACGTGACGCGAATGAGGGGCCGGTGGCGGGCCCCTCATTTGGTTGCTCGGGCTGCACCTCGTCGAAGGTCAGCCGCCGGGCCCGGCCGCACACGGCTCCGTGGCCGCCCGGCCAACCACGTGGTAGCTGCTCGCGTGGGTTCCTATTGCACGTCCGAGTCCGGCGGCGGGAGCTGAACCGTTCGCGCCACCTCGACGGCCGCTACACCGTCGACCGCAGCGATCTCTTCGATCTTCGCGTCATCGGCGACTCCGCTGATGGTCCCGATCGACGCCATCCGGTGCTCGACCTTCATCCCCATGCGTTCGAGCGTCGCCGCGATCTCGTCCAGCCGTCCCACGTCCTGGTCGTCGACCGAGACGACGATCTCGACTCCCGTCATAGCGCGCTCCGCAAGTCTGCCGGATGACGGCCGAGCGTACTAGATGACGCGGACGAGCCCGCGGCCCCCATCGGCGAACGACAGCCCGACGTTCTTGCAGCGCGCGAGCACCTCCTGGGCCAGCGGGAGCCCGGTCTTCCCGGTCTCCTCACAGATGACCGCCGCAACGCCGGCGACGTGGGGGGTGGCCATGCTGGTGCCGCTGATCTTCCGGTACAGCTGCGGGTGGATCCAGCTCGAATGGACTAGGACGCCGGGGCCGATCAGGTTCACCTCGCCGCCGTTCGGGTTCATCGCGCGGTTCGAGAACGGCGCGATCTTCATCGTCTGGTCGACGGCGCCGACCGCCACGATCGACGGGCAGTTCGCTGGGTGAGAGACGGGCGAGGTCATCTGCGGACGGGCGCTGTCGTTGCCCGCCGCCGCGACGATCAACGACCCCTTCTTCAGCGCCCTGCGCGCCGCCCGCTCGTACACGGCCGACGGCGCCTGCCCTATGGCGACGCGGGCGCCGAGCGACATCGAGATCACGCTGCAACCCTTGCGGACGGCCCAATCGATCCCGGCCAGGATCCCACCGTCTCCCCCGCTCCCGCCGTTGCTCAAGACCTTGCCGGCGAAGATCTCCGCGTCGGACGCGACGCCGTACCGTCCTTGCTGCGAGGTGGTTGGTCCGCAGGCCGTGCCGATGCAGTGCGTCCCGTGTCCGTGTCCGTCTTCCACCGTCTCGCCCGAGATGAACGACTGCGACTGGATCGTGCGATCCTGAAAGTCGGGATGCCCCAGAAAGAAGCCGGTGTCGAGGACGGCTACCTTGATTCCGTTCGCGGTGCCGGTCGTGTCGTCGATCCCTATGGCGTTCAGACCCCAGGTGCTCTCGGCGGTCGCGTCGCCGTCGAGCCGTAGTGTTGTGCTCTCAGGCGCGCGGGCTCCCGTCAGGTCGAAGATCGCGTCGCGGTAGCCATGGCGGTACTCCGGCGACACCTCGTCGGTCTCGGAGTCAAGCGACTCGGCTCCCATCACGTCGAACACCGAGACGCCGGCGACGTGGACGATCCGCTTTGGCTCGATGGCCAGGATGGGAGAGCTCTCCGTGGTCGCTGCCGCGAGACCTTCGAGCCTGCCCGGCGGTGCGTCCACAAGAGCGACGTCGATCGCGGGGAAGACGACGGCGTCGGCGTCTCGGATCTGATCGGATGTGATCTCCTCGCCGTTCGTCGACGCCGACGCGACGTTGAGCTGGCCGGCGTCCGAAACGGCGTCGATGGCGCCCTCTCCCGAGCCTTCCTCCAGCAGAACGAGGTACCGCCCGGTGTACTCGGCCTCCCGACCGGTGTTAGCCGCCTGGATCGAGCGCTCGGCAAGGAGCTGGTTGAACAGACGCATCCTCGGCCTCCTTTCCTCCCTGGATCAGGTGACTGCTGGAGTAGCGTCTTGTCAACCCCGCCGAGCAAGATGCTCACGCGAGCACCGGTCTGGTTCGGCGGTCCGAAGGAGGGCTGCCCGTATCCCCGAGAAACGCAGCCGATGTGTGCCCTGGTCGGCCCCACGTGCCTGATGATGTTCGTGACGGCCTCCTGGGCGATCCGGTATAGGGAGACATCGAGGCCGGGCGGTAGCGGACGCGGTGGTTCGTCGAGCTCCAGCTCCAACGGGATCCCGGCGGCGAGAGCCTGTTCGGCCAGG